>JBAQRB010000001.1:0-5765 GCA_049295655.1 Rhodocyclaceae bacterium
GCACCGAAGCCGGGCGGTGCAGCGCACCGCAGCGGCAGCCGCAACCGCTGATCGGCTTTGAGGTCGTTCATCCGCAACCAGGAGCACGCGGATGAACGTTATGATCGGATGAAGCGGGCGTGATGCCGCCTTTGGGCGGCTCATGGCCTCCCGTCGCCTGTGCGGTGCCCTGCTGTGGCGCTATTCAAGCCCCCCTTCGGGCTCGGCAGCATTGATTTGTTTTCCCAATTGCACGGCTTTGTTTTCCCAATTGCACGTTGATTGGCTCCCGGTTGCACGGTAACATGTTCTACCATGATTGCCTCGTCCACTACGTCAAGCACACTTTATCCACGGCTCATTGAAGCGCGCGTTGCAGAAGCGCTGACCGATACGCCCGTCGTGCTGCTTGCCGGCCCGCGCCAAGCCGGCAAGACGACGTTGGTGCGCCAAATCGCTGCCAGTCAAGGGCTGCGTTACCTCACGCTCGACGATGCGTTGACGCTGTTGGCGGCCAGGGAGGATCCCGTGGGGATGATTCGCAGCCTGGATCGAGCCGTCATTGACGAGATACAGCGTGCGCCGCAGCTGCTTTTGGCGATCAAGAAATCAGTTGATGAAGATCGGCGCCCCGGTCGTTTTTTGCTTACGGGTTCGGCCAATTTGATGGCGCTGCCCACCGTGGCGGATTCGCTGGCCGGTCGCATGGAAACCTTGATGCTGTTGCCGCTTGCGCAAAGCGAGATGCAGGGCGCCTCGGCCAATTGGCTCGATAGCGTTTTTGCCGGGCATTTGCCGACGGTGCTTACCCCGCTGGTCGGCGAGGCGCTGGTCGAAACGGTATTGCGTGGCGGTTACCCGGAAGCCGTTGCACGCGCCACGCCGCGCCGACGCATAGCCTGGGCTCGACAGTACGTCGATGCGATCATTCAGCGCGACGTTCGCGATGTGGCGGGCATCGACAAGCTGGATCAGTTGCCGCGCTTTTTGCGGGCGCTGGCGCAAGTCTCGGGGCAACTGTGTAACTACACGCAACTGGGTGGTCAGCTTGGCCTGGATCACAAGACGGCAGCCCGCTATATCAGTGTTTTCGAGCAAATGTACCTGCTCAAGCGCGTTGATGTCTGGGCCAGAAACCGGCTTAAGCGTGTGGTAAAAACGCCCAAGCTGCAGTTCATTGATTCGGGTCTGTTGTCCACGCTTGCCGATTTTTCGCCGGCCGTGTTCGCGCTGGATCGTAGTCGGTTCGGCAACGTGCTGGAGACTTTCGTCTATGGCGAACTGCTCAAGCATGCCACGGCCGCCGATGGAGATTTTCAATTGCTGTATTACCGCGATCACGATCAGTTTGAAGTCGACGTGGTCGTCGAAAACGCAGGCGGCGAATTGATCGGCATCGAGGTCAAAGCAGCGGCCTCGATCAAGGAAGGCGATCTGCGCGGCCTCAAACGGCTGGCCGGCATTGCGGGAGGACAGTTCAAGCTGGGCGTGATTCTCTACGATGGCACCGAGACACTGCCGCTCGGTGATCGCCTTTGGGCGATGCCTATCTCCACCTTGTGGGGCGGGCTGGCTTAGCCGTCGCGCAAAAGTTCGAGCAGGTCCTCGCCGTAGCGTTCGGCCTTGGCGGCGCCGATTCCCGGGACTTCGAGCAGCGCGACCGGCGAGTTCGGGCGCCGTTCGGCGAGTTCGCGCAGCGTCCGGTCGTGCAGGATGACGTAGGCCGGAACGCCCTGTTCGCGCGCCTTCTCGGCGCGCCAGTTGCGCAGCATGGCGACCAGCGGCGAATCGTTTTCGGCCGCGGCGTTGCTCGCCGCCCGCGATTTTCCGAACGTCTTTCCCCCTTTGACGCGTACTGCATGCCGGCGTAGCGTCAGGCTGGTTTGCCCCTTGAGTACGGCACGCGCTTCCTCGGTGAGCTTGAGTGCGCCGTAGGCCTGCGCGTCGGCTTCGAGCAGTCCGCCGGCGAGCAGCTGGCGGAATACCGAACGCCAGCCCATGTCGTCCATCTCGGCGCCGACGCCGAAGGTCGGCAGGCTGTCGTGGCCGAACTGCTTGATCTTTTCGGTCGGCTTGCCGCGCAGGATGTCGATCAGGTGGCCTGCGCCGAAGCGCTGGCCCGAGCGCAACGCCGCCGACAGGGCTTTCTGCGCGGCGATCGTGCCGTCCCAGACCTGCGGCGGGTCGATGCACACGTCGCAGTTGCCGCAGGGCGCCGCTTGCTCGCCGAAGTAGTTGAGCAGGACGACGCGCCGGCACTTGGCCGACTCGCAGTAGGCGAGCATCGCGTCGAGCTTCTGCCGCTCGACGCGCTTCTGTTCGACCGGCGAGGGCGACTCCTCGATCATCTGGCGGTGGATCACGACGTCGTTGAGGCCGTAGGTCATCCAGCCTTCCGACGCTTCGCCGTCGCGCCCGGCGCGGCCGGTTTCCTGGTAGTAGGCTTCGAGGCTCTTCGGCAGGTCGAGGTGCGCGACGAAGCGCACGTCGGGCTTGTCGATTCCCATGCCGAAAGCGATCGTCGCGACCATCACGATGCCGTCCTCGCGCAGGAAGCGCTGCTGGTGCTTCTGCCGCGTCTCGGCGCTCAGCCCGGCGTGGTAGGGCAGGGCGGCGATTCCCTGCTCGCCTAGCCAGGCCGCCGTCTCGTCGACCTTGCGCCGCGACAGGCAATAGACGATGCCGGCCGCGCCGCGATGGTCGGCGAGGAAGGCGAGCAGCTGCCGGCGCGGGTTGTCGCGCTCGACGATGGTGTAGCGGATGTTCGGCCGGTCGAAGCTCGAGACGAAGATGCGCGCTTCGCCGAGGCCGAGGCGGCTGATGATTTCCTGCCGCGTCAGCTCGTCGGCGGTGGCGGTCAGCGCGATGCGCGGCACCTGCGGATAGCGCTCGTGCAGCTTCGAGAGCTGGATGTATTCGGGGCGGAAGTCGTGCCCCCACTGCGAGACGCAGTGCGCCTCGTCGATCGCGAAGAGGGCCAACTGGTCGCGCTCGACGAGCTGGTCGAGCAGGCCGATGAAGCGGTCGGTGAGCAGGCGCTCGGGCGCGACATAGACGAGGTCGAGCTCGCCGCGCATCAGGCGGCGCTCGGTGTCGACCACCGCAGCGAAGTCGAGCGACGAGTTGAGGAAGGCGGCGCGCACGCCGGCGAGCAGCAGCGCGTCGACCTGGTCCTGCATCAGCGCGATCAGCGGCGAGACGACGACGCCGACGCCGGGGCGCAGCAGCGCCGGAATCTGGTAGCACAGCGACTTGCCGCCGCCGGTCGGCATCAGCACCAGCGCGTCGCCGCCGCTCACCAGGTGATCGATGACTTCGCCCTGGTCGCCACGGAAAGCGGGGTAGCCGAAAACGCGGCGCAGGATCTCGAGGGCGGGCGAACTCATTTCAGGAAACTTTCCTTGTGCGATTCAAGATCAGGTGATGCTGCGCGGCGCTTGCCGGCAAGCCGCGCCAAATGGCGATCTGCAACGATGCTGCCCGGAGAGGCAGCAAATACGCCACTCTCCAGAGTTATGGCTCGTAGAACGCCTATCCATGCGCCTTGCCGGCGATGCGCTGTGAAATACGCGTCAGGCCAATGCTTCGCGGCGCAGCGATGCACCGTCCCAGCACAGGCATTCGCCGTACTCTTCGTGCCAGTCGGCGAGCACCCAGCGCTCGACGTGGATGCCGTCGACGATGTGGTCATGCGTCGCCGGGTGGTGCGTGTGGCCGTGGATGAAGGTCGCGTAGCCGTTCGCGCGGATGAAGTCTTCGGTGGCGCCGGCGTTCAGGTCCATCAGGGACTGCGCTTTGTCCTGCTTGGAAGTCTCGCTCTGCCGGCGCAGCGCGCTGGCGATCGCCTTGCGCTCGGCAAGCGGTTTGGCGAGGAAAGCCGCTCGCCATGCCGGGTCGCGCACCTGCGCGCGGAACGCCTGGTAGTCGGCGTCGTCGATGCACAGCGCGTCGCCGTGCGAGAGGACGAACTGCCAGGTCGGCAGCGAGAGGACGTACGGGTCGGCGATCAGGCGGGCACCGCTGTGCGCGGCGAACGCGTCGCCGAGCAGGAAGTCGCGGTTGCCGTGCAGCAGCGAGATCGCGACGCCGGCGGCGCTCAGCGCGTGCAGCGCGTCGACAATCCCGGCGGTGAAATCGTCGGCAGGATCGTCGATGCAGTCGTCGCCGGGCCAGGCCTCGAACAGGTCGCCGAGGATGAACAACTGCTCGGCGGCGCGTGCGCGGCCGCCGAGAAAGTCGAGGAAGATCCGGGTGACGCCGGGAGTCTGCGGCGCAAGGTGCAGATCCGAGATGAAAAGGATCAAGGCGGCGTCAGCGCAGAGTCAACGAAGAATCAGCGAAGAAACGACGAAAAATCAGCAGACTTCGGCGCGCTCGATGATCACGTCTTCCTTCGGCACGTCCTGATGGAAACCCGAGTTGCCGGTCTTGACGCCCTTGATCTTGTCGACGACGTCGGTGCCGTCGACCACCTTGCCGAACACGCAGTAGCCCCAGCCGTTGTTGTTCGGCGCCTTGAAGTTCAGGAAGTCGTTGTCGGCGACGTTGATGAAGAACTGCGCGGTCGCCGAGTGCGGGTCCGAGGTGCGCGCCATGGCCAGCGTGTAGGTCTCGTTCTTCAGGCCGTTGTCGGCCTCGTTCTTGATCGGCTCGCGGCATTCCTTCTGCTTCATGCCGGGTTCGAAGCCGCCGCCCTGGATCATGAAACCCGGAATCACGCGGTGGAAAACGGTGTTGTCGTAGTGGCCGGCTTCGGCGTAGGCGAGGAAATTCTTGGCCGACTCGGGCGCCTTCTCGGTCTCGAGTTCGATGGAAATGACGCCGAAGTTGGTGTGCAGCTTGATCATGGTGCTTCCTTACTTTTTATCGGAGATGATTTTGACGGACTGGATGACGACCGGTTCGAGCGGGACGTTCTGGAACATGCCGCGGTCGCCGTTGGCGACCTTGGCGATCTTGTCGACGACGTCCATGCCCTGCGTGACCTTGCCGAAGACGGCGTAGCCCCAGCCGTCGCGCGACGGGTAGTCGAGCGGCGCATTGTCGCGGTGGTTGATGAAGAACTGGGCCGACGCCGAATGCGGGTCCTGCGTGCGCGCCATGGCGATCGTTCCGCGCTCGTTCTTCAGGCCGTTCTTGCCCTCGTTCTCGACCTTGCGGCTGGCCGGCTTCTGTTCCATGTCCTTGCTGAAACCGCCGCCCTGGATCATGAAGCCGTCGATCACGCGGTGAAAGATCGTTCCGCTGTAAAAGCCGTCGCGGGCGTAGTGCAGGAAGTTTTCAACCGATTTCGGCGCCTTCTCGGCGTTCAGTTCGACGACGATCCTGCCCATGCTGGTCTGCATTTCGACGGTCGGTGCGGCGAGTGCGGCGGCGCCGACGAGCAGGCCGGCGGCGAGCAGGGATATTTTCTTGAGCATCAGACGCTTCCTTCGTAAATGATTTTCCACGTGCCATCTTCGCGGATCCAGTACTGGCGTTTCTTCATCTGGTTGTTCAGGTTGTTGCTGCTGTAATCCTGGTCGAAGGTGACGACAACCACTTCTTCCTTGCCCGGGTTGCGGAACATCGACTGATTGGAGAGCTTGACCTTGATCCATTCCTTGCCGGCATTGACCTGCCGCTTTTGCTGGGCGAACTGCTCGATGTTCTGGTCTTTCGTCTGGAACTTCTTCGAGTAGTGCTTGAGGAAGCGATTGACGTCCTTGCTTTCCCAGTCCGTGCGCCAGTCGTCGATTTTTTTGTTCAGCGAGCCGCGTTCGCTCTGCCAGTCATCAAAGGACAGC
>JBAQRB010000002.1:0-2166 GCA_049295655.1 Rhodocyclaceae bacterium
AATCCCCCGCGTCGAAAACGATGCGCCCGCCGACCAGCGTGCGGCGTACCCGGCCGGCCATTTCGTAGCCGATGAACGGCGTGTTCTTGCCTTCGCTGCGCAGCGATTGCGCGCTCACCTGCCACGCTTCGTCGGGATCGAAGATGCAGACGTCGGCCGGGCTGCCGACGGCCAGCGCGCCGGCGGCTATGCCGAGGATGGCGGCCGGGTCGCAGGTGATGCGGGCCAGTGCGGTAAGCAGCGGCAGCCTACGCTTCAAGCCTGATGTATTCAGCGCGCTGTGTTCGGCGCAGGTTTCAGCATCATGGCTATTCCTCCTCGCCAATAAAAACCCAGTCAAGAAAATCCTTCATTACTCATTGTCGTCAAGTATTTGAAAATAAAGCGCATTGAATTTTTTATGGCTCGCTCGCCACCCCTTCAATCAAAACCCGATCAAGAAACTTACGCCCAATGCGGTACATACCCTGCTCGGGGATGGTCGGAGTCGGCAACACGAATTAATCCAGCGCGTAAAGTCTTATTGATTACCCCGGTGGCCTGGGAGGCATTTTTTGGGTCAATGCCCAAGCGAGCGCAAAGCGTAGCGTTTTTCATTTTGTCGCCACTGAGAAACCTCAGTACCGCATGAAAGTAGCAGGCACGCACCCGCTCGTCCGGGGTCATCTCAGCAAAACTACGTGGTCCGTAAAGAACCACTTGTGTCGAGTTATCCTCGGTCCTGAGCAGCGGTGGCGGGAGTTGGAAAACCTCTACTAAGGCAATTACCTTGTCCAGTCCGCTACCCTGCTCCTCGCACATTCCCATCCGGCGCATCAGCGAGGCCAGTGCCTCGTTGCGCGATCGAGGCGGCAAATCGATCATGCGATCCGGTTTCACCAGCGAACAGCCGGGATTGGTAATCTCGATCCGGTCAGTGAACAGCTCAATTTGCGGCCCGGCTCCGGTGACGGTCATGTCCTGATGAATAAGGGCGTTGGCTACCAGCTCGCGGATTGCCAGTTCAGGGAATAAGGGATGTGCCTCGCGCAGTGCAGTCCCGATGTGTTCATTTTTGGGCAGGAGGTCATTCAGGTAGCCGACCATACCCTCGAATCCGGCGGCATAGCCTTTCTGGCCATCATGTCGGTGGGTAACGGTAGCCGCACGGTTATTGCCGCCATAACCGACAAAGCGCACTCCCTTTCTGGCCAAGCTCGCCTCAAAATCCCCGAGCCGGGCAGCAAACAGGATGGCTCCCAGGTTGGTGATATTCCATCGCTCACCCACATCACGAGCGATCAGGCGATCTGCCGCCAAACGATCAAAGATGCCGGCACGGTTATCGGGCAATGGCTGTTTGGTCAGACGGAAATATTGGCTGTAGTCGAGCAGCGTCAAGACCTCATCCCCGGTTGCGTACCGTCGGGCGATTCCTTGCTCCCAGCGGTAGGGCTGCATACGGTCAATCAACTGCTGATAGCGCTCCGGGTAGTCGGTCAATTTTGGTGTGGCGCTACCAATACGGATGTAGGGGATGCTGTTGAATGCCACCGGCGTCCCGGTGGCTGCCGGAATCTCCAGCAATACCACCCGACCTTGGGGGTGGTTGAGGGCGCGAAAACTGAAAGCAATGCTCGGTTGCAAACTGTTGGCCAACCATAGTTGCAGGACCTGCCCATGTGCTTTCTGTGTATCGGGATTGAAGGTCGTGCCAATGATTGCATGGCTGCCATCCTCAATACCCCAAAGCATGTAGGCGAAATCTCGACCATCGATACGGGCGGCATTGGATAAGGCCGAGCAGCGTTTGCCGATAACATCTGGCTCAGTATTGTTACCTTTGAATTCCAGCCACGGAGTTTCTGCCGGCTGAGCACACAATTCATCAATCAACGCAATATCGCGATCTTCGTTCATGATTTGGACGTCATCTTGTGTGGTGCAGCGCCGATGGGGCATGTGATCGCGCTGGTTATGGTTTTTAGGTCTTTATCTGCTTGTGTGCCTTCACGCTGACGCCCGACCATTCCGTGCAGTACGCCTACCCGGCCAGAATTAATCCCCCGCGTCGAAAACGATGCGCCCGCCGACCAGCGTGCGGCGTACCCGGCCGGCCATTTCGTAGCCGATGAACGGCGTGTTCTTGCCTTCGCTGCGCAGCGATTGCGCGCTCACCTGCCACGC
>JBAQRB010000003.1:0-6067 GCA_049295655.1 Rhodocyclaceae bacterium
TCGTACGGTTGAGCAGGCGTACGCCGAGCCGGCGCTCGAGCGCCGCGAGCCGCCGGCTGACCGGCGGCGGCGTCACGCCGAGCTCCTGCGCGGTCGCCGCGAGGCTGCCGCACTGCACGATGCGGACAAAGAAGGCGAGGTCGGATACGTCGTTCATCGGCAATTCTCCGGCAGGCTGATTCGTGCGTTCAGGTTATCAATGGCTTGCTTCAGAGTGAATTATAGATTCGCCGATAACCGATAGACTCGTGTTTTCTTCAACGTCCGGGTGACCGTCGTGGCCTTCGTAATCGATTCTCTGCCGCTCTTTGCGCTGACCCTGCTGCTCGGCGGCGTGCTCGGCGCGATCGGCGGCCTGCTCGGCATCGGCGGCGGCATCATCGCGATTCCGGTGCTCGCCATGTTCTTCGGTATGGAGCAGCAGATGGCGCAGGGAACGGCGCTGGTGATGATCACGCCGAACGTGCTGATCGCCTTCTGGCGCTACCGCCAGCGCAGCCCGTTTCCGCTGCGCACGGCCGGCCTCGTCGGGCTGGTCACGCTGCTCGCCACCTGGCCGGCGGCGCGCCTTGCCGTGCACATGGACTCGCGGCTGCTGATGGTCTGCTTCGCGTTCTTCCTGATCGCGCTGTCCTGCCACTTCTTGTGGGGAACGCGGCTTGCCGCGCCGGACGGTGCGGAGAGTCCTACGAAAAGCCGCGCGCCGTGGGACGAGCGCTACCTGCCGGCGGTCGGCATCGTCGGCGGGCTGTTCGCCGGCCTGTTCAGCGTCGGCTCGGGGATCGTCGCCGCGCCGATCCTCGTGCGCTGCTTCGGCAAGCGCCAGGCCGTCGCGCAGGGCATCGCGCTGGCGCTCGTCGTCCCCGGCGCGCTCGTCGCGCTCGCTACCTTCGCGCAGGCCGGGCAGGTCGACTGGCAGATCGGCGCCCTGCTCGCGGTCGGCGGCATGAGCACCGTCTCGATGGGCGTCGCCTGGGCGCACCGCCTGCCCGAAGCGCGCCTGCGCCGTCTGTTCGCGGTCCTGCTGCTGCTTACCGCCGGGCTAATGATCCGGCAGGGGCTGGGCGGCTAGTTCCTGCAACGGGCGGCAGCGCTCGATTTTTACGCTTCGCTGGCTGCGGCGCTTGCTCGTTCAGGCCGTTGGCGTGGTGGCTATGTCGGCTTCTGCGTAACGATGGCTGATCGGAAGATGGATGCGGAAGACCGAGCCCTTGCCGACTTCGCTGTCGACTTCGATGCTGCCGTGGTGTTTTTCGATAATGCCGTAGGAAACGGCGAGGCCGAGGCCGGTGCCCTGGCCAACGGGCTTGGTCGTGAAAAAGGGGTCGAATATCTGCGTGAGGTGTTCTGGCGGGATACCTTTTCCGGTATCGGCGATCTCGATCCAGACCTGTCCGTCGCCACTGCCGGTGCGCAGGGTAATGGTGCCGTGCTGGTCGATGGCATGGGCCGCATTGACCAGCAGGTTCATGAATACCTGATTGAGCTGGTGCGGCAGGCATTCGATGGCGGGCAGCTGGCCGAATTCCTTGCGGATCTCGCACTTGTACTTGAGCTCGTTGCGCGAGATGTTGAGGGTGCTTTCCAGGCATTGGTGGATATCGGCCTGCTGCCACCGCTCGTTCTGGTCAATGCGCGAAAAATCCTTGAGGTCCTGGACGATCTTGGTGACGCGTTCGAGTCCCTGGATCGATTCGTCGAGCAGCGTCGGTACGTCATCGCGTTCGTAGGCAAATTCGATTTCCTGCGCCAGTCGGCGGACCTCGTCGAAGGTCTCACGATGGTCCTGCTGCTTGGCCGCCGCGATCTCGTAGGCCTGGATCAGGCGCAGGAAGTTCATCACGTAGTTGCGCAGCGAGCCCATGTTGGAACGGATGAAGCCGACCGGATTGTTGATTTCGTGCGCCACGCCGGCGGCCAGCACGCCGATGGAGGCCATTTTTTCCGACTGCAGCAGTTGTTTCCGGCTCTGCATCAGTTGCTCGTTGAGTTCCTTGAGTTCGGCGTTGATGCGCGTGATTTCATCCAGCCGCTGATGGGCCGCATCCTCCGCTCGTTTGCGTTCGGTGATGTCGCGCCCTTCCGGAATCAGCATCGTGATCCGCCCTGCGGCGTCGTGGATCGGCTTGAGCGAAAAATCGACGTAGTGCTGGCTACCGTCGGCGGCTGGATGGGTGGCTTCGAAACGGATCAGTTCGCCCTGGGCGGCGCGCGCCACGCCATCCCGCACCCTGGCCTGGAGTTCCGGTGAATGCGACCACCAGGGCGTCTCCCAGAAGGGTTTGCCGATCACTTGCTCGGCCTTGGTGCCGGTCAGGGTCAGGGCCGTACGGTTGGCATCGAGCATGCGGCCAGCGGTGTCGAGCAGGCCAATGAACTGGAAGGTCTGGTCGAAAATGGCGCGGAACTTTTCCTCGCTTTCACGCAGGGCGGTCTGGGCGCGATGGATTTCGGTGAGATCGGTCATGCTGGCGACGTAGCCGGTGACGATCTGGTATTCGTCAAATACCGGCGCCACCTTGATCAGGATCGGAATCGCACGACCGTCCCTGGCGCGGCGCAGTACCTCGCCATGGAAGATTCCCTCCTCGCGTGCCGCGCGGGAAGTCTCGTTCGGCGAGCCGCCGGCCTGGTCGGAGACTTTAAGCAGGTCTATCGGTTGCCCTCGCAATTCCTCCTGGGTATAGCCGAACAGGCGGGTGAATGCGGGATTGACGTAGGCGAAGGTGAGGTCGGCCTCCGCCAGAACAACCGCCTCCTGCGACTGCTTGAGCGCCTCGCTCAGGTGGCGCCGTTCGTCCTCGGCATCCTTGCGGCGCGCCAGATGGCCGAGCAGGCCCGGCCCCCGGTGCTCACTCAAAGCGCGTCCCAGGCTTCTGGCGCCGTTGGCCAGGACGTCCAGCAGGCCCCTGCTTGCGCTAGCGCCGAGCTTGAGCGGCTGGTGCAATTCGCCGTGGGAGAGTTGGCTGGCGATGCTGACCGCGTCCTTCATGTCGCTGCCCACGCGGACCAGGACCTGCCGGCGCAACCAGAAGATCATCGCCACGAACAGCAGGCTGATGCCTCCCAGCACGGGGATCAGCCGGCGGACTTCCTTCCAGTACGCATCGTCGATGTCGTCCAGGTATTCGCCCGAACCGATCACCCACTGCCACGGCGCGAAGAGCTTGACGTAGGAGAGCTTGGGTGTGGGCTCGACGGCGTTGGGCTTCGGCCAGGAATAGCGCACGAAGCCGGAACCCTGGGTGAGCGCGATGTCTACGAAACTGAGGAAGATGGACTTGCCGTTGCTGTCCTTGAGATAGCCGAGATCCTTGCCCTCCAGCTCCGGCATGAAGGGATGCTGGATCAGGCGGCCCTGGATGTCGTTGATCCAGACGTATTCGTTGTTCAGTGAACGAAGCTGGCGCATGGCCTGGATCGCCCGGACCTGGGCTTCGGCATCGGTCAGCTCGCCCTTCCGGGCCAGCGTGTGAAAATGCTGCACCAGGCTTTCTGCCATTTCAATCCGGGCGCGCAGCGTGTCGCGCTTCTGCTCGTTCAGGTTCGTGCTCAGGCGGGTGAGGAGCAGGAAGGAGACGATCAGCATGCCCAGCAGGCTGACGCCGGCCATCACCATCAACAGGGTCTGAAGCCTGATGGTCGCTTTCGGTCTGGAAATCCGGGACAGGTCGGCGGACATGGCGGGCGTGTGGTTCTTCTGGTCGCTGAGGCTTTTTATGATAAACCCGTACCTATTACGAAAGTGATATTTAGGGATTTTCGTACAACAAATCCACCGCTCGCCGGCTTCCGATGCGTGACGTGCAACAAAAAAATCCGCTCACTGATCTTTGGTAAGTCCAGTCGGGCAGCTGCTGCAGGCGTATTTTCCTCGCCTGGCGCAGCACCGGGCGATGCCCGGAGAGTCAATGAATACGCCACTCTTCGAGCATTGCCCGGTCTCTTGCCCAGGTCTCGTCAGGGGGCCTGCCCGCTTCGCCGCTGCGAAAGAACCGCGTTTGGTTACTCAACGTACAGACGGCAGCCGTGATGTCTTTTACTTTGTTGCCATGGAAAGCTTTTCTCGAAGGTGCTGCGGTCTTTGTCCGGGGAGTAAGGCATTTCAGGCGGCCGAGAATCGGTGGCAGGAATGCCCCGCTGGGCATTCGATGTTTCGCCGAGGCGCGAGGCCGCATCAATTTTTGATAAATGCCTTCTCAGGAGAATTAAATGATCAACATCATCCAGCCCTTTGTCGATCTCACCAACGCCAACCTGCAAGCGACTTCCCGTTTCATCCAGACGCCCGAAATGAGTGAGCTGACGCAATCCAATACGGACAAGTTCAGCAAGATGGCGCAGGAATCCTTCATGCAAATGATGCAGTCCGATGCCTTGAAGCAGTGGATGGGGGAGACGACGCAAAACTTCTCGCGCTTTGTCAGCACGTACACGCAAAGTGTTTTTCAACTGATAGCGCAGGAGCCGAGCCTGTTCGCGCGGCAGATGCAGGACTTTTCGCGTCAAGTCGAGCACGGGGTCGGCGCGGCAAGCCGTTCGTTCGAGCGGTCGGCAGCGGAGGTCGAGGAAAAGCTTGAAAAAGGCAGCCGCGACGAAAGCCATCTGAGCAAGGCGAGAACGGCCCAGCACCGGCAGGCCGGCTAGCCAGGAACGGGTCCCTGGAAAGGCGGACGTAACCGTTTTTTCGGCGCCCGCCGGCCGCTCTTCGCTATTCGGCGCTTCCGGGCGAGCCGGGATCGCCAGCGTCGATCGTTCGTGCCGGGCGTCGAATTCTCATCAGGAAAGCCATGCCATGCCCCCTCATCAGAAAGGCGACGCCGCCGCCGATCGTCTCCCCGACGGTTACGCATCCAGCCTGCAGGCGATCGGGCGGGTCAACGCGTTGCTGGTCACGCGTTGTCTTGAACTGGAGGCGCGGACGGTGAACCTTGTCAGCGCTGAGATCGCCGGGTGGTGGCGGGAAATGACGAAGCCCCTGGAAATGGCGATGCCCTTGAAGCCCTTGAATTCGACGCAGCCGCTGCGTCCGCTTCCGGAACGCTATGCCGGGCCCTTCGGCGATCCGCACAGCGCGCTCGAGATGCAGGAAATCAGCCGCCAGTGGCTCGAGCTGGCGTCGATCATGCAAAGTGCATTGGTTCAGGCATTCCTCGGATCGTTCGTGCACGCCGCTGCGACGGTGGCCGGTGCCGACCCGATCCCGAAAAGCCGGTTTGCGCCCGAGCGCCGTGTCAGCGGCTTGGTCATCCCCTTTCCCGACCGGCGCGCGACACAAGGGTAAGCACCGGTCGAAGCGTGTCGCGGCGCAACGCCTGACGCCGGCGGGCGATTGCGTGCTCGCCGCCGGCAAGCGCAGACCGCCTCTGCAGATCGGAAAGGCAATCCCGGCAAGAAAAGGCCTTTGATCCGGCGGGGCGACTTTGGGATCGAGCGAGCGGCGGACGGCTACAATTGGCAACCCGCTCCGGAATCCGAAAGCCTGCCCATGCCCCGCCTGCCGCCACGCATCGTCTGCCCGACCAGTAAAATCGCCGACGTGCTCTGCGCGCTGGGGCTGGCGGCGGGCGGCAGGTGCGGGAATTGACGATGGCGGCCGACGCCAGGCGGGCGATCGGCGATACGCGCTGGCTGCTGCTCTTCTGCCTGAGCCGCATGGGTTTTGCGCTGATCAGCACGGCGTACGCGGCGCTGATTCCGCTGCTGCGCCCGGCCTGGGGGCTGTCGGCGAGCCAGGCCGGTTCGGTGCAGTCGGCGTGGCACGCCGGCTACATCGTCTCGCTGGTCGTCGCCAGCTTGCTCGCCGGGCGCTACGGCGCCAAGCGCACCTTCCTCGGCATGGGCTACGCGGCGTGCGCGAGCGCGCTGCTCTTTGCGCTCGGTGCGCACGATTTCCGCTCGGCCTTCCTGCTCTACGGGCTGGCCGGCCTGTGCGCCGGCGGCTCGTACGTGCCGGGACTGACGCTGATCGCCGAGCGCTTTGCGCCGGCGTCGCGCGGGCGGGCGATGGGCGCCTACATCGCCGCGTCGTCGCTCGGCTACGCCGCCGGGCTGCTCGGCGCCGGCG
>JBAQRB010000004.1:0-6483 GCA_049295655.1 Rhodocyclaceae bacterium
GCGCTCCAGCGTGGCCGGCGTGACGCGCAGGCCGTCGAGCGCGAGCAGGGTGTCGCCGGCCGCGAGGCCCGCCTGCTGCGCGGCGCCGCCGGCATAGACGGTTGCCAGGTTCACTTCGTTGCCGTCGCTGCCGGTCTTGACGCCGAGCGACGGCGTTTGGCCCGTTGCGGCGCGCTGCAGGCGGATGCCGAACGGTTTCAACAGGCGGGCGAGCGGCAGGTCCTGCGTGCCGTGCACGGCCTGGTCGAAAAAGTGCTTGAGCTTGATCCCGGCGCATTCCTCGGCGATCCGGCGGATGTCGTCGTCGCCGACGCCGACGCCGGTCTGGCCGTGCCGCCGCCACAGCGTTCGCATCACGTCGTCGAGCGAGGTCCTGCCTTTCGTCGCGCTGCGCAGCGTGAGGTCGAGCGCCAGTGCGACCAGCGCGCCCTTGGCGTAGTAGCTGACCACTTCGTTGGGCGTGTTCTCGTCCTGCCGGTAATACTTGCTCCACGCGTCGAAGCTCGATTCGGCGAGCGTCTGGCGCCGGCGGCCGGGAGCGCGCTCGACATTGGCGATCGTCTTGGCGGTCAGTTCGAGCCAGTCGTCGAGCCCGATCGCGCCGCAGCGCAGCAGCGCGAGGTCGTCGTAATACGAGGTGAAGCCCTCGAAGGCCCAGAGCAGCGTGCTGTGGTTTTCGCGGGTCAGGTCGTAGGGGACGAAGGCCGCCGGCTTGATGCGCTTGACGTTCCAGGTGTGGAAGTATTCGTGGCTGCACAGGCCGAGAAAGCCGCGGTAGCGCTCGGGCGTGCCTGCCATGCCGGCGTGCGGCAGGTCGTCGCGCGCGCAGAGCAGCGCGGTCGAGGCGCGGTGTTCGAGGCCGCCGTAGCCGTCGCCGACGGCGGTGACGAGGAAGACGTAGCGGTCCATCGGCGTCGGTTCGCCGAAGAAGCGGATCTGCCATTCGCAGATGCGCTTGAGGTCGGCGGTCAGGCGCTCGAGGTCGCAGTCGTGCCGGCCGCTGATCACCACTTCGTGCGGCACGCCGCAGGCCTTGAAGGTGGCGCGCGTGAAGGTGCCCATTTCGACCGGGTGGTCGATCAGCTCGTCGTAGTTGGCGGCGCGGTAGCGGCCGAAACCGTTGCGTTTTGCGTGCCGCTTGGCGGCGACCTTTTCGTTCTTTTCGCTGTTTTCCGCTGCGAGCGCCGTGGCGACGCGCCAGCCTTGATAGTCCTCACCCTCGGGCGGCAGGAGGTCGACCAGGCACGGCGCCTGTTCGTGGCCGAGCGGGCTGAGGAAGACGCTGGTGCCGTTGAAGAAGGCGTGCGTCGTGTCGAGATGCGCGCCGCGCACCGACAGGTCCCAGGCATAGACCTCGCAGGTCACGGTCAGCGACTCGCCGGCCTTCAGCGCTGCCGCCTGCCAGGTGTGCTTGTCGATCTTGGCCAGGCGAACCGGGCGACCGGCGGAATCACCCGATTCGGCGCGGATCGCGACGATGTGCCGTGCGAAATCGCGGATCAGGTAGCTGCCGGGAATCCATGCCGGCAGCGCGAAACGCTGGCCGTCCGGGTCGGGGTTGTCCACCGTGCAGCTCACCTCGAACAGATGCGCTGCCGGATTCAATGGGCGAATGGTGTAGACGATCGGCGTATGGGTCATCGGATTGGTCTGTTTTTTTGCGTGGCGCTCAATGTACCCTTTTCTGTCCATTGGCTGGCCTTGGGTCAGTTTTTGCGACGATAATGACGCCCGCTAACTGGCGGCAGCAGCCGGTAATTGTTGCCAGGCGGCCCGAAGCGCTCGCCGTGCCGGCCTGATCCGCTCCGGCGGTCACCCCGGTTGTTACCCCGGCGGTCACCCTTTTCCCCGGCGGCTGATGGCGCCGGGCGTCTTTCATCATCCGGATCGTTTCCTCATGACGCTTGACTGGCTCATCCTCGGCAGCGCCGCCTTCTTCGCCGGCATGGTCGACGCCGTGGTCGGTGGCGGCGGCCTGATCCAGATTCCCGTCCTGCTCGGCCAGTTTCCGCAGACGCCGATCCCGACGCTGTTCGGCACCAACAAGCTGTCGAGCATCGCCGGCACCTCGGCATCGGCGTGGCGTTTCGCCCGCCGCGTCGCCATCCCGTGGGCCATCGTCCTGCCCGCCACCGTGGCGGCGCTGATCGGCGCCTGGCTCGGGGCGGCGCTCGTCGCCTGGCTGTCGCGCGACCTGATGCGTCCGCTGGTGCTGATCCTGATGCTGCTGGTCGCCATCTACACCTTCCTGCGCAAGGATCTGGGCCATGTCGCGACGCGTGAGCTGGTACCGGCCGATCGCTGGCGCTGCGTCGTCCTCGGCCTGGTGATCGGCCTCTACGACGGCTTTTTCGGCCCCGGCACCGGCAGCTTCCTGATCTTCGCCTTCGTCCGCCTGTTCGGCATGGATTTCCTGCGCGCTTCGGCGAGCGCCAAGGTCATCAACAGCGCGACCAATGTCGCCGCGATCGCCTTCTTCGCCAGCCACGGCCCGCTGCTCATTGCCACCGGCCTGCTCATGGCGGCCTGCAACCTGGCCGGCGCCCAGCTCGGCACCGTCCTCGCCCTGCGCCACGGCGCGGGCTTCATCCGTAAGGCCTTCCTCGCCGTGGTCAGCGTCCTGATCGTCAAGCTGGCCGTCGACCTGTTCGCCTGAAGTGACTTGGCGACAGCGTTCTTGGCCGCCAGCTTGCCCGTTTGGCGGCACTGGAGGCTTTCCGGGAATTCGTGGGTTGCGTAAACGGGACTGCCGATCCGGGGAAAGCGCTGCGCTGGTTCGGAAAACCGGACGCTAGTCATATGTCTGGTGTCAGGCCTTGTATTCGGGCATGTGGCCAATAGTTGGTTCGACCGATGAATCAATGCAAGGCCTGACCTGTATTACGCCCAGTGGTGTGCGCCGGAGCACGCTTCCATGCCGATCAGACACGGTGACAATTGCACGATCAGTGGCAGCAGTTGTTCGCGCGACACCTTCGGCTTGACCAGCGTCGCCTTGCCGTTTTGATCCACACCGTGCACTGCAAAGATATTCTTGGCGAGATCAATCCCTACCGTGATAATGCTCATGGACTTCCCATTTTGTGGTTTTGATAAGGTCTGGAACCTCCATCATGGCACTTGATGCCGACAGCGGCTTCCGCCGCAGCCTCGGGACGGGGAAGTTCCTTTCATTCGTTAGGGGGAGGCTATGGAAATTCGCTACGAACACGAAACCGGGTGGCCCAGCCAGTTGGGGCTGCACAAACGCATCTCTGCATACGCAAGAACGGATAGGGCATCGGCTTTTAAAGTTGGCATCACCAACAGCCCTGAAACGCGCGCGTCCCAATATAGAAGCAATGGCAGCAAATATCACGAAATGATCGTGTTGTACCAAACAACTTCCGATAAACACGTTCGGGAAGTGGAACGGATTTTTTGCGACTACTACGCCGGGTACGCAGACAATCTTATAGGCGGTGGCGGTGGGCCGAAAGGCGAGGGGCCATATTTCTTATATGTCGTAGTAGCGCGGTTGCTCTAATTTCCGCACTCAAACCAGCTTTTTAATCCGCATGCGCATGCTTGGGGGGCTTTCGTTCGTACATGCGGTTGATGGTTGGCCGGTTAATGAATCAATGCAAGAGCTGACCCCAAAACCCCGGCTTGGCAATGTTTCCCCCGTCTATTCCTGTGTTCAGGAGAGATACAGATTGAGTTTTTTAGCAGCGTTTGCAAGTTCTGCATCGCGTGTTGCCAACGGAATTTCCATTCGGATGGCAAGTTCCAGATAAGACGCATCATAGGCAGATAAACGATATTCCTGGCTGAGTTGATAAAGTTTGCATGGGTCAGCCGGATCTCGATCCACCACAAAGCCGAAGCTCTTGATCATCGAAATCATTTCTCTGCCTAAGTCGTCGCTTAATAAACCGCGATTGACCATGACACTTGCCGTGTTGGTAAATTCAGCCGGCCAGATAAACGCGGTATGAAGTGTGCCGCTACCCGATAACTCAAGCAGTTTTTCCGTATATTCCGTCGCCTGCTTGGGGTAAACCCATGCCACGGCGATTGAGTTATCAACGACGAAGGCTACCACTTGCGCCCCTCGGCGGTGATTTCACGCTCATCGAATGCCGCGACATGCTCGAATTTTTTGCGTGCTGCACGAATGGTTTCGGCGCGGTCGATTTTTACCTGCCCAAGGCTTGGTACCAATCGCGCCACCTCGGTGCCTCGACGAGTAATCGAGATTTCTTCGCCGGATTCAACTGCCTGGATAAATTTCGACAGTTCGTTTTTAAGCTGGTAAATCGGCACGGTTTGCATCACTTTTCCTTTTTAGCTAGCTATCTATGTCTGAATTGTAGCCTGCACTTCTTCCGATGTCATTACCGGCAGGGTCATTGAGGTGGGTGCTGCATCGCGGGTCGTGCGTTTCGGCAAAACATGCGCCTGCATTCGGAAACCCGAACAAGAAAACCTGCGGAAATCCGGATTTCCGTTTTTGTGTGTTCGTTTCATAGTTCGTAATCGTCAACGAATCAGCGGCTTGCGTCTTCGTTTTTGGCTGGCACGCCTTGTGCGATACCCATCGGGTCCGGGCCGCGCCCGCCGACCCATCCGCTGACAAGAACGAAGGAGACAAAATGTTCACGCATTCCGCCCGCTCTGCTACCCGCGTTGCTACCCGGTTCACGACCGCCGCGCTGCTCGCCGCACTGCTCACCGCTCCCCTGCTCGCCGCCCCGGCGTTCGCCCAGGAGCTCTCCGGCACGCTGAAGAAGATCAAGGAAACCGGCACGATCACGCTCGGCCACCGCGAATCGTCGATTCCGTTCTCGTATTACGACGACAAGCAGCAGGTGATCGGCTACTCGCAGGAGCTGATGCTCAAGGTGGTCGATGCGGTCAAGGCCGAGCTCAAGCTCGCCAGGCTCGACGTCAAGCTGATGCCGGTCACCTCGTCGAACCGCATCACGCTGGTGCAGAACGGCACGGTCGATTTCGAGTGCGGTTCGACGACCAACAACAGCGAGCGCCAGAAGCAGGTCGGTTTCTCGAACACCATCTTCATCATCGGCACGCGGCTGATGACCAGGAACAATTCCGGGATCAAGGACTTCGCCGATCTGGCCGGCAAGAACGTCGTCACCACCGCCGGCACGACCTCCGAGCGTCTGCTGCGCAAGATGAACGAGGACAAGAAGCTCGGCATGAACGTGATCAGCGCCAAGGATCACGGCGAAGCCTTCCTGACGCTGGAAACCGGCCGCGCCGTGGCGTTCATGATGGACGACGCGCTGCTCTACGGCGAAATGGCCAAGGCCAAGCGCGCCAGCGACTGGATCGTGGTCGGCACGCCGCCGTCGTACGAAGCCTACGGCTGCATGCTGCGCAAGGATGATCCGGCGTTCAAGAAGCTCGCCGATGGCGCGCTGGCCAGGGCGATGACTTCGGGCGAGGCCGAGAAGATCTACGCCAAGTGGTTCCTGCAGCCGATCCCGCCGAAGGGGCTGAATCTCGGCTTCCCGCTCTCCGACGCCATGAAGGCGCTGTACAAGGCGCCGAACGACAAGGCTTTCGAGTAATCGCAAATCAAGCCACCGGCGGTGGCTTGCAACGGGTGGGGGAACGCAATGGATTACAACTGGCACTGGGGAATCTTCCTGCAGCCGAGCGCGACGGGTGATACCACCTATCTCGGCTGGATGTTTTACGGCTTCAAAATGACCGTCGGGCTGTCGCTGAGCGCCTGGCTGATCGCGCTCGTGCTCGGCGCGCTGGTCGGCGTCTTGCGCACGGTTCCGAACAAATGGCTGTCCGGTCTGGCGACGGCTTACGTCGAGCTCTTTCGCAACATTCCGCTGCTCGTGCAGCTTTTTCTCTGGTATTTCGTCCTGCCCGAGCTGGTTCCCGAGAGCATCGGCAGCGCCTACAAACAGAGCAACCCGATCGTCCAGCAGTTCCTCGCGGCGATGCTGTGCCTCGGCCTGTTCACCAGCGCGCGGGTCGCCGAGCAGGTGCGCTCGGGGATCAACTCGCTGCCACCGGGGCAAAAGAACGCCGGTCTGGCGATGGGCTTCACGCTGGCGCAAACCTACCGCTACGTGATGCTGCCGATGGCCTCGCGCCTGATCATTCCGCCGCTCACTTCCGAATTCCTGAATATTTTCAAGAACTCGGCCGTCTGTTCGACGATCGGCCTGCTCGAACTCGCGGCGCAGGGACGCCAGCTGGTCGATTACACGGCGCAACCGTACGAATCGTTCATCGCCGTGACGCTCGCCTATCTGATCATCAACGTCGTCGTGATGTTCGGCATGCGCTGGGTCGAAGCGCGCGTGCGCGTGCCCGGCTATCTCGGAGGAAAATGATCTCCCATGAATAAATCTACTACGCGCCCCGATCGCCGCGTTGCGCGGTACTCGCTCCTCGCCTATCCAACTGATATGTCTCGTCGCTGCGTTCCGTGCGCCTTGCGCTCGGGCCGCTCGC
>JBAQRB010000005.1:0-4231 GCA_049295655.1 Rhodocyclaceae bacterium
ATCGCGCTGGCGCTGGGTATGGCGATCGACGCCAACGTGCTGATCAACGAGCGCATCCGCGAGGAACTGCGCAACGGACTGACGCCGCAGGCGGCGATCCACGCCGGTTACGAGCGCGCCTTCGGCACCATCCTCGACTCCAACGTGACCACGCTGATCGCCGGCATCGCCCTGCTGATCTTCGGCTCAGGCCCGGTGCGCGGCTTTGCCGTGGTCCATTGCCTGGGCATCCTGACTTCGCTGTTCTCGGCCGTCGTCGTCTCGCGCGCGCTGGTCAACCTGATCTACGGTCGCCGCCGCAAGCTCGAATCGCTGGCCATCGGCCAGATCTGGAAGCCGGGCAACACCTCCAACACCGCCGTCGCGAAATAAGGAAGCACGAACATGGAATTCTTCCGCATCAGAAAAGACATCCCGTTCATGCGCCATGCGCTGGTCTTCAACGTCATTTCGTTGATCACCTTCCTGCTCGCCGTGTTCTTCCTGATCAGCCGCGGCCTGCATCTGTCGGTCGAATTCACCGGCGGCACGCTGATCGAAGTGAGCTACGCGCAGGCCGCCGATCTCGAGAAGATACGCGGCAGCCTCAGCAAGGCCAGCTACACCGACATCGCCGTGCAGAACTTCGGCTCCAGCCAGGACGTACTGATCCGCCTGCCGCTCAAGGCCGAGCAGAGCAGCGCCAAGATCGGCGAATCGGTGATGGCCGCGCTCAATGCCGAGGTGCCCGGAGCGACCTTGCGCCGCGTCGAATTCGTCGGCCCGCAGGTCGGCAAGGAACTCGCCGAAAACGGTGCGCTGGCACTTCTGCTGGTGATCATCGGCATCGTCATCTACCTCGCCTTCCGCTTCGAGTGGCGCTTCTCGGTGTCGGCGATCATCGCCAACCTGCACGACGTGGTGATCATTCTCGGCTTCTTCGCCTTCTTCCAGTGGGAATTCTCGCTCTCGGTGCTGGCGGCGGTGCTCGCCGTGCTCGGCTACTCGGTCAACGAATCGGTCGTCGTCTTCGACCGCGTTCGCGAAACCTTCAAGAAGGCGCGCGGTCTGACCACGCCGCAGGTCCTCGACCACGCGATCACCAGCACCATCTCGCGCACCATCATCACGCACGGTTGCACGCAGCTGATGGTTCTCTCGATGCTGATCTTCGGCGGCGAAACGCTGTACTACTTCGCGCTGGCGCTGACCATCGGCATCTGCTTCGGCATCTACTCGTCGGTGCTGGTCGCCAGCCCGCTCGTGATGTGGCTCGGCGTCTCGCGCGAGCAGTTCATCAAGGTCAAGAAGCAGGTCGAGGGCGCCAACGAGGACGGTGCGGTGGTTTGAGCGCCAGCTGAAACAAACGGACTTGAACGGGCGCCCGATCGGCGCCCGTTTTTTTGGCCGACGTCGACAGTGAAGCGGAAGCTGTCGGTGGGTACAACATGACATCCTGCAGTTGTCGGCCAGGAGCGGACGAACGATAGTTCAGGCCGAAAGCGGTCGTTCGTAATGCCCATCAGATCCAATGCGAGCGAGGCTACGCTCTGGCGGCGATCCCTTGCTTGTTTCGCTTGTCCACCGCCACGCGGAAGGCCTCCAAGTTCTCGATGTCTTGCGAAAGTTCATCAGGGTCAGGAATGGGCAGTCGGCCTACAGGCGAGGCCGCATCATGCTCGAACTTCGAGCTCTTGGTCATGCCCGCCTCAATCCGCTTGTAGTCGTCGTCCGTCACCAGCACTGCCTTGAGCTTTTGCGTGGAGACGCCTTCGCCGAAGCGCTGGACAACGCCATTGAGCAACACCTCTTCGACACATCGCTCCCAGGCCAAGCGCAGTCGGCCATAAGTAAAGGAGGTGATCATGCGGAGCCGATCATCGTCGCCATCCTTCTTGGCCTTCTGAGCGTCCGCTAATTTTTGGCGGAGCTGGCCGACTCGTGTTTTTGTACCAACCACGTCGAACGGAAGGTCCTGGGAGTGCACGCCAAATCCTTGCGCCGTGCGGCGAATGTAGTTCTTCGCCAGCGTGCTGCCAATGGCATCGGCCTTCTGTTCCAAGATTGCCAGAAAGTAGATGTCGTGAGTGAAGATGATGACTTGCCGCTGCTTAGATTCCAACGCGAGGCGTTCCGCAACTTCCCAGCGGCGGCGGTGATCCAGCGATGAAACCGGGTCGTCAAAGACGATCCCGCCGCGTCCTTTACCGAGCTTGATCTCGGCCAAGAATGAAGCGATAGCAATCGCGCGTTGCTCCCCTTCACTAAGAACGGCGGACGGGACTCCGCCGCCAGGCAGTTGGAGGGTGAGCTTGAACTGAGTTTTGCCAGCAGGGGATTCCGGTTTCATGCCGACATAGAGCTCGTGGACTTTCAGGCTCTTGAGCTCGGCGTTGAGTGCGTCGGCCAGTTCTTGGCTCGCCATGGTTCGAGACAGCTCCGTCGACTTCCGGGAGATCACCCGCGTATCCATTCCATCGATACAGGCCTGCAGCTTGCTGCACAGCTCGTGCTTGGCGATGACTTCAAGAACGGCAGCCTTGATCTCGCCCAGCCGTTTGCGGGCATCCAGCTCCAGCTTTTCCTGCGTCATCGCAGCCTTCGCCTTTTCATCGGCAGTAGCTTCAAGAGCCTTCGCCTGTTCAGTCATGGCCGCTACATGCTGATCCAGCCGTAAACTTGGATTATCGGGAAGGGCTTGAATCAGGTCCCAGTCAATTTTTGCTGCCGACGCTTCCAGTGCTTGCTTCTGCCGCGCGCTCAATCCGCTTTGGAATACGGAGCACTGGGTCGCAAGCTCAGGTTCGATCTCTTTCAATTCGTCTGCGAGAGCTGCGCCGAGTTGGAGGTTGAGGTTTGCGGTCCGAATGGACTTGTATGCTGTTTCTGCCTCCGCACGAGTCTTCTTAGCAAGGGCTTCCGCGGTCTGCTGGACAAACGTATCAAAGCGGCCTAGGCGGCCTGAGCCCTCGTCCCCCAATGTGTTCTGGCAGAGCGGGCAAAGCGAGTCGCTAGGAAGCTTTCTGAGTTCGTGTTGGTGGTGGGAGACCTTTGCAAAAGTGCGAGCTGCATCGAAGAGAGCCTTCCACTCCTCGCCGCCAGTGCCTGCCAAATGGCCTGGGGTGGCTTTGAAGTCGGAGGCAGCCAAGTCAGCCGCAGCCTTGGCTGCCTTAGACTTCTGGATCAACTCTCGCAGGCTTACCAGCTTGGCATCGTCAACCAAAGGGATAGCGGCATCAATGCGGACCTTGAGCTCGGTGAGGCGGCCGGCCCTTTGCCGAAGGGATTGAGCCTTCTGCTTAGGGTCTGATTCGGCAAGCGTCTTCGTCAAGAGCGCGAGTCGTTCCGCATCGGCATCAGAGAGCGTTGCCAAGGCTTCAATTGCGGCGGTCTTTGTCGCCCCCGGAATGCCAAGCAGAGCCTTGCCGACTGCCGTCTGTTGGTTGGCAATGGCAGCGTATGCCGCGTTACTTGGCGCGTTGGCAGCCTTCTCCTGGGTGGCAAGGACTTTCAGCTTGGCGCAGACGCTCACAAGGATTTCGAGTATGTCCAAGCCGTATGGCCGATAAGCGAAATCGCCATGGTTGTCGATGTAGGCCCGAGCGCAATAGGTATCGAAGATGGCGATCTCGGACAAGGGCTCCGGGGCCTCCTTTCCAAATATCCAAGGCATATCAGCGGGAGCACCATCGACCACGGCTTCAAATGTTGCTGATGGCGTACCCGCCTGTGCGCGATCTAGCCTCGCATCGGGAAGGATGGCCTCCCGTTTATCCCGCGCTCGGCAAGCATGCTTAAGCACTCGGGAATAGCCAGACTTGCCGGCTCCATTCTCACCGTAGATAACGGTCAACCCTGTTGCGGCGATTGGCAATCTGCTGCCGCCAGCCAGGGCATTTACGTTCAAGAGGTCTTTGATCGCTACTAGCTGCACGAGCCGAGATGGGTCGACAGGGGCCGCGACTTGGGCGTCATCAAGTTTCTTGGGGGTCCTGCCATTGGAGTCTGCTATGCCAACCTCAAGCTTGGCCAACGCGTAGAGGTCTTCGACATCGACAGTGCTTAACTCGCGACTTGCATAGATGCGGGCGATGGCATCTTGTTGCCAGGCGGCCAGGCCCTTAGCAGGTCGTTGAAATTCACCCCAACGCCTCCGGCTTTCAGCGACTGCTGCCGCTGATTTTTCAAGCGATGCGGCTTTCTGGGCTATAAAACTCAGTTCTGGCCGATTTCTGGCCCCTGGCTGGGGATA
>JBAQRB010000006.1:0-24007 GCA_049295655.1 Rhodocyclaceae bacterium
TCTCCGGTGGCAGCAATCGAGCTACCGCCCTGTCCATAAACTTCTGTCCGTACCTTGCCATTTCTGTCCTTTGTCGCCGCCCCAGGTTCTTGTTCTAAAGAGGCGACAACTATTCTGACGCAGGGGGAGCCGCAGTGTCGAGGACACCCTGCAACGCTTGCGCACCCTCTTTCCCACGCCGGCCCAGGGTGTCGTTTCTTCGGCCAGCCTGATCCGCCAGATGCGCGATGGCCGTTATGGCGACGCCTGGGCGGCGACCGGCGAGCAGAAAGACGCGGGCTGACCGGTGGCCGAGGTTTTCACGGCCGAACCGCCCGCCATCTATCTCGCGCGACCGCCGCTCGTGGTCGATGCCAGCCTGCTCGCCGCCTGCATTTTCGGTGAAGCCGAGCGCGATGCCGCCGAAGCCCGTTTGCGCGGTTGCAGCCTGCACGCGCCGGGGCTGATCGACTACGAACTGACCAATGTCGCCGTCGCCAAGCTGCGCCGCAACGAACTGACGCTGGAGACCGCCGTCCTGGCCCTTGCCGAGTTCTCGGCGATGGCGCTGGAACGACATGCGCCGGCGCCCGAAGAAGTCGCGGCGATTGCCAGCCGCTACCGGCTGAGCGCCTACGATGCCGCGTATCTGTGGCTTGCCGGCGCGCTCAAGGCGCCGCTGGCGACCTTCGACCGGCAACTGGCGGCTGCGGCGAGCGACTATCTCGGTCAACTGCCTGCCGCCCGAGAGCCTGTGAAAAAATAAAAAACTTACCGCGGAGGCGCGGAGATACGCAGAGGTTTCGCAGAGAAAACCTCTGAAAACAATGGTTTTTCTCTGCGTTTTCTCTGCGCCTGCGCGCCAGCCTGGCCTTGGGCCAGCGCGCCTTGCGGTAGGGTTGAAGCATTTTTTCACAGCCTCTGAGGCTGGGGCCGTCAGGCGTCGCTCGGCCGGCGCTCGCGCACATAGGCGACGAGCGCCGCCGGCGGCATCGGGCGGCCGAGCAGATAGCCCTGCAGCACTTCGCAGCCGTGCAGTTGCAGGAATTTCGCCTGCGCCTCGGTTTCGACGCCTTCGGCGACGACCCGGATGTCGAGCGCCCAGGCCATCTTGATGACGGCCGAGACGATCGCCGCGTCGTCGGGATTGTCCGGCAGTTCGCGGATGAAGCGCTGGTCGATCTTCAGCTTGCTGACTTGAAAGCGCTTGAGATAGCCGAGCGACGAGTAGCCGGTGCCGAAGTCATCAATCGCCAGCGAAAATCCGGCGGCGTGGAGCGCGTCGAGGACGAGCGCACCGCCCTCGTCCATCAGCGCGTTTTCGGTCAGTTCGAACTCGAAACGGCCTGCCGTCTCGCCGTGTTCGTCGAGCGTGCGGCAGATCTGCGCGGCCAGGTCGGTGCCACGCGTCAGCTGGCGTGGCGAAACATTGATCGCGACCTTCGGGATGTCGACACCGGCTGCGCGCAGCTCGGCCAGGTCGCGACAGACGCGCGACAGCACCCATCGTCCCAGCGCGCTGATCAGACCGGATTTTTCCGCGACCGGGATGAATTCGCCCGGCGACACCTCGGTGCCGTCGGCGCGCCGCCAGCGGGCCAGCGCTTCGACGCCGACCAGCGTTTTCGTGATCGTGCATAGCTGCGGCTGGTAGGCGACCCACAGGCCGCCGTCGGGCGTCTGCAAGGCGAGGCGCAGGCCGGCTTCGAGTGCCAGGTCGACGTGCACCCGGGCGTCGATTTCGGCGGAGAAGAAATGGAAACGGTTCTTGCCGGCCGATTTCGCCGCATACATGGCCATGTCTGCCCGGCGCAGCAGGGTCACCGGGTCGTCGCCGTCGGCAGGCAGCATGGCCAGCCCGATGCTCAGGCCGACGTGGCTGGGGGTCGGCTGGGTCGGGAATGCCTCGGCAATCGCAGCGATCATTTCGCGCGCGACCTTGGCAGCGTTCTCCGGGTTGCCGACTTCGTAGAGGATCGCGGCAAACTCGTCGCCGCCGATGCGCGCCACGGTGTCGGCCGAACGGATGGCGCCGCTCAGGCGTTCGCCGATCGTGCGCAGTACCCGGTCGCCGACCTCGTGCCCGCAGGAGTCGTTGACCTTCTTGAAATCGTCGACGTCAATGAACAGCAGCGCCGCGCCGAGCGGTTCGCGGCGAATGCGGATCACCGCCTTCTTCAGTTCAAGCTCGAACAGCCGGCGATTGCCCAGCCCGGTGACCTGGTCGTAGAGCGCCAGCTGGGCGAGCCGCTCCTCGGTACTGGCGACCCGATGCCGCAGGCGCGCCGTAAAGCGTTGCGCGAGCACCAGCGCGACCAGCGCAATGGCCATCACGCTGAGCATGTATTCGAGCAGACGCCGGTAGAGCGATGAGAAATCGACGTGCAGCAGCAGCGTGCCGACCTTCGTTGCATCGTTGCGGATTTCCTCGCTCAGCACGCCGCCGAACCGCCCTGGCTCGTGCAGCCCGCCCCGGTCGTCGGCCCCCGCCCCGCCTTCCGCCGGCAGATGCGGCGGAAAGACGGCTGCGTTCTTGGCCTCGGCGGCGAGCAGCCGGCCATCGGCCCGGTATAGCGCGGCGCCGGCAATACGGGGCGTCAGCCGGATCGCGCCGAGAATCTCCCGGCCGGCCGCCTTGTCGTTGAAGACCAGCGCGGCGGTGCTGTTGGCACCGATGATCGCCGCCTCGGTATGCAGCTCGTCGAGCAGCTGGGCGCGCGCGGTAACGTACTGATGGACGAACAGCAGGATCAAGGCGATCAGCAGCGCAACGCCCGTCGAGAGCAGCGTCAGGCGGCGCGAGCGGTGGGCGCGGGCGGCGGTATCCATGTTTACTCCAGCACCTGTCGGGCCAGGCGCAGCACTTTTGAACTGACGGCCAGTCCGGCCAGCCTTGCCGAGCGCAGGTCGATGTCGAAGGCGATGCGGCCGCCGGCAAGTTCGAGGTTGACCATCGCGCCCTGCCGCAGGTAGTCCGGCGAGTCGCCCGCCAGCAGGATCCCCGCGTCGCGCAGCGTCGGCGCAAGCTTGCCCAGCACGCCGGCTTCCGACGGCGAAAAATAGAGCGCGTGGCACCCGTTGCCGCGCTCGGCGTCCGTGCGCAGGACCTGCAGCGCCTTGCCCTTGACCGCCTTGCCGTCGAGCTGGCGCAGCGCGCTGGCGACCGGGCTGTCGCCGAGGTAGCAGAGCAGCAGGCGGTCGCCGCTCGCCGTTCCCGGCGTGGGCCAGTCGACGAAGAGCAGCAGATTGACCAGGATCGCCGCCTTCAACTCGGCCTCGGGCGCTTGCATTTGCGCCGCCGCGCGCGGCGCGAACAGGATGAGCAGCGGGATGAGCAGCGCCACGGCAGCGCTCTGGCGGAGGAGGCTAAGGCCGCGTTTCACGCTCTCGCCCTCAGAGCGCCAGCAGCCAGCGCAGGCGGAACTGGCGCCGGTCCTGCTCGATCGCGTCCTGCGTGAAGGCCAACGAAGCCGGGTCCGCGTAGCGCCGGTCGCCGAGGTTGTAGATGCCCAGGCTGAACTGTCCGACGCCGGCCAGCGGCGCGGCGGCGAGCACCAGGTTGGCGACGCCGTGGCCGGCTAGCGAGCCGTTCAGAGAGCGCCGGTCGGACATGGACAGCCACTCGCCGCTGGCCGTCCAGCCCCGGGCGAGCGGCACGCCGGCGACCAGCTTGCCGAGCAGGCGCGGTGAATTGACCAGCGTGCTGCCGTCGGCCATCCGGCTCTGCTGCCAGGCGACACTGCCGCGCAGCCGGTAGCCGTTCGCCCAGCGATTTTCGGCATCGATCTCGACGCCGCGCGCGGTGACTTTCGGCAGATTCCTGAAAACCAGCTTGCCGTCGGCCAGATCGGTCATCTGGTCGATCATGTCGTGCATCTGGTTGCGGTACAGGCTGATCCCGGCGCGGCCGCGCTCGCCGAGGCGGACATCGGCGGCCAGCTCGGCGCTGCGCATGCGCTCCGGCAGCAGGTCCGGGTTGGCCTTCTGCAGGACGCCGCCGTCGTCGTAGAAGCGCTCGTAGGCGTTGGGCGGCCGGTAGGCGCTGCCGGCCATCGCCTTCAGCGTCAGCCGTTCGTTCGGCTGGTGGATCAGCGCCAGGCGCGGCGAGGCAATCGCCGCATAGTCGCTGTGCTTGTCGTAGCGCAGGCCGAGGTTGAGCAGCCAGAGCGGGTGGAAGCGCCATTCGTCCTGCGCGAAGACGCCTTGCGTGCGCGACGGCGAGTCGTTGTCGAGAATCGAGCGGCGCGGGTTGAGGTCGAAATTGCGCTGCAGCAGACGGGTGTTGGATTGCGTCTCGACGCCAAGCATCAGCTTGTGCCGCTCGATCCCCGTGTAGTTCAGGCGATAGTCGCCGCCCAGCCAGTTGGCGCGGCTCTCGTCGCGGTTGTCGAGCGCGCCGGCGTAACGGTAGTTGCCGTCGTAGCGATAGCTGCTGTTGAACAGCCGGAACCGCTGCTGCCAGCCGTCGCCGGCGACGCCCTCGTAGGCCAGTTCGAGCCGGCTGTGCTGGTCGAGCGTGCGCGTGCCGCGCTGGTCGAAGGCCGTCGAAAAGGGCGCATTCGGGATGTCCTTGTCGCGCGTGCTGAAGTTGCCGGTCAGCCGCCAGCTTCCCCAGCGGAATTTGGCGTAGGCCTTCTGGTATTTTTCGCCGTCCAGTCCGCGCGCCCAGCCGTTGTTCGGGCCGTTGTCGAACTCGCGCTGGTAGAGGTCGTTGCCGCGCGCGCCGTAGGTCGCAAGGCCAAAAAACCAGTCGCGCTCGCCGTCGATCTTCTGTCCGGCGACGACGCCGAGCCGCTGGCTGTTGCCGCTGCCGGCGTCGAGCGTGACGCGCGCGCCGTTTACGTCGCCGCCTTCGAGCATCACCGCGTTGGCGATGCCGAACAGCGCGTTGGCGCCGTACACCGCCGATGCCGGGCCGGAGACGAATTCGAGGCGCTTGACCCAGTCGATCTCGACCGGTGCCTCGTTGCCGAGCTGCGCCTGGTCGAACAGCGCGTCGTTGCGCCGCGCCCCGTCGGTCAGCAGGAGGATGCGCGAGTTGTAGTCGCCGGGCCGGTTGAATCCGCGCACGCCGAGATAGGTGTAGTTGCGGTCGTTGCTGGTATAGACGCCGCGCACCGAGGTGAGGGCTTCGCCGAGGGTGCGATAGCTTTGCCGGCGCAACTCGTCTTCGCCGATCACCGTCGCCGAGGCCGGCGTATCGGCCAGCGGCTGCGCGTAGCGCGAAGCGCCGAGCACCTCGACGCGCAGCAGGTCGTCGAGCGACATTTCGGCGAGCCGGCGGTCGTCGGCCTGCGCGGCCAGCGGCAGGGCGGCCAAGGCGATGCCAGCGGCCAGGCCGCAGCGACGACTCCGCGCTGAATGCATAACTGTCTCCCCTCTTTGACGCAATAAGCCGACTGCGTTCTCCGAGCGGATTATCCGTCATTTTCAGGCCGGTGCAGCCCTCTTTCCGGGTTTGGCGCCCGACACCAGCAGCACCCCCGCCAGCACCAGCCCGGCACCGGCGATCTGCGCCAGCGAGAGCGGTTCGGCGAGAATCCACCAGCCGAAGAAGATGGTCAGCACCGGGCCGAGCGTGCCGATCAGCACGGCCTTGCTCGATCCGATGCGGCGGATCGCCGCCGACTGCCAGAAGACCGGCAGCACGGTCGAGAAGAGCGCCATGCCGGCGCCGTAGGCATAGACCGGCAGCGGCTGGGCGAGCGCCGAGAGCGGCTGCTCGATCAGGAAATGCAGCTGCGTCGCCGCCGTCGACACGAGCATCGCCAGCGCACTGAAGCGCGCCGCGCCGAGGCGCTGGATCATAGTCGCGCTGCCGGCGAGGTAGAAGGCGTAGGAGAGCGACGAGGCGAAGACGAAGGCCGCGCCGAGCAGCACCGTTGTGCTCTCGCCGGCGAATTCGAGGTCGTGGAAGAAGGCCAGGCCGATGCCGAGGTAGGACAGGATCAGCGCGCCGACCTCGCGCCGCGCGAGCGGCTTGCCCATGAACAGCACGCCGATCAGCACGGTCAGCGTCGGGTAGGTGAACAGGATCAGGCGCTCGAGCCCGGCGCTGATGGTGCGCAGGCCGATGAAGTCGAGGATGCTCGCGCCGTAGTAGCCGAGCAGTCCGAGCGCGCTGACCCGCAGCCAGTCGCCGCGCGTCAGCGGCGGCGCGCCGCGGCTCGCGCGCCAGCCGACCCAGGCGAAGACCGGCAGCGCGAAGACCATGCGTAGCGAGAGCAGGGTGATGGCGTCGACCGGCACCGCCTGCGGCACGGCGTAGGCGAGCTTGACGAAAATCGCCTTGAACGAGAAGCCGAGCGCGGCGAGGACGGCGAGCGCGACGCCGAGCCGTTCGGTCGACCAGTGTTTCCAGGGCATCGCGTCTCCATTCGTTGCGGCTGCGGCGAGCGTTCGTCTTTTGCGAACGATAAAACGTTCGGCGCAGGCGTGTTTTGTCGTGGATCGAATATTGACGCCACTCTCCGCGCAGAACAATTGCTATTATCGCAAGCGAGCGTTCGTCTGTAACGAACGGTAGCCGGGGAAATCATGAACTACGACCTGACCGATCTGCGCCTCTTCGTCGCCATCGCCGAGGAGTGCAACGTCACGCGCGGCGCGGCGCGCGTCCATCTCGCGGCCTCGTCGGCCAGCCACCGCCTGCGCGTGCTCGAAGCCGAACTCGGTACGCCGCTCTTCGCGCGGCAGGTGCGCGGCGTCAGTCCGACGCGCGCCGGCGAGGCGCTGCTGCGCCACGCACGGCAAGTCTTCGCGCAGATCGAACAGATGCACGCCGACCTCGCGCCCTACGCCGAGGGAATCCGCGGCCACGTCAGCCTGTGGGCCAACACGCACGCGACGCACGCCTTCCTGCCCGACGACCTGGCCGGTTTTCTCAAGGCCTACCCGCAGGTCAGCGTCAGCCTCGAGGAGCGCACCAGTCCGGAAATCGCGCTGGCCGTGGCCTGTGGCGAGGTCGAGGTCGGCGTTCTCGCCGAGGCGCCGCCCGGCGCCGGCGTCGACCTCTATCCCTACCGGCGCGACCGGCTGGTGCTGGTCGTCCCCGGCGGCCACGCGCTGGCGGCGCGGGCGCGCGTGCGCTTCGCCGAGCTGCTCGATCACCCCTTCGTCATGCTGCACGCCGGGTCGGCGATCCACACCTTCACGATGAATGCCGCCGCCACACTCGGCCGCCACCTCGACGTGCGCATCCAGGTGCGCAGCTTCGAGGCGGTGTGCCGGATGGTCGGCGCCGGTGTCGGGATCGGTCTCGTTCCGCGCAGCGCGCTGCCCGCAGCGGGCCTGCGCGAACCGCCGGTGGTCGTCGAGATGGACGAAGCCTGGGCGCAGCGCGACCTGCAGGTCTGCGTGCGGCAAGGGGGGGCGCTCTCGGGGTTCGCCGCAGCGCTGGTCGAACGGCTGCGCCAGAGCGGCGGCGAGGTTTGAGGTTTCCGCCGGCGGCGGAAAAGTGGGAAAAGAGGGATTGCTGCCGGGATGGCCGGCGGGACTACAGCGGACGCTTGACCGACAGCGCGCCGCGCACTTCGCCGGCGCTGTAGCCGGTTGCCCGGTCGTGCGGGTAGTCGCGGGCCAGCGCTGCCTGCAGATCGCCCGACTGGGAATCGGTGGCGCCGTGGCAGGTGACGCAGACCGGGGCGACCGGCAGCGCCTTCAGGTAGCGGTAGCTGCGCCGGCCGTCGCTGCCGGTGACGATTTCGCCGACTTCCAGCGTCTCGGGCTTCGCGCCGTTGGCGACGCGGAGGTTGAACTCGGCGAGCTGGCGCGCTTCCCAGGCATCCGGTGTGCCGGTCGCCGCATTGCGCGTCTTCAGGCTGACGCGGCGGATGTCCCAGCCGGTCTGCGTGCGCATTTCCTGCAGCAGGCGCGGCGCCTTCTCCTTGCACACCGCGATCGCCGCCACCGGTCCTTGTTCCTGCACCGCGTCCTGCATCGCCTTGACGACTTTCGGCAGCACCGGCAGCGCTGTCTTGCGCGTTTCGGCGAGCAATGCGTCGCTGTCTTGCGCATGGAGGCCTTGCGCGACGAGCAGCAGCGGCAGGGCAAAGGCGAGGGCGGTTTTCATGGCAATTCTCCGGCAACAATTAGATATTGCTAATATATCATCGAACGCGCTTTCGGCCAAGGTTTGTGCGGCGCGGGACAGTGCCCGCTGGCAGCGGCCTAGCCGGCGAAGCGTTCGCGCAGGGAGCGTGCGTAGGGCGCCGATCCCGGATCGCCCTCCTCGGGCGCCCAGGGCGCGCGTTCGGCGGCGCCGAGCGGGAGGTAGGGGCCGGCCTTGGCTTCGAAGAAGACGGTGCCCGGCGCGCAGGCGAGCACGGTGTGATAGACGCCGTGCGGGATGTTGATGCCGCAGGCCGCGCCGCCCGGCGTGAGGATTGCGCTTTGCACCGGCTGCCCGGCGTCGTCGAAGAGGATCACGCCGAGCCGGCCGCGCACGACGATCATCGTTTCGTCCTTGGCCGGGTCGAGGTGGCGGTGCGGCATGATGTACGAGCCGGGTTCGATGGCGTTGAGCAGGCGGTGCGCGGCGTCGTCGTCGCGCGCGTGGAAGTTGCGGTTCTTGCGCTGGCGCGGGCTGAGCCGGGCTTCCTGGCTGACGGCGTCGAGCAGCGCCGGGTCGATGAGGAGCGGTGTTTTCATGGGCTCACTTGAGGTTTTTGGCGGAAAGCAGCAGCACCTTGCCGGCGACGAAGTTCACGCTGATGCCTTGCTGCTCGTCGCCCCAGACGCAGCTGCGAACGCCCAGCGTCTCGTCGCAGCGCACCGGTTCGCCGATCAGCTGTTTGACTTCGTCGTACGACTGGCCGATCTGCAGCTTGTTGTAGTTCTCCAGGCTCAGCGGGCGGCCGCAGGCGGCGAGCAGGAGGGCGCACAGGGCGGGTGTGGCATAGCGTAGCAGCGAACGAAAAAGCATTAACGCCTCCTTCAGTTGTAATCGACGTTGACGTTCTCGCTGCCCAGCCACTCGCCGAGCGCCAAGAGCAGGTCGTCCTCGAGGCGGACGCGGGCGCTTTCGCCGAAGGTCAGCTCGCAGATCGCCGTGGCATTGCGGTACGCCAGGCGCACCGGGCAGTTGCCCGGCGTATAGGGCGCCAGCACGCTGCGCAGGCGGTGCACGGCGGCGGCCGCGTTGCTGCCGCTGGCGACGCCGTTGAGCGACAGGCGCAGGTGCTTGGCGAAGCGGCCGCGTGCCTCGGCGAGCGTCAGCAGGCGCTCGGCGATGACGCGTACCTTGCCTTCGCCGGCGAAGTCGTCACGCTGTACCTTGCCCTCGATGATCAGCACTTCGTCGTCCCTGAGCTTGGCCCGTTCGGCCTCGAACAGCTCGTTGAACACCGAGACTTCGAGCGTCGTGCTGCCGTCGTCGATCTGGACGAAGGCCATCTTGCCGCGCGTGGTGAATTTGGTGCGCACGCCGACGACGAGGCCGGCGAGGAACTGCGGCTCCTTGCGCGCTTCGAGCGAAGCGAGCGGCTTGCGTGCGAAGCGCGAGACCTCGGCCTTGACGCCGTGGAACGGGTGGCCCGAGAAGAAGAAGCCGAGCGCCAGCTTCTCCTCGGTGAGCTTCTGCTTTTCCTTCCAGCGCGGCACCTCGACGTACTGCGGTCCATGTTCGTCGCCCGCGCCGTCGCCGGCGAAGACGTCGAACAGGCTGACCTGCATCGCGTTGCGCTCGGCCTGCTCGGCCGCGTCCATCGCGATGCCGACCGAGGCGATCAGGCGCGCGCGGTGGTCGTCGAGCGAATCGAAGGCGCCGGCGCGGATCAGCGCTTCGACGGTGCGCCGGTTGACCATGCGCTTGTCGGCGCGCCGCGTGAAGTCGAAGAGGTCCTTGAATGGCCCGCCCTCGGCGCGCGCCTTGAGGATCACGTTGACCGCCTGCTCGCCGGTGCCCTTCACCGCGCCGAGGCCGTAGCGGATGGTCGAACGGTCGACCGGCGCGAAGCGGTATTCCGAGGCGTTCACGTCGGGGCCGAGAATCTTGAGCTTGTTGTAGATCGCGTCGTCGTAGAAGATCTTCACCGAGTCGGTGTTGTCCATGTCCGACGACAGCGACGCGGCCATGAACGCCGCGCAGTGGTGCGCCTTGAGCCAAGCCGTGTGGTAGGTGACGACGGCGTAGGCGGCGGTGTGCGACTTGTTGAAGCCGTACTCGGCGAACTTGGTCATCAGGTCGAACAGCTGCTCGGCGAGCGCCGGGTCGTAGCCCTTCTTCTGCGCGCCTTCGGCGATCGTTGCGCGGTGCTTGGCCATCTCCGCGGCGTCCTTCTTGCCCATCGCGCGGCGCAGCATGTCGGCACCGCCCAGCGTGTAGCCGCCGATGATCTGCGAGATCTGCATCACCTGTTCCTGATAGACGATGACGCCGTAGGTCGGCGACAGGCAGCCGGTCAGGTCCGGGTGGAAGTAGTCGATCTTCTGCTGGCCCTTCTTGCGCAGGATGAAGTCGTCGACCATGCCCGAGCCGAGCGGGCCCGGGCGATAGAGCGCGAGAACGGCGATGATGTCCTCGAAGCGGTCGGGCGCGAGCTTCTTCAGGAGCTTCTTCATTCCCTCCGATTCGACCTGGAAGATCGCCGTCGTGTTGGCGTCCTTGAGGATCTGGTAGGCGCGCGGGTCGTCGAAGGCGAGCGCGTCGAGGTCGGGGCGTACGCCCGAGAGTTTCTCGACGTAGTCGACGGCGAGCCGGATGATCGTCAGGTTGCGCAGGCCGAGGAAGTCGAACTTGACCAGGCCGACCTTCTCGACGTCGTCCTTGTCGTACTGCGAGACGACCGAGCCGCCGTCGGCCGAGTAGAGCGGGCAGAAGTCGGTCAGCTTGCCCGGTGCGATCAGCACGCCGCCGGCGTGCATGCCGACGTTGCGTGTCAGGTCCTCGAGGCGGCGCGCGAGGTCGAAGAGGTCGCGCACTTCCTCCTCGTCGTCGATCTTGGCCTTCAGTTGCGGCTCGGCCTCGATCGCCTTGGCCAGCGAGAGCGGCTTGTTCTGCTCGACCGGGATCAGCTTCGAGAGCTGGTCGCAGAAGTTGTACGGCAGGTCGAGGACGCGCCCGACGTCGCGGATCACCGCCTTCGACGACATCGTGCCGAAGGTGGCGATCTGCGAGACCGCCGCCTTGCCGTATTTTTCGCGAACGTACTCGATGACGCGCCAGCGGTTGTCCTGGCAGAAGTCGATGTCGAAGTCGGGCATCGAGACGCGTTCGGGGTTCAGGAAGCGCTCGAAGAGCAGCGCGTAGCGCAGCGGATCGATGTCGGTGATGCCGAGCGAATAGGCGACGACCGATCCGGCGCCCGAGCCGCGCCCCGGGCCGACCGGAACGCCGTTGTTCTTGCCCCAGTTGATGAAGTCGGCAACGATCAGGAAGTAGCCCGGAAAGCCCATCTGGACGATCGTGTCGGTCTCGATCTTCAGGCGCGCATCGTACGCCGGGCGCTCCCGGAGCAGCGTTTCCGGGTCGGGGTAGAGTTGCGCGAGGCGCCGCTCGAGCCCGGTCGCCGCCTCCTGGCAGAGGAAGTCGTCGAGCGTGATGCCTTCCGGCGTCGGGAAGTCAGGCAGGTAGTTCTTGCCGAGGACAATCGTCAGGTTGCAGCGGCGGGCGATCTCGACCGAGTTGGCGAGCGCTTCGGGCAGGTCGGCAAAGAGCGCCTGCATCTCATCGGGCGACTTGAAATACTGCTCTTCGGTATAAAGGCGTGGGCGGCGCGCGTCGCCGAGCATGTAGCCCTCGGCGATGCAGACGCGCGCCTCGTGCGCCTTGAAGTCGTCGCGCTCGAGGAACTGGATCGGGTGCGTGGCGACGAGCGGCAGGTCGAGTTCGGCGGCAAGGTCGGCGGTCGCGGCGAGCAGCGCTTCCTGCTGCGCGTGTTTCGCGCTGTCGGGCGCGTGCACGCGCTGGATTTCAAGATAGAAGGCGTCGGGAAAGCGCGCGGCCCAGTCGCGCGCGCGAAGCGCCGCCTGCTCGCGGTTGCCCTGCAGCAGCGCTTCGCCGACGTCGCCCTGGTCGGCGCCGGAGAGCGCGATCAGGCCATCGGTGCCGACCTCGGCGAGCATCTGCCGCGTGATCTCGACGCGGCCGCGCACGCGCGGCGCGAGGTAGGCGAGCGTGAGCAGTTCGCAGAGCTGGCGGTAGCCCTGGTGCGAGCGGCAGAGCAGCAGCAGGCGGCCGGGGCGGTCGGGGTCGGTCTCGTTGGCGATGAACACGTCGCAGCCGAGTACCGGCTTGACGCCCTTGCCGCGCGCCGAGCGATAGAATTTGACGAGACCGAAAAAATTGGCGAGGTCGGTCAATGCCAGCGCCGGCATGCCGCAAGCGACTGCCCGCGCAACGGCGTCATCGAGACGGACGATGCCGTCGGTGACCGAATACTCGCTGTGCAGACGGAGGTGGATGAAGGAGCAGGAGGGGCTGGCGGGCGTTTCGGGCATCCCGCCATTTTACTCCGCCGCGTGCGGGCTTACGAAAGTTCAGTGCACCCGGCGGGAGTGGGCCGCGCTTTCCGGCCGCCGTTGCGGCGCTGCCGCTTCAGAGCGCATTGATCAGTTGCGTTCGCTCGAGATCCTTGAAACTGAACTGGAAGCCGACCCGGAAGCCCTGTTCGCCAACGCAAACGCTGTAGATCGCCTTGGCTTGCGCCTGCACGATGTTTTTTCTGCCGCCGTCGGGAATCTCGAAGCGAACCCAGCACGCCGCGCCGCTCGAGATCTGCTCGTGCACCATGATCGATACCCCGCTCGTCGAGACGTCAATCGTCGTTCCGCCGAGCACGGGTTCGCCGGGAAGCGCGACCTGGGCTCGCTCGCGCAACCGGTTGCGCGGGTTGACTCGTTTGGTTTCGGGTAAGTCGCTGATCATGTCAATTGCGCACGCAACGGCGCTGCCGGTAAATAAACAACGCCTGTACTGACAGGGGCAGGACACAGGTGGAACGTTGCAAAGCCCGCTATTATACTGATCGCTGTTCTTGCCGGCTTCCTGCAAATGATTCGCGCCAAATGTCTTGTATTTTCCACGGAACGATGCCGGCGTCGGTTCGTGCAACGCGAGCAAGCGCGCGGCGCCCGTGCATGACGGGTTCCCTGTGAAATTCACGGTCCGCTACTGGTCGTCGCTGCTTCCCGATGAGTCGTATGCCAGGGACGGCAGCCATTGCTGGGTCGACTACTCGGTCCATCCGGCCAGCAAGCTCGGCCTGCATAACGCGATGCTGGCGGTGCATGACCGTTGCGAAATTCTTGAGCTGCACGGCGGCCATTTCGAATGCGCGGTCTTCGTCAGCGAGGGCGAGCACGTTGAAAAGCTCTCGCCGTCGGTCGCCGACAGTCTGTTCGCAACGCTCCCGTACGGCGAAGTCAAATGGCTGGATATCCACGCCTGCATGCTGCCGCCGCCCGCCGCCGCATCGGCGCAAGCGGCCTCGCCCGGTCCCGAGCGGCCGGTGGAGCAACTGCCGCTCTTCGGCCACGTGCACACCGCTTACGATGACCTCGATCCGAAGCCGCACGCGATTGACGTCGATATCTGACAGCCGTCGCGCCGGGGCTTACAATATCCGGCTGTAATTTCAATCTTCGGGCCGGGATATGACCAAGAAGCTGCTCAAACACATCGAAACCATCACCGGTCACCGTGATACCGCATTGCTCGACAAGAGCGTCGTCACCTCGCTGCGCGAACTGCTGCACGTGACCGACGTCCGGCTTTACGATATCGCGGAAAAGGACGGCAAGCTGCTGATTGCCGTCACCACCTGGGGCGATGCAGAGGGCGTGCATTTCCGGCACGATGTGCTGACCGACGAAGATTACAGCCCGGTTGACCAGCATCCGCTGATCGCCACGCAGCTGGCGCAGCATCCCGGCGATGCGCCGAGCGCGGCCGGGGCCGGCGACGAAGAGTCCCTCTATCAGTTCCTGCCCGTCCGCGTCGACCGGCAGCTGATCGCGTGCATTGAAATCCGCTACGAGAAGCCGCCTTCGGTGCACCAGAAGGACCTGGCCGAAGGCATTTTCGGCCTTTATCGCAATTACCTGAGCCTGCTCGAGGACAGCCAGATCGACACGCTGACCGGGCTGGCCAACCGCAAGACCTTTGAGCGGACGCTGATGCGGCTGCTCGCGCAGAGCGGGCGCCAGCCGGCGACGAAGCGCGCGCAGGATAGACGCAGTCCGCTCGACAAGGAAAACTGGCTGGCGATCATCGACGTCGATTACTTCAAGCGCGTCAACGACCATTTCGGCCATCTCTACGGCGACGAAGTGCTGATCCTGCTCGCCAACCTGATGCGCGAGACGTTCCGCCAGCACGACCGGCTGTTCCGCTTCGGCGGCGAGGAGTTCGTCGTGCTGCTTCGGCAGGCGAGCTACGACGATGCGCACAATGCGCTGGAACGATTGCGCGAAAAGGTCGCTTCCCACGCCTTCCCGCAGGTCGGCCGGATTACGGTTTCAGCCGGGTTTTCGCTGATCCACCCGCTCGACACGCCCAACGCCGTGCTCGGCCACGCCGACGAAGCCCTCTACTTCGCCAAGGATCAGGGCCGCAACCAGGTGCATTCCTACGAAAAACTGGTCGAATCCGGCAAGCTGCCGAAAAAGCACCTGCATACGGAGGCGGATTTCTTTTAACCGGGAAAAAGCAGTTAACCACGGCGGGCACGGCGGGCACGGCGAAAAAACAATAGGTTGAATCAATTATTGCCCGTTGGGTGAGCCACAAAAAATTCTGAAACGAAGGTTTCTCGCCGTGCCCGCCGTGTTCGCCGTGGTTAATCCTGTTCTACCCAGTCAATGATCGGTTGCCACTGTTCGAGATCCTTGCCGGCGCGCGAGGTTGATAGGTCGAACAGGGTCAGCCCGTAGCTTGCGGCCTGCACGTAGAGCTGCGTATCGCGCAGGTAGGCGAGCACCGGCAGTTCGTACGCAGACAGGAAGCGCTCCAGTTCGCCGGCCGCCCGGGTTCGCGCATCGACCCGCATGCCGATCACGGCGACGAAGGTCTGCGCCTTGCGTACGGCCTTTTCTTCGAGCAGCGCATCGAGGAAGGGGCGGGTCGCCAGCATGTCGAACAGCGACGGCTGCACCGGCACGATGACCCGGTTGGCGACTTTGAGCACGCGATCGAGCGCCTTGCCGTGGAGGCCGGCCGGCGTGTCGAGCACCGCGTGGCTGGTACCCTTCGGCGGGCGGGCCGGTTTGCCGTCTTCGATCTCCCAGCTCCTGATCGGCGGCAGGATGTCCGGGCGCAGTTGCAGCCAGTCGCGCGCCGATTGCTGGCGGTCGGTATCGCCGAGCAGCACGCGCTGGCCGTTCTGCGCGAAATAGCCGGCCAGATTGGTCGCCAGCGTCGATTTGCCCGAGCCGCCTTTCGGGTTGGCGATCAGGATCGACTTCATTCGGCCGCCTCGGCCGCCGATGCGGGCAGCGATTCGAGATGGCGCAGCTTTTCGCGCACCAGGTTGATGTGCTCGCGCAGGGTGTAGAGCAGGTCGGTGAAGGCGAGCGGGATGTTGCGCGTGTTCGCCTCTTCCTCGATCCGCTCGAGGCGCTCGAAGTATTCCGCGCGGCGGGCCGGATCGTAGTGCTGGCGCAGGTCGTTTTCCAGGAATTTAAGATCGCCGTAGCAACGGAAGATTTTCGAGCGCACGCGCCAGGTATAGATCGCCGGCGCCACCTTGAGCAGCGGCAGGAGCAGCGCGAAGAACGGCAGCAGCAGGACGAGCAGGCGCTCGGCGAGGACCGCCAGCCAGAACGGCAGGTAGCGCTGCAGGAAGGGCGGCCCTGATTTGTAGTGGCGCTGCGCGTCTTCGGCCAGCGCGAAGCTGTGGTCCTTGTAGGCAGGGAATTCGCCGGCCTGCTGGAAAAAGCCGATCTTGCCGTGCACTTCGCCGGCGGTCTGCAGCAGCAGGCTGGCCAGCGCCGGATGCAGTTTGTCGCTGACGATCAGGTTGGCGGTCGTCGCCAGCAATACCGTGTCCTGCGGCGGATTGTCACGCACGAGGTCGACGACGCCGCGCGGCAGCGTGATGTGCGTCAGGAAGGGAAAGCGCCGCGTGTAGGCGTCGGCCTGGCTGAAGCTCATCACGTGCACGTCCGGCGAGCGCAGCAGAACCTGCACGACCGGTGCTTCGGGTGCGGCGATGATGAACGCCGCGTCGATCCTGCCCTGCTGCAGCGCTTCGGCGGCATCGAGGCCGGCGGTCGGCAGCAGGTTCCGGTCGTTGCCCGCGATGTCGTTGGCTTGCAGCAGCTGCAGTGCGAGGCCGCGCACGCCGCTGCCGGCGGCGCCGACGGCGACGCGCTTGCCGGCGAGCTGGTGCAGCTTGTCGATGCGCTGTGTGCCGCGATAAAAGACCCAGATCGGTTCGTAATAGACGCTGCCCAGCGAAGTCGGCGGGCTTTCGCCTTCAGCGCCGGCCGGCGCCGCGATGCCGCCCTGGACGAAGGCGACATCGACCTCGCCTTTCTGTAGCCGATCGAGATTCTCGTACGATCCGGCAGAGGTTTTTACCTCGAGTGCGATCTCGTTGCGCGCCAGGATCTCGGCGTAGCGCTTGGCAAAAGCGTAGTAGGCGCCGCTTTCGCTGCCCGTCGCGATCGTCACGTGGCGCGGCGGTGCCGGTTCGACGAACTGGTAGGCCACCGCGAAACCGATCGCCGTGATCAGGAGGATCGGCCAGGCGGTCGCCAGCAGATCGCGGATCGAGAGCAGGCCGGAGCGGAATTTGGCCATCACGGCAGCAGGATCGTCGAACCGGTGGTCTTGCGCGCTTCCAGATCGCGATGCGCGCTGGCGACGTCGGACAGGGCGTAGGTCTGGTTGACCTCGATTTTCACCTGTCCGCTGCCGACCACGGAGAAGAGCTCGGCGCCGAGTTCCAGCAACTCGGCACGTTTGGCCGTGTAGTGCGCCAGCGTCGGCCGGGTGATGAAGAGCGAGCCCTTCTGCGACAGCAGGATCGGATCGAACGGCGCGACCGGCCCCGAGGCGTTGCCGAAGCTGACCATCATGCCGCGCGGGCGCAGGCTGTCGAGCGAGGCCATGAAGGTATCCTTGCCGACGCCGTCGTAGACCGCCGCGACGCCTTCGCCGCCGGTGATTTCGCGCACGCGCCGGGCGACGTCTTCGCGGCTGTAGAAAATGATGTGATCGCAGCCATGCGCGCGGGCCAGTGCGGCCTTGGCCTCGCTGGAGACGGTGCCGATCACCGTCGCGCCGAGCGCCTTGGCCCACTGGCAGGCGATCAGCCCGACACCGCCGGCGGCGGCGTGGATCAGCACGGCATCGCCGGGCTGTACGCGATAGGTGCGGCGCAGCAGATAGGCGCTGGTCAGCCCCTGCAGCATCATCGCCGCCGCGCTCCGGAAATCGAGGCTGTCCGGCAGCTTCAGCAGCCGGTCGGCGGTCAGACAGCGCAGCTGGCTGTAGGCGCCGACCGGCCCGCCGGCGTAGGCGACGCGGTCGCCGGGAGAAAGGTCGGTGACGCCCGCGCCGACCGCTTCGACCACGCCGGCGCCCTCGAGGCCGAGACCGGCCGGCAGCGGCAGCGGATACAGGCCGGTCCGGTGATAGACGTCGATGTAGTTGAGGCCGACCGCCGCATGCCGCACGCGCGCCTCGCCGGGCGCCGGATCGCCGACGGCAACCTCTTCCCAGCGCATGACGTCGGGGGCGCCGGTCTGGTGGATGCGGATGGCGAAGGGCATGGCGTCACCTCGGATAAGAATCGTGAATGGAGTCGATGGCATCGATGGAATCGAGCCCGTCGTTTTTACGTCGTCCGTGCACGGCCGTCAAGGGGCGCCGGTTTCAGGGCGGGTAAATTTATGCCGCAGCATGCTCAAGTAATTTCCCGTTGCGCCGTTATGCTTACTTCAAACGCGTATTCATAAAAAACAAAACATCATCGGGGTGCTCAAAATGTCGATTTCTCCACTGTCAGCGATCCGCTATCTCCTGTCGGCTATTTGCCTGGCCTTATTGGCGGGCTGCACCACCTATCCGTGTTGTGGCGTCGTCCAGACCGTAACGACCACGACATCGACAGTCGCTTCTCCCTGTGGCAACGGCTCCTGTGCCGTGGCTTCTCCCTGCGCTAATGGTGTTTGCTCTACAGCGCCCCGATCGATGGTCGCCACGCCAACTAAGCTCACGGCGATTGGCTATGGCAATCCCGGTCTCTATTCGCAATACACGCATGGCCAGCAAAAACTGATGGCCATGCGTGCCGCGCAAGTCGATGCCTATCGCAGCCTGGCCGAACAGGTATACGGTTTCCGTGTCACGGGCAATACCAGCGTATCCGCCTTTGCCACCCAGAACGATACGATTCGCTCGCAGGTCGATGCCTTCATCCGGGGCGCCCGCGTGGTCAGCGTCACGAGCATTGCTGACGGCAATTTCGAGGCGATGGTGGAGCTGGAGATGACCCCTCAGTTCCTCGATTGCTTTGCCTACAATGGCAACTGTGGCATGCGTAACGTGATTCCGGCTTGCTCAACGCCGGGGTGTGCGACGACCAGTGTCAGCTACGTCAGCTACTAACCTTCACAAAAATGCGGCTTTGGCAAAACCTCACGGGTGTATTTCTGGCGCTGGTGGTCACTGCCGCCTCTGCGCTGGACGTCGTTGTCGAAGGCAGCGCGCCGATTCGTGATGGCGATGTCGGGCAGGCGCGCGAATTAGCCGTTCGTCGCGCCCTGTCGAGGGCCGCTGAATCACGCGGTGTTGCCATCAGCTCCCAGTTCTCGGTGCGTCAGGGAGAAATGAGTGAGTCCTCCCAGATGCGTGCCTCTGCCTGCACTCGGAACAATGAGGTACTGAACGAGCGCATTGCCGGTGGCGAGCTGACCGTTACCTTGCGCGTGACGATGGACACGGATGGTGGCTGTGCCGCTTCCTGCCAGCGCAGCTATATCAACAAGGTGGTGGTGACGGGCTTTGCCTTCCAGTTTCCCGAGCAGATCCTGCCCGGCGAGGATGCCTGGATCGCCAATCAGACGGGCAGGGAACTGGCGCGTGCGATCACCGGGCAGCGCCGCCTGCTGGTCGAAGCCGATGGCAGCGCCTTTCCTTACCTTTCGCCGAGCCGTGCTCCCGAGCCTCTGGTCGGGAGCAAGGACAGGGAAACGCTTTTTTCCTCTCTGGCCCGCCAGCATCGCGGGCAGTATGTGCTTTCGGGCATCTACCGGGATTTCGGCATCACCACCAGCAAGTGGCTCCCCGCGTGGCTGGCCGATCGCCGGCAGATCGAGATCGAGGCCTTCCTGCACGACGGGGTCAATGGCGCGCTGCTGGCCCGGCGGACTTTTTCCGGGCAGGCGAGCGGGAGGGTCCAGATCCAGAACAAGCCGACGATCGGCAGCGCCGAGTTCTACCGCGGCGATTTCGGGCAGGCCTGGGGCAAGGTGCTCGGCGAGATCGCCCAATGGACGACCGAGCAGGCGACCTGCCTGCCCTTCGTCACCCGCGTGCTGAAGGTCGAAGGGGCGTCGATTTATGTCGATAACGGCAGCGAGTCGGGCCTCTCGGCTGGTGATACCTTGCGCCTTCAGACATGGCGCGAGCCCGCGGTAAAGAGCCTGAGCGAAGAGGTGCTGGGCCAGGAAAAGCGTGCGCGGGGAACGGCGGTGATCAAGGCCATCTATCCGCGCTTTGCGGTTCTCGAAGCGCTCGACGCCGCCGCGCTGCCGCAAGTTCGTCCTGGCGACCTGTTCTACAGCGAGTAGGCTTCAGCCGGACGCTCAGACCGGCGTCAGCTTGGCGTATTCGAGCGCCAGCCACTTCATCCCCACCGATCCGAAATTGACCTGCACCCGGGCCTCCGGCCCGCGTCCCTCGGCCGAGACGATGACGCCGGTGCCGAACTTGGCGTGCTGAACGTTCTGCCCGACGCGCAGGCCGTTGGCCGACGATTGCTCGAAAGCCGGCTGCACCGGGGTTCTGCTGCGCGCCGGGGCGCTTGCCGTGTAGGCCGGCGCGCGATTGACCTTGCGCAGCAGCGCTTCGGGCAGTTCTTCGAGAAACGCCGACGGCAGGCAGTAGCGCGTCTGGCCGTGCAGCATGCGCGTCTGCGCATGGCTCAGGTACAGGCGCTTGCGCGCCCGCGTCACGGCGACGTACATCAGGCGGCGTTCTTCCTCGAGCCCGTCGCGCTCCTGCGCCGCGTTGTCGTGCGGGAACAGCCCCTGCTCGAGCCCGGTGATGAACACCGCGTCGAATTCGAGACCCTTGGCCGCATGCACGGTCATCAGCTGCACGGCTTCCTGGCCTTCGCCGGCCTGGTGCTCGCCGGCCTCGAGCGAGGCGTGCGCGAGGAAGGAGGCGAGCGGGCCGGCGTCGCCGTTGTTGGCGATCGTGTCGGATTCTTCCTGCAGGAAGTTGGTCGCCGCGTTGATCAGTTCGTCGAGGTTCTCGAGGCGTTCCTGGCCTTCCTTCTCACCAAGATAGTGCTGGCGCAGGCCGCTTTTCTCGATGATGTGGTCGATGACTTCGGGCAGCGGCAGGTTTTCGGTTTCGCTGCGTAGCGCCTCGATCAGGCGGATAAAGTTGCCGACCGAACTGCCGGCCTTGCCGCCGAGGCTCGCGGCGGCGTTGTAGAGGCTCGAATTGGCGCGGTGCGCGGCTTCCTGCAATTGCTCGGTGCTGCGGCTGCCGATGCCGCGCGTCGGGAAATTGACGACGCGGGCAAACGCGGTGTCGTCGTCGGAATTGGCGATCAGGCGCAGATAGGCGAGCGCGTGCTTGATTTCCTGGCGGTCGAAAAAGCGCAGGCCGCCATAGACGCGATACGGCACGCCGAGCGTGAACAACTGGTGTTCGAGCACGCGCGACTGGGCGTTCGAGCGGTAGAGCAGGGCGACCTGGTTGCGCACGATGCCTTCGCGGACGAGCTCGCGGACTTCGTCGACGACGAAGCGCGCCTCGTCGATGTCGGAAAATCCCTCGAAGATGCGGATCGGCTCGCCGGCGCCGGCGTCGGTCCACAGGTTCTTGCCGAGGCGGCCGCGGTTGTTCTTGATCAGCGCGTTGGCTGCGTCGAGGATGTTGCCGTGCGAGCGGTAGTTCTGTTCGAGGCGGATGACGTTCGGGACCTCGAACTCGCGCTCGAAGTCGCGCATGTTGCCGACGTCGGCGCCGCGGAAGGCATAAATTGACTGGTCGTCGTCGCCGACCGCGAACAGGCTGGCGCCGGCGAAAGCCTGCGCTGCGCCGTCCTTGGCGGCGAGCAGCTTGAGCCAGGCGTATTGCAGGCGGTTGGTGTCCTGGAATTCGTCGACCAGGATGTGCCGGAAGCGCTCCTGATAGTGGCGGCAAAGCGGCTCGTTGCGGCGCAGCAATTCGTACGAGCGCAGCAGCAGTTCGGAAAAATCGACGACGCCCTCGCGCTGGCACTGCGCTTCGTATTCGGCGTAGAGGCCGACGCGGCGGCTGGTGTACTCGTCGTAGGCCTCGGCCTGCGCGGCGCGGATACCCTGTTCCTTGTGCGCGTTGATGAAACTGGCCAACTCGCGCGGCGGGAATTTCTCGTCGTCGACGTTGAGGTTCTTCAGCAGGCGCTTGATCGCCGCCAGCTGGTCGGACGAGTCGAGGATCTGGAACAGCGCCGGCAGGCCGGCTTCGCGGTAGTGCGCGCGCAGCATGCGGTTGCACAGGCCGTGAAAGGTGCCGATCCACATGCTGCGCGTGTTGATCGGCAGCATCGCCGCGAGGCGCGCCTGCATCTCCTTGGCGGCCTTGTTGGTGAAGGTGACCGCGAGGACGGCGTGCGGCCCGCACTGACCGGTCGAAATCAGCCAGGCGATGCGCGTCGTCAGCACCCGCGTCTTGCCGCTGCCGGCGCCGGCGAGGATCAGCGCATGCTGCGCCGGCAGGGTGACCGCGGCCAGCTGCGGGGGGTTGAGATTGGCGAGCAAATCAGACATGGATCAAAGTTTTCCGGAGAAACAGCGCGGATTATAGCGGCCGCGGGCAGTGCCGAAGCGCGCAAGTTGCGCATGGGGAAATAAGGTGCAATGCGCTGTTACAAATGTTGGACAAAAGATTTTCAAATTCCGCGTAGCGCCGAATTATAATCATGCTGCACCGCAACAATTCGAAGCTCACAAGGCCACTGTTTGCCGGTGCATGGCTACCGCCAGTACAACAGGAGTAACAGCATGAAAGCACCGAAAATATTACCGTGGATCGCCCGCAAGGCCGGCATCAACGAGGCTCTCGCCCTCAAATTGTGGCGCCGTGCGGCCGGAGAAGCCGAAGAGTTGGCCGGCTGCTGTGACAGTTCCGACTATTACCGCCTTGCCGTCGAGCGTTTCATCGACCTTGCCGAAGCCGAAGGCGACCGCTGCATCGAACGTAGTCCGCAAACCAGTCTCCTGCCGGATTCGCGCGTCGGCTGGGTGTGGCGTCATCAGAACCGGATGTCGCGCCTGAACCTGCTTGCCGTGCAGAACACCTATCGGCTGTGGCAGGCCAACTGGAACAAGTTCCTGGCAACGAAAAAGCGCGCTGCCTGAGCGGGCGAGGCGGGGGGCGCGGACGTCAGTTCCGCGTGGCCGCCGGTTCGGCCAGCGCAAGCGCATGGGCCAGCTTTTCGGCCAGTATCACCGCCTCGGCCCGCGAGGGCAGTTGCATGACACGCACGGCGTAGCGGTAGACGCCGTCAGCGACCCGTTGCGGCTTGATGCGCACCGCGTAGCCGGCGGCAACGGCACGGTCGTAGAGGGCCAGCGCTTTGTTTTCGCTGTCCAGTGTCGCCAGTTCCACTTTCCAGCGTCCGCCGCGTCGGGCGTAGCCGCTGCCGACCTCGATCTCGGTTTGCGCGGCCCACTGCCCGACCTGTTCCGCATCAACCTGTGCCATCGGCAGCGGTGCAGCGCCTTTGGGCGCCGTATAGAAGCTCAGCGGCATACTCATTGCCCGCGCCTCGTCGAGCGGATGCAGTACCGTGATGTGCCCCTCCAGCAGGCAGACCAGGTCGCGTTCCCCGTCCGAACTGCCCCACAGGTCGGTCCCGCGGATGCCCGCCGTGATCGTCGCGATGCGAACGTTGATCGCGCGCTGCTGGCGCAGTTTCGAGAAAACACCGGTGGTGAAGCGAAAAGCGCCCTGCGCGATGTCGAGTGCCGCCGTGAAAACCCCTTTTTCACGATGGCCGAGCGCATTCAGGTCGAGCTGGGCATTCTCGCCGAGCTTGACGGCGCTGCCTTCGGCCAGGCTGATCAGGACCCGCGCATCGGCGCCGGTAACGATCCGGTCGTGATTGCGCAGGGATTGTCCGGGCGCCAGCGCCTGCCTTACGCCATTGCGCTCGACCCAGGCCGGCATCTGCACGCTGTCGACGACGGCGTAATCGGGCGCGGCCAGCACCGGAAGGCTGCACACCAATAAAAAACTGCCCAGCACGCTGCGCCAGAACGATTGTCTGATCGGCCATTTCATTGGCGGGTCCTTCCCGAGGGTGAGCCTGACGGAGGCGGGCGAGCCCCGATTCTAGCAGCCCGGCCAGCCCGGCCGACCGGGACAAACCGCGTATAATTCACGGTTTAGCCCATTTTGCGATCATTACCGGCCATGCAGGAAAAATACCAACCCGCGGACATCGAGCTCGCCGCCCAGGACCACTGGAACAAGACCGGCGCCGCGCGCGCCATCGAAGACCTCAGCAAGCCCAAGTACTACTGCCTGTCGATGTTCCCCTACCCCTCGGGCAAGCTGCACATGGGGCACGTGCGCAACTACACGATCGGCGACGTGCTGGCGCGCTTTCACAAGATGCAGGGCTTCAACGTCATGCAGCCGATGGGCTGGGACGCCTTCGGCATGCCGGCCGAGAACGCTGCGATCCAGACCAACGTGCCGCCGGCGCAATGGACCTACGCCAACATCGAGTACATGAAGGGGCAGTTGAAGCGCCTCGGTTTCGCCATCGACTGGGACCGCGAACTGGCCACCTGCAAGCCGGACTATTACCGCTGGGAACAGTGGCTGTTCACCTGCCTCTATGAAAAAGGCCTGATC
>JBAQRB010000007.1:0-16127 GCA_049295655.1 Rhodocyclaceae bacterium
CGCACCGCCTGCGCCCGACCGGCGCGCGTCACGCTGCCGCTCGCGGCGAGTTGCGGACGGCTGTAGTAATAGCTGGCGTGCCGCGGGTCGGGGGCCTTGACGCTGTATCCCGAGAGACCGTTGAGGAGCGGCGGGGAATCGGCGACGAGGGTCAGCGCGTAGGAAAAATCCGCCGCGCGGACCTCGGCCCGATAGCGCTCGCCCTCCTGCGCGAAACGCCAGTCGCCGATCCACACGCCCGTTTGCCCGCTGGCAAAGCCGGCGCGGCCAAAGCCGGTGCGCGCGGCGCGCTGGTCGTGACGCAGGCGGCCCAGTTGCGGGTCGGCGATCGCCGCATGCGCGATGACCAGCTGGCGCGGCGCGAAGGCGCTCGGGTTGGCCTCGCCGATGCCGGTCCGGACGCGGAAGAAGGTGCTCTGAAAACCCAGCGGGCTGCCGTCCGGCAGCGACAGCCAGCCGGTGGCGTACCACCATTCGTTGCGAAAATCCGGGTGTGCGCCGTGGTCGCGCGGAAAGACCAGGCGCTGGCCGGGACGCACGGCGGCAAAATCGGTCGTTGTGTCCGGCGGCTCATCTACCGGCGTATTTGCCTGCGCATTTGCCTGCGCGTCTGCCTGCATCTCGGCCAGCCAGCCGGCCAGCACGGCAGCGGCGCGCCACGCCGGCAGGCCGGCCAGGGCCATCAGGAAGGCGCGTCGATTGCCCATGCCGGCTCACCAATCCTCGCGCACCGCGAGGACTGCGTCCTGGCGCATCGCCTGGCGTCCGGCGAGCGTTGCGGCGAGCGCCGCCAGCGCGACGAGGCCGGCGGCGAAAATGGCCAGCGAGCGCCAGGGGATGTGCAGGTCCATGCTCCAGTGGAAGCTCTGCCGATTGACCACTTCGATCAGCACCAGCCCGATCGCCCCGCCCGCCAGCAGACCGCCGAGCACGCCGACAGCGGCCGCCAACGCGCCTTCCTGCGCCAGCATCCAGCCGATCTGGCGGCGCGTCAGGCCAAGATGGCGGAGCATGCCGAACTCGCGCCGGCGTGCCGCAGCCAGCGCCGCGAAGCTGGCCGCCACCCCGGCCAGGCCGATGACGACGGCGACCGCCTCGAGCAGATAGGTGACGGCAAACGAGCGATCGAAAATCCGCAGGCTGATCGCCCGGATTTCGCCCGGATAGGAAATTTCAAGGCTGCCCGGGCCGGCCGTCGCGCTCAGCGCCGCGGCAAGCCGAGCGGCGACGGCGCCCGGGGCAAGGTGAATCGCCGCATCGTTAACCAGTCGATCGCCGGTCAAGCGGCGGTAGTCGGCCAGGTCGACGATCAGCGCGCCGGTCTGCCGCACATAGTCGCGCCAGATGCCGGCGACGTGGAAACGAATGGCGCGTCCGGCCAGCGGCAGTTCGACCCGCTGCCCGGGCTGCCAGCCGTAAAGATCGCGCACGGCTTCGGAAATCCAGACCGCCGGATCGCCGCCGGCAGCCGGTTGCGCGCCGCCGACCAGCGCCAGTTCATGCCCGTCGGCCGACAGCGGCCGCGCAATCAGCGCGACCGGTGCCTTGCCGGCTGCCAGACGCAGGCTGTCGTGGCGCGTGAAACTGACGCGCCCGACGCCGGCTGCGGCGCCGATCCGGGCTTGCAGCGCCTCATCGAGATGACCGCTGCTGCTGGCGCGGCCGGCATGCAGATAGAGATCGGCGGACAGGGTCTGCGCCAGCCACTGGTCGACCGAATCGCGAAACGACGCGACCATGATGGCCATCGCCGCCGCCAGCGCAACGCTGGTCAGCACCCCGGCCGCCGCCACCACGGCATGCCCCGGCGCAGCGACGAGCCGTGCTGCGGCGAGGCGGCCCGGCACCGATTTACTCGCCTGCAGCAGCCAGCCGAGCGCACTGGCCAGCGCCGGCAGCAGCATGACGCTCCCGGCCAGCAGGCCGGCGATCGCCAGATAGCCGCCGAGCGGCAGACCGTTCCACGGTGGAATCAGGCACGCGGCCAAGCTGGCAAGCAGCACGAGCAGTGCCGCCCCCGGCCGGCCGCGACCTCCGGGCAAGGCCGCCTCGTCGCCGGACTTCAAGGCCTGCGCCGGCGACACCGTCGCCGCTTCGCGCGCCGGTAGCCAGGCGCCGGCGATGCCGGCGATCACGCCGAGCGCCACATAGATCGCGATCAGCGCGGGCTGGAACGGCAATTCTGGCTGCAGTCCGGCGAAGTAGCCGGCGCCCAGATCGGCGCCGAGCAACGCCAGCGTCCCCCACGCGAGGCCCAGACCGAGCGCCGTGCCGAGCACGCCGCCGAGCAGGCCGAGCAGCGCCCCCTCGGCCAGCAGCCAGGCGAACAGGCGCTGGCGGGCAAGGCCGATGGCGCGCAGGAAGGCGAATTCGCTGCGCCGCCGGACGACCGACAGGGCCTGCGCCGAGAAGACGAGAAAAGCGCCGGTGAGCAGGGCCATTGCCGCCAGCAGGGTCAGATTCACCCGGTAGGCGCGCGACAGATTGGCGGTCTCGTCGGCTGCGGCCTGCGGCGTTTCGATCAGCACGCCGATCGGCAGCACGGCCTGCAGCGCCGCGCGCGCCGCCTCGGGCGCGACCCCGTCGGCCAGCCGCAGGTCGATTCGTGTCAGCCGGCCGATCAGGGAAAAGCGGGCCTGCACGGCGGCGATGTCCATCACCGCAAGGCGGCTGTTTTCGCGCGCGCCGGGCAGGTCGCCGGCTACCCGCAAGTCCAGCGCCCGAGTTCCCGCCTGGACGCGGAGTACGGCACCGGCGTGCGCGGCGAGTGCCTTTTGCGCCGCCGCAGCGAGAAAAATCCGGTCGTCGGCAAGGACGGCAAAGCGCCCCGCCGCTGCCGGCATTCCGGGCAGCAATGCCGGCGTCACGCGGGCCAGCGCAAACGGATCGACGCCGAACAGCTGCAGGGTTTCCGCGCGCCCGACGAGTTTCAGCTCGACCTCGAGCACGGGACTCGCTGCCGCCACTTCGGGGCGGGCGGCGAGCAGCGCATAGAGCTGCTCGTCAAAGCCGCCGCGCGGCCCGACCACCTGCAGATCCGCCTCGCCGGCCAGGGTGCGCAGGCCGTGCGCGAACTCTGAGAGCGCGGCCTCATGCACCGCGTGCACCGCCATCCCGAAGGCCACGCCGAGGACAATCGCCGCGCAGGAAAACAGCGTCGACAGCCGCCGCCGGGCGAGCGAGCCGAAAAACACCAAGGCCATTCTCACGTCTGCAGTCCGTCGGCGGTCAGCCGCAGGATGCGGTCGGCGCTTGCCGCCGCCTGCCGCGAATGGGTCGCCAGGATGCCGATGGCCCCGGCGCGGCGGATGTGCTCGGCGAGGAGCGCCAGCACCTTCGCGGCATTCGCCGGGTCGAGATTGCCGGTCGGCTCGTCGGCCAGCACCAGGCACGGCGCATGCACCAGGGCACGGGCAATCGCCACCCGCTGCAGCTCGCCACCGGAAAGCTCGCGCGGCCAGCTCGCGGCGCGCTCGCCAAGGCCCACGGCATCGAGCAGCTGCTGCGCCGGGCCGTCGGCCGCGCTGCCGTCGATTCCCTGCAGCCAGAGCGGCAGCGCCACGTTCTGGCGAACGCGAAGATGCGGCAGAACGTGAAAAGCCTGGAAGACAAAACCCATCTTGTCGCGGCGCAGGCGCGTCAGGGCGTCGTCGTCGAGCGTCGCGTAATCGCTGCCGTCAAGCGTCAGTCGGCCGCCGTCGGGCCGATCGAGCCCGGCGATCAGGTTGAGCAGCGTCGATTTGCCGACGCCGGACTCGCCGACAATCGCGACGTACTCACCCTTTTGCAGACAAAGGGAAACGTTGCGAAGCACGCTTCGCTGCGTGAACCGACGGCAGAGACCCTGGATTTCGAGCATACCGTGTAGGAGGCGCGGCAATCGAGCCAGTTCCCCTTGAACGCGACGGGTGCGGTGTTTTCCTGGTCCGCCGGGACTGCGGCGGGCGCGACGCCCGAAAACGTCGGAACGCGGTCAGCGAATGCCGGCGGCAACGCCGGCCGGCTGGAAGTCGATCCGGTCTATTTGATGCGTTGCAGCTTGGGACGTCCGGCCGGCGGTGTAACGGGTGGCTCGGGCGGCGCTTCGTCGCTGGCGCTGTCGGCGAGGCGCAGCGCATCGACCGGATCGTCGCCGGCAACGGCTTCGCCGTCCGGCTCGAAAGCCATGCCGGCGCCGTTTTCGCGCGCGTAGATGGCCGCGACGTTGCTGATCGGCACCGAAATCTCGCGCGCGACGCCGCCGAAGCGCGCCTGGAAGGTGATCGTGTCGTTGGAAATATTCAGGCTCTTGGTCGCGTCGTAACCGACGTTGAGAACGATCTGCCCGTCGCGCACGAATTCGCGCGGCACGCGCGCCCGCGCGTCGGCGACGACGGCAAGATACGGCGTGAAGGCGTTGTCGCAGCACCATTCGTGAATGGCGCGGATCAGGTAGGGTTTGGTAGACGGCAGATCCAAGATATTTTCCGTTTCTAATGGGTGGTGCAGAAACGGCACGTCCGGCCGGAGCCGGACGTGCACTTGCGACTTCCTTACTTGCGCATCGCTTTTTCGGACGGCGTCAGCGCGTCGATGAAACCCTGGCGGCTGAAAATCCGCTCGGCGTACTTCATCAGCGAAGCGGCCGACTTCGGCAGTTCGATCCCGTAGTGGTCCAGACGCCAGAGCAGCGGCGCGATCGCCACGTCGAGCATCGAGAAGTCCTCGCCGAGCATGTGCTTCTGCTTGACGAAAACCGGTGCCATCTCGGTCAGGCGGTCGCGGATCTGCTGACGCGACTTGTCGGCCGTCTTCAGGTTCTTTTCCAGCGCTTCGATGTACGAGAAGACTTCGCGCTCCATCGTGATCAGCAGCTGGCGGGCACGCGCACGCATGATCGGGTCGGCGGGCATCAGTTGCGGGTGCGGGAAACGCTCGTCGATGTATTCGTTGATGATGTTCGGCTCATACAGGATGAGATCGCGTTCGACGAGGACCGGCACGCGGCCGTAGGGGTTGATGATGGCGATATCTTCGGGTTTGGCGAAAAGGTCGACATCGATCACCTGGAAATCCATGCCCTTTTCGTACAGGACGATGCGGCAACGGTGGCTGAACGGGCAGGTGGTTCCCGAATAGAGGTTCATCATGATCAATACCCTCAAAAACGAACCGGCATCGCGGCGGCAAGCGCACCAATGTGTGCCTGCCAGCGATGCCGTGGCCTGAAAATCAGGCGGTTGTCCGGTGTGTTACTTGATGTCTTTCCAGTATTCCTTCTTCAGCTTGTAAGCAAAACCGAAGAGAACGACCAGGAAGGCCAGTACGCCAAAACCGAGTTTCTTGCGCAAGCCGGCATCGGGCTCGGCCATCCAGACCATGAAGCCAACCAGGTCGGCGACCTGCTTGTCATACTCGGCCGGGGAAAGCTTGCCCGGAACAGCCAGTTCGAGCTTGTGCGTCTCGTGATTGAGCACCTGCTGCCCTTGCGATTCCCAGAGGATGTGCGGCATGCCGACATTCTCGAAAATGGTGTTGTTCCAGCCGGTCGGACGCTTATCGTCGCGATAGAAGGAACGCAGGTAGGTGTACAACCAGTCGGCGCCGCTGCCGTCTTCCGATGCCCGCGCACGCGCGATCAGCGAAAGATCCGGCGGAGTGGCGCCGAACCACACCTTCTGCTCGGCCGCACGCGCGGCAACGCGCATCGGCTCGCCGATCTTCTCGGCGGTGAACATCAGGCTTTCCTTGACCTGTTCTTCGGTCAAGCCCAGTTCGAGCAGACGGTTGTAACGGACGAAACTTGCGCCGTGGCAATTCAGGCACGAGGTCACGAAGGTCTTGGCACCACTTTGCAGCGCGGCCTTGTCGCCAGAGATGTCAGGTGCCTTGTCCAGATGCACTGCGGCACCGCTGGCCAGGGCCGTGATCGGGGCAAACAGCAGCGCCAGCAGGAATTTCTTCATGTTGTTCGCTTTCATTTGAACGTCACCCTTTCCGGTTCGGGTTTGTACTTGTCGATCCTCGACCACCACGGCATGGTCAGGAAGAAGAGGAAGTAATAGGCACTCAGCAGCTGTGCGATCGGGGCACCCGGGATCACGCCGAAGAAGGCGTAGGCCGGCGGCTTCGTCCCGAGGAAACCGAGAATGAAGAACGAGATCACGAAGATCGTGAGCAGCGTCTTGAAAATCGGGCCGCGATAACGGATCGACTTGACCGGGCTGCGGTCGAGCCAGGGCAGGAAGGCGAGGATCACGACACCGGCACCCATCGCCACGACACCCCAGAACTTGGCGTCGATGCCGAGGATCGGCCAGACCATGGCACGCAGCAGCGAGTAATACGGCGTGAAGTACCAGACCGGCGCGATGTGCGGCGGGGTCTTCAGCGGGTCGGCCGGCAGGAAGTTGTTGTACTCGAGGAAGTAACCGCCGCCTTCGGGCGCGAAGAAGACGATGATCGAGAAGACCATCAGGAAGACGACGACGCCGACGATGTCCTTCACCGAGTAATACGGGTGGAAGGGGATGCCGTCGAGCGGATGGCCGTTGGCGTCCTTCTTCTTCTTGATCTCGACGCCGTCCGGGTTGTTCGAGCCGACTTCGTGCAGCGCCAGGATGTGGGCAGCGACGAGGCCGAGCAGAACGAGCGGTACGGCAATCACGTGGAACGAGAAGAAGCGGTTCAGCGTTGCGTCGCCAACGACGAAGTCGCCGCGAATCCACAGCGACAGCGGATCGCCGATCAGCGGGATGGCGGAGAACAGGTTCACGATCACCTGCGCGCCCCAGAAGGACATCTGTCCCCAGGGCAGCAGATAGCCCATGAAGGCCTCAGCCATCAGGCACAGGAAGATCAGGACACCGAACACCCAGATCAGCTCGCGCGGCTGGCGGTACGAGCCGTAAAGCATGCCGCGGAACATATGCATGTAGACGACGATGAAGAAGGCCGAAGCGCCGGTCGAGTGCATGTAGCGGATCAGCCAGCCCCACGACACGTCGCGCATGATGTATTCGACGCTGGCGAAGGCCACCGGGATGCCGTTCGCGTTGAGCGAGGCGTCCGGCTTGTAGTGCATGACCAGGAAGATGCCGGTGACGATCTGGATGACCAGCACCAGCATCGCCAGCGAGCCGAAGAAATACCAGAAGTTGAAATTCTTCGGTGCGTAGTACTCGGACAGATGGCCGCGCCACATGGAAGTCGCCGGGAAGCGGGCGTCAAACCATTCGAGCGCGTTACCCTGCAGGGAACCGTCGGACTTGTACTTTTCGTATTGGGTATCGGATGCCATTGCTTACGCCCCCTTCTTGTCTTCGCCGATCAGGATGCGCGTATCGGTGAGATACGTATGCGGCGGCACTTCAAGGTTATCCGGTGCTGGCATGCTCTTGAAGACGCGGCCGGCGAAATCGAACTTGGAACCGTGGCAGGGGCACAGGAAGCCGCCCAGCCAGTCACCACCCATGCCTTCATCGGCGCCCGCCTTGAACTTGGACGACGGCGAGCAACCGAGATGGGTACAGATGCCGACGGCGACCATGATGCTCGGCTTGATCGAGCGCGTCTCGTTCTTGCAATACTCAGGCTGCATCGTCTTGTCGGATTTCGGATCGAGCATCGCATCAGCCAGTTTCGGCAGCGTATCGAGCATGTCCTTGGTGCGGTTGATGATCCACACCGGCTTGCCGCGCCATTCGACGGTCATCATCTGACCCGGCTCAAGGTTGCCGATATCGACTTCGACCGGCGCGCCGGCTGCCTTGGCGCGTTCGGACGGCAGCATGCTGGAGAGGAAAGGCACGAGTGCCGCCACCGCTCCCGCGCCGCCGACAGCGGCGGTAGCGACAATCAGCCGCCGCCTGCCGCAGTCTACTTTGCATTCTTTGCTCATAGCGCTGATCCCTAGAAGGAATAAAAATTGGGAGAAACTAAACCGCGGAATTATACGCCAGTTTCATCCGGAGTTGAACCGGGCGACGAAGCGCAACGCTTACTCGGCAAGCGGTCGGCGCTCGCGAACCGCTTGCGCCAGCGTTCCGGCATCGACGTATTCAAGCTCGCCGCCGACCGGAACGCCGCGCGCGATGCGCGAGACGCGGATTCCCCGGCTTTTGAGCATTTCGGAAAGGTAGTGCGCGGTGACTTCGCCTTCGTTGGTGTAATTGGTCGCCAGGATGACTTCCTCGACGACGCCGTCGCTGGCGCGCGCCAACAGCCGCTCGAGCTGCAATTCGCGCGGACCGATGCCGTCGAGCGGCGACACCCGCCCCATCAGGACGTAATAAAGCCCCGAATAGGCGTGCGTCTGCTCCATCATGTTCATGTCGACCGGCGTCTCGACGACGCAGAGCAGCGCCGCGTCGCGCTTGCCGGAGAGGCAGCGCTCGCAGACTTCGGCTTCGGTAAAGGTATTGCAACGCTGGCAGTGGCGCAGCGCACCCAGCGCAAGCTGCAACGAATCGGCCAGAAGCTGGGCCCCCGACCGGTCGCGCTGCATCAGATAGTAGGCCATGCGCTGCGCCGATTTTGGACCGATCCCCGGCAGGCAGCGCAACGCCTCGATCAGCGACTCGAGGCTGGAGGGGGTGGACATCAGAAGGGCAGCTTGAATCCGGGCGGAAGATTCAGGCCCGAGGTGAATCCGGCCATTTTTTCCTGACTGATCTCCTCGCCACGCCGCACGGCCGCATTGAAAGCGGCGGCGATCAGGTCTTCGAGCATTTCCTTGTCGTCCATCACCGACGGATCGATCGAAACGCGGCGCACATCGTGACCGCAGGTCATCGTGACCTTGACCATGCCGGCCCCCGACTGGCCTTCGACTTCGACCTGCGCGAGCTGCTCCTGCGCCTTCTTCATGTTGTCCTGCATTTGCTGGGCCTGCTTCATCAGGCCGGCGATTCCGCCCTTCATCATGGTGCTTGCCTCTACTGGTATTAAACGGGTTTGATGGATGATTCAATGAGTGTGGCATCGAACAGGTCGATCACTTCGCGCACGAAGCCGTCCTCTTCGATGGCCGCCACCGCGCGATCCTGCAACTCGCGCCTGTCGCGTTGCGCCGTGGCGGCGGGCGTATCGCTTTCGATCTCGGCCAGTTCGATGCGTAGCTGCAGGGGCCGGCCAAAATACTCGGCGAGCGACTGCTGCAGCTTGTCCTGCGCAGGCTTCATCTGCAAATGGCGATGCGTCGGCGACAGGCGGAGCGTGATCTGCCCCCCGTCCACAGCACGAAGCTCGCAGTGTTGCGCCAGCTCACGGGCCATGCCGCCGAGCTTGAGTGCAACAAGGACCGTTCCCCAGTCCGCCGCCCCGGCGGGCGTAAGAACCGGAGGAAGCGGCTCGGCGGCCGAAATGGGCACCGCCGGAACCGGCGCCGCGAATGGCGCGCTTGCGGGCGCCGATGGCGGAACGAGATCGACCTCCGGCGCCGGGATAGTGCTTGCCGGCACGCTGGCCGGTGCTGCGCTTTGCCGCTCGGGCGCCCGAAGCGGGGCGGCCGCCGGCGCCAGCTTGTGCTGCGGCGCACCCGTAGACGGCGCAGGCGAACCCTCCGCCGCCATCGGGCGAAAAGCATGCAGGCGCAGCAAGGTCATCACAAAACCGGCCAGCTCGTCCGGCGCCAGCGGCAATTCCTTGCGTCCATGCACGGCAATCTGAAAAGCCAGCTGGACGAACTCGGGATCGAGCTGACTGGCCAGATCGAGCAGACGGGAGCGCTCCGGCAGGTCGTCGGCAATCGCCTGCGGGGCGAGTTGGGCAACATGCAGACGGGTGAGCAAAGCCGCCAGTTCCTGCAGTGCCGCATCGAAAGACAGGCTGCGCGTTGCCATCTCGTCGGCAACGCGCAGCATGCCGGCCGCGTTCCCCGCCAGCAGGGCATCGAGAATCGAAAAGAGGTAATCGAGATCGACGGTGCCGAGCATGTCGCGCACCTGAATCTCCTCGACCTTGCCTGCCCCATGGGCAATGGCCTGGTCGAGCAAGGACAGGGCGTCGCGCATGCTGCCCGCCGCCGAACGCGACAGCAGATTCAGCGCCCCCGCTTCGGCACTGATCCCCTCGGCGTCGAGAATATGCTTCAGATGACCGGTAATCGACGTCGGCGTCATCTGCTTGAGGTTGAACTGCAGGCAACGCGACAGCACCGTCACCGGTATTTTCTGCGGATCGGTCGTTGCCAGGATGAACTTGACGTGCTCGGGCGGCTCTTCGAGCGTCTTCAGCATCGCGTTGAAAGCGGAATTCGAGAGCATGTGAACTTCATCGATCACATAGACCTTGAACCGGCCGCGCGTTGGCGCATAGACGGCGTTCTCGAGAAGCTGGCGCATTTCATCGACGCGCGTGTTGGTCGCCGCATCGACTTCGAGCAGATCGATGAAGCGCCCCGCGTCGATCTCGGTGCAGGCGGAACACACGCCGCAAGGCGTTGCGGTAAGGCCGGTCTCGCAGTTCAGTGATTTGGCAAGAATGCGCGCCAGCGTGGTTTTTCCGACCCCGCGCGTCCCCGTGAACAGGTAGGCATGATGCAGACGCTGCTCGGTCAATGCATGGGTCAGGGCGCGAACGACGTGATCCTGACCGACAAGGCTGGAAAACGTTTTTGGCCGCCATTTGCGCGCCAAGACTTGGTAGCTCATTGAAGAAATTCTAGCAGATCAAGGAGCCCGGTTCCCGTGAGTTTTTGCGAACTCGCGCCGGGAAAAAAGCCAAAGCAATGGTTGCCAGGAGCTGAGCGGAAGATGTCACGCCCGTCGCCGCAGCAGAGTGGGCGACACGCATCCGGCAGCAGAAATAAAAGTGGCGAGCCTTACCCCCGGCACTTGCAGATAACGGCTGTGGCTGCTTCCTTCCGGACCTGACCAGGTTCACCATCCTGCAATGCGGGGAGACCCGCCGGAACGAATTCTATCACGGCGATCAGGCGCTGCACCGAAAATCCACTCCCCGGCAGCCCGCAGAGCCTTCTGCCCGTCTTTACCCGACAAACCTCGGCGGCTAGAACCCCTCGTCGGCACGCAGGAAACGCCACTGGCCAAGCGGCAGATCGCCCAGCTTGATGCCGCCGATGCGCACGCGCTTGAGGCCGACGACGTGCAGGCCGACGAGTTCGCACATGCGGCGAATCTGGCGCTTGCGCCCTTCGCGCAGCACGAAACGCAGCTGGTCGTCGTTGAGCCACTCGACTTTTGCCGGTTTCAACTCCCGGTTGTCGAGGCTGAGTCCGTGATTGAGCAAAGCCAGTCCCTTCGCATCGAGCTTGCCCTCGACACGCACCAGATACTCCTTGTCGACCTGCGAGTCCTCGCCGATCAGTTGCCGTGCAACGCGGCCATCCTGCGTGAGAACGAGCAGACCGGTCGAATCGATATCGAGGCGGCCCGCCGGCGCCAGCCCTTTCAGATGGCGCGGATGGAAAGCCGGGGTATCCGGCAGGCTGTACTGGTTTTCCGGCTGGATCAGGGTGACGGCCGGAATGAAACCCGGCTCCGGCTGGCCGGAAACATAGCCCACCGGCTTGTGCAGCAAGATCGTCATCTGCCACTGCTGCTGAATCTGCGCTTCCCGTGCGAGGGTAATGCTTACCGAAGGATCGACCCGTGTACCGAGTTCGCTGACCCGCTTGCCATCGACAAAAACCCAGCCGCGTTCGATATAGCCATCGGCATCGCGCCGCGAACAGAGTCCGCGCTCGGCCATCAACTTGGAAATGCGTACGCCGCTCGGTGCGGTAGCACCCTCCGCACCCGATACGAGCTTGCGTGCGGCAAGCAGCGGCTTCGCGGCGACCGGGGCACGAGACGGCGTTCCCCGGGGTTTTGCCTGTTGCGCCCGGGCTTTCGCTGCGTACGCGGCATTGACCTGCGCGGCATCGGCAGCCGACTTGCGCTTGGGCGCGCCGCCGCGCACCGGTCGACGCCCGGTATCGGCAAGCGCCTCATCCTTCGACGCCCTGGGCGGCAAACCCAGGGGCTTACGCGGCGTATCGCTCATCGATCACAGGATGTCGAGCAGTTCAACTTCGAAGACCAGGGTCGCATTCGGCGGAATCACGCCACCGGCACCGCGTGCGCCATAACCCAGCTCAGGCGGAATCGTCAGCTTGCGTACGCCGCCCACCTGCATGCCCTGCACGCCTTCATCCCAGCCGAGAATCACGTGGCGCTTGCCGAGCGGAAACTGGAAGGGATCGTTACGGTCCTTGCTCGAATCGAATTTCGTGCCGTTGGTCAGCCAGCCGGTGTAATGGACGCTGACATTCTGCCCGGCCTCAGCGGTAGCGCCGGTACCGACGGTGATCTCTTCAATCTGCAAGCCGCTGGCGGTGGTGATGATTGACATCTGTCTTCCTCGGGTTCAAAAGGGCGAAGTTTAGACCAGTACCCGCCATTGGGTCTATGGCGCCAGCCAGCACGCCGTAGCCTGTGCCACGATACGCGGCATATATGACGCGACATAGCCGCACGTGCCGCTTCACCCGCCTTTCGGATAAACTGAGCGGAATAACTCAGACCGGGGAATCGAATCATGGATGTACGCTCGATCATCGCGCCTGTCGTAACGGACAGAGAAGCGCTACAGGAATTCATTGACGGGCTGATTGACCACGCTCCGTCTATCGAACGTGACATCGCTCGCCTGCGCAGCGCGCCGGGTGATCGTGAAGTGATTTCGAGCTTGTTCCGCGCGGTGCACAACATCAAGGGCGACGCTTCCCTGTGCAAGGTCGAGCTGGCCGTGGCCATCGCCCATCCGATCGAAACCGTCCTGGCCCGCTTCCGCAGCGGTGAGATTGCATTTTCCGAAGTCATCGCCGAAGCCATCCTTCTGGCAATCGACCGACTGGAACTGGCCGCCGAAGGACTGGCCAATAACAAGGCGCTGGACGGCCTGCATTTGCTGCCCCTCGTCCAGGGGCTGGAAAAGCTGGCACAGGCAACATCGGCAGAGATCGACACCTGCGCCGGCGAACTGATCGAAGGCGTCACCGGCTTCCGCCCGGCGACCGCTAGCGCAATTCCGGTCAGTGACAAGATATTATCGGTTCCCAGCGATTCGAAATCGCAGCGGGCAGATGATCTGCGTTTCTTCCACAGCCTGGCCAACCAGTTTGAAGCCCGTTCATTGCTCTTCAAGGGCCGCACCATGCGCATCCTGCGTCTGGCACTGGAAACCAATCAGCTGGTGGAACGGAAGGTTGATCCCGTACAGCTCGAAGCAGCCGTCTACATGCACGACATCGGGATGATGTTCCTGCCCGAATCGATCTGGCTCAAGGTCGATCACATGACCCCCGAAGACAAGCTCGCCCTGCGCACGCACCCGGACTACGCGACGGGGATACTTTCGCGCATGCCAGGCTGGGCGGGCGCAGCCGAAATGGTCGCGCAACACCACGAAATGCCGGATGGTGCCGGCTACCCCAATGCCCTCAAGGCACAGGAGATTTGCGACGGTGCAAAAATCCTCGCCATCGTCGACGCCTTCGAGGCCGTCATGCTGAAACATATCCACCGCGGCAAAAATCGCTCGGTACTGCGCGCCATCGCCGAAATCAATGCCTGCGACAAGCAATTCGCCCCGGAATGGATCGAGCCTTTCAACCAGGTGATCCGCCGTACCGTCGAAGCCTGATGACTGCACATTCCGCCGATCTGGCGCGCCGCTTCGCTGGTACCGGACGACTCTACGGCGTAAACGCACTGCAGGCGTTCGAGGATGCGCACATCTGCATCGTCGGTATCGGCGGGGTCGGCTCATGGGCGGCCGAGGCGCTGGCCCGTTCAGCAATCGGGCGGATCACGCTGATCGACCTCGACATGATTGCCGAGTCCAACGCCAATCGGCAAATCCATGCACTCGGCGACGAATTCGGCAAGGCCAAGGTAGCTGCGATGGCCGATCGAATCCGCGCGATCAATCCCGCCTGCCGGATCATCGAAGTCGAGGACTTCGTCTCACCGGAAAACCTGGAATCGCTGCTGGGATCGGGTTTTGATTACGTGATCGACGCCATCGATCACGTGCGCACCAAGGCAGCGATGATCGCCTGGTGCAAACGCCACAGTATTCCGATCGTTACTTCGGGCGGTGCAGGCGGCCAGATTGATCCGACTCGGATCGAGTTGGCCGATCTCGCACGGACCATCCAGGATCCGTTGCTTTCCAAGGTGCGAGCGCTGCTGCGTAAGGAGTTTGGATTCCCACGCGATCAGAAAAAGAAGTTCGGTGTTGCGTCCGTTTTTTCGAGCGAACCGTTGCGCTACCCTGAAAATGGTTCAAGCTGCGACGAGCCGCCGACACTCGCCGGACTCAACTGCGCCGGATTCGGCTCATCGGTTTGTGTCACGGCACCATTCGGCCTGTTTGCTGCGGCTGAAGTACTCAGATACTTGGCGACCCGAAGCAGTCCGAACTAAAAACACGCTAGCAGCCTGTCGGACTGATGTCCGTAGAAGGGTGTATTTTTGACGACCTGCTTAAAAAACAGGCGGTTCGAAGCGATTTTCGGGTGAGTTCTGTCATTTTTCCGTGTTTTACCACTGTTTTTCGGCCCTATGGACGCAATACGACCATGCGCTTCACGTTCCACGCCAGACAGACCAGACGCCATTCACCAGTGACCTTCTCCAGGCCGCGCAGGGAGAATTGGCGAAAGCCCAGGACCGACTTGATGATGCCAAACACCGGTTCGACCGTCTGCTTCCTGAGGGCATAGAGGGCGCGCCCGGCCTTCGTCTTGAGGCGGTGGGCCATGGCCTGGACGGGCGTGGTCTCTCCCGACAGGGGGCCGGCTCCTCGAAACGTTCCCGCCAATTCGGATGGTGCTCCTCTCGGCCGACAGCAATCAGCGCATCGATCCCAGCCTGGGCGCAGGGGTTCAGGTTCTTTTCGCTGCAAAACCCTGTGTCTGCCAGCAGTTGCCCAACCCGGCCCAGGGACTCGGGCAGGACCTGCAGCTTCTCCACCATCGGCTGAACCTGCTCCTTGTCGTTGGCCGCCTGGGTGACCGTCGGCATCACCACCAGCAGGCTCTCCGTATCCACCGCCGCCTGCGCGTTGTAGGCCTGTTCGAAGCCACCGCCTGCCGTCTTCATGATGCGCGACTCTTCGTCGGTCAAATTAATTGGCTCAAGTAGCGAAATCTGATGATACTCTCATGCCATAACTGCCGAAGCAAGGAAGAGCGCGGGCTGCAAGGTTTTTCCTGGAGTCCGCTCGATGGCTCTGAACCAGCCGAGGTAAGAACCAAGGTAGCGCGTCGAAACGCCTTTGAAGTGGCGAAGCCAGCCCTTGAGGCGGCTGTCGTAGGCGTTCACGTTCTGGACGTGCCAAGGGCCGTCGACGCGGATACCTGCGGAGAGATTGACCGGGTGATGCTCGACCTTCAAGATTTGCGCTGCGGCGATCAGCGTACGACTGCTGTCGGTGCAGAGGATGGCATCAGGCGGCAGAATCGGCTTCAGGGCGGCAACGACATGGGATGCATCATCGACGGCGAGAATGAAGTCGGCTGTGGCACCGGAGCGGTCGCGAGCGACCAGCACCGGAACCTGCTCTTTCGAGAGACCACGCTTCGCGGCTTTGCCGCCACGCTTCCTCGCCTTGCGGACCAAGCCACTACGCTGTCCCTTGCAGGAGTGCAGAAAGTACGTCTCGTCCGTTTCGGCGACACCATTGAGCATCTGGGCCTGAATGGTTTTCGGAGCGGCAAGAAAGCGATGGCGCCAGCGCAGCGCCGTTGTCCTGGCGACGTGCAGGCGTTGCATCGCCTGGGTCAGCGACAGTCCGTCACGCATCACAGCGGCCTGCTCCAGCCACTTCATACGCTGGTGCAAATGCGCCAGCGGCGTACCGGTCAGCGCATTGAACGTCTTGGCGCACGCCCGGCATTTGAAGCGCTGCAATCCATCGGCGGTCCCATTCTTGACGATCCGTTCGGCACCACAGTGCGGGCATTTCTGGTGCGTAGCGGCGCTTTCTATCACCGCGACCGACGCAAACTGGCGTTCTTCCGCCGTCAGTTCTACTACCAGTTGCTGCCTCTGCGTCCGTGTCAGTTTCACCAGACTCTTTCGCAACACCGTCAGTTCGCGCGCTCTCATGATGGCCTCCATTGTCACGACCCTTTCGGG
>JBAQRB010000008.1:0-14484 GCA_049295655.1 Rhodocyclaceae bacterium
CCCCGTTCGTCGCAGTCATTTCTGCCGCCCAAAAGACGAGAGTAGACGCGATTTCGAACGAGTTTACAAGATGACGGCATAACGCTATGAATGTTAACGACTATTTCTACCGGGTTATGCCAAAGACGATAATGCTGTCCGAGTGCAGAGGCCCTGCTGCCTGAGCGGGTGCTATTTTTTGCTTTGGTATTTTGAATCTAGAATTGCGGGGGCAGCTTTCCGTACGCAAACACCCTCTATACTTGCTACCCGCGCCTGTTTTGTGCCGACAACCTATGCCGCTGCAGTATAGGCTGGCAATGTTCGGACTTAGTCGAAAGGAAGAGTGTATGAGTATGGATCTCTGGGATTACCGCAAGAATTTTGACTACGACCGGCCTCTCGAATCCGGGGACCCACTTCGGGTCGACTTGAACGCTGCGCGCGGCGACTACAATCGGGGAAGGCTGCTGCGCGAATTAGGTGTTGACCTGGCTAAAAATGAACTACGCCATCCAAGAGTCGCCAAGTGCATCCTTTTTGGCGGTCACCGGGGCTGTGGCAAGACGACCGAACTGCGCGCCGTCGCGAATGACCTGCATAACCCGAAACGTTTTTTTGTAATTCACATTGACGCACTGAAGGAACTGGACGTCAATAATCTGAATTATGCTGATGTGGCTCTCGCGTTTGCCCAATTGCTGGCGGAAAAACTGGTCGCCGAAGGAATTGTGGTGCCGGATCAATATCTGTCGCAATTGCACGAGTGGTTCCAGCAAATCAGCCGCAGTCAGACCTTCGAAAGCAATCTGAAAGCCGAGATCGAAACCGGCATCACAGCGAAACTCGGGCTACCCTTTATTGGCCAGATGTTTGCTCGACTCAAAGCCAGCATCCGCAGCAATACCACCTACAAAACAGAGATTCGCGAACAGGTCAGAAATTCAATCACCGCACTGACCGAAGCCTTCAATACCCTCCACGACTACGCCCAGGATGCACTCGCCGAAGCGGGCAAGGGGCGGGCAGTGATCTTCATCGTCGACGGTACCGACCGGATGCGTAGTGACGAAGCGGTTACGTTTTTTGTTAGTGACATCCATCAGTTGCGCCTGTTGCGTACCAACTGTATTTACTGCGCACCGATCAACGTACTTAACGAGCAGGGACAGGTGGCACAGAACTTCGACGCCATTTTTCGACTGCCCATGGTAAAGCTGACCGAAAAGGGCATGGAGCAGCCGATAGATTTGGCCTTGCAATGCATGCGCAGTTTTATTGACCAACGTCTGCCGCGCGAGAATTTCGATTCTCCCGATACACTCGATCTGTTGATCAAGAACTCCGGTGGTCATCCGCGCGACCTCCTGCGGTTGGTAAATTTCTGCTTTCAGGAACTCGATCAGGGTCCGATTACCCACACGGTAGCGCAAACGGCGGTGCGTCGGTTGGCCAACGACTACAAGCGCCTCATCAAGCTTGATCCGGACGACTTTACCGTCCTTGTACAAATCGACAAGGGTGACAAGACCTATACCCCCGCCACCGATCAGACACGCCGTCTGCTCTATGATCTGGTGCTGCTGGAGTACAACAGCTACTGGTGGCAATCGCACCCGGCAGTCCGCAGCCTGGAAGGTTATGTCGCAGCAACGGTGAGCATGAAGCCCCCGGCAGGTTACGTCAGTGGCGTCTGAGTCAGCCCCTGCCACCGTGCCGTCCGGATTTCTCGGGCAGCACAGCGACGACATGCAGCGCCTGCAGCGTCTGATCGAGCGTGCTAGCGGTTTTCAGCCGATATTCGCCGCCTGCGTATCGTCACCCTACCACCAAGCCCTGATGACGTGGATTGACAATAACCAACCAGACGCAGCCCGGCTCGAAATCACTCCCGACATGGATGTGTCGGCATTGCTTGCACAACTGGTGGAGATCGGACAGACGCACCGCCTGATTCATCTATATGGCTTCGAAGCCTGGCTGAAGCAGGCCGGGGGGGCACCGCTGCATGCATTCAACTATCGCCGCGAAAAACTTGCCGAGGACCTGCCTGTCAGTCTGCTGCTCTGGATGGAGCCTGCAACAATTACTACCTTCGCCAGCGAGGCGCCCGATTTATGGGCATGGCGCGCTGCAGTGTTCGATTTCGCCACACAGCCCGCATTGCATGGCCCCGTTGACGAAGACGGGAGCTTTCTCGCTCGGCGTGAAGAACGTGAACGTCGTCTGAAAGAAATACGCGATTATCTGGCTTCCTGCACCCAAGCGGACCCGAACGTCGCCGAACTGTTGCTCGAAGCTAGCGGAATAGAGCGCGGGTTCGGCCGCCCGAATGAAGCGCTAGCCGATGCGCTGGCCGCGCAGGATGCATTTGCCCGCCTGAACGATCAACGAGGCAGCGCACTCGCCCATGGGGTGTCCAGCGAAATCAAGGAACAAGTTCAGCGCAATGAACTGAATCACCGTCTTGGCGAGAAGCACGAAATTCATCGCACGCTTGAAAATCTCAAAAATGCACTCGAACTCGGCGTGATCGACCAGGAAACCTTTGATACCGCAGTCACGGCAATCGCTGCCGTCAGCGCACGAGTCGCCGGGTCGGGTGCTATCGCCCATGGGCCGGGCGCCAGCGCCGTCGCGGTAGGCGGGGTGGCCATCCACGGCAATAGCACGGGCGACATCAACACCGGCACGATCATCCAGCTGGCGACGCGGCCCGGCGCCAGCGCGGACGACCTGCGGCGCGCCTATCTGGCACGCATCTACCAGCAGGCCAACCAATTGCCGCTCTTTTCCGGCGATGGCGCCAACGCACAGATCAAGCTCTCCTCAGTCTATACGGCGTTGCTCACCCGGCGCAGCAGAGGCGAAGACGCGTTGCCACACGGCAAGCCCACTGATAAAAAACGCCCCCCGCTCTCCGCTGTCAAAGTCCTCGACCGCGAGCAGCACCTCGTGCTGCTCGGCGGGCCGGGCAGCGGCAAGACGACCTTCAGCAATTTCCTCGCGCTGTCGATGGCCGGCGAGCTGCTCGGGCTGCCGGGGCCGAATCTCGCCAGCCTGAGTGCGCCGCCTGCCGACGAGGACGGGGAGGATCAGCCGCAAGCCGTGCAATGGACGCACGGCGCGCTGTTGCCGGTGCAGGTGGTACTGCGCGATCTGGCGAGCAGCCTGCCGCCGCCCGGCACGCCGGTCAATGCCGAGACGCTCTGGCAGTTCATCTGCGAGCAGCTGAAACAGGCCGCGCTGGCCGATTTCGCACCGCTGCTGCGCGCCGAATTGCTGCGTGACGGCGGGCTGATTCTGCTCGACGGCCTCGACGAGGTGCCCGACGCGCTCGACCGTCGTGAACAGATCAAGCAGGCCGTGCAGGACTTTGCACTGACCTTCAAAGACTGCCGCTTCCTGGTCACCAGCCGCAGCTACGCCTATCAGCGCCAGGACTGGAAACTGGCGCATTTCGCCGAAGTCGAGCTGGCGCCGTTTTCCGCGCGGCAGATCAACGGCTTTGTCGCCGCCTGGTACGAGCACATGGTCGAACTGCAGCGCCTGTCGCCGAACGAGGGCCAAGGCCGTACTGAACTGCTTGAGCGCACCATCGCGCACAACGCGCGGCTGGCTGAATTGGCCGCGCAGCCGCTGCTGCTGACCTTGGTCGCGCGCGTGCATACCGAGCGCGGCGGCGCACTGCCCGAGAGGCGTGAAGAACTTTACGCCGAGGCTGTCGAACTGCTGCTCAACAAGTGGGAAAGCCTGCGAATCCGCACCAACAGTGACGGCTCGCGGGAGATCGAACCGAGCCTCGCCGAGTACCTGAATGCTGGTCGCGACGCAATCCGCCGCGAACTTGACCAGTTGGCTTTCGAGGCGCACCGCGATCAGGTCGGCCTGCTCGGCACCGCCGACATCCGCCAGGAACAGCTGTTCAAGGCGCTGCACGCGGTTGCGCCGCAGCGTACGGAGATCAACCCGCGCCTGCTGGAGGCCTATCTGCGCGACCGGGCCGGGCTGCTCGCCTCGCACGGCGAAGGGCTTTACCAGTTTCCGCACCGTACCTTCCAGGAATACCTGGCCGCCTGCCACCTGACCGTCGATCACTTTCCCGATGAACTCAGCCGCTTGGCGCGCAGCGACCCCAACCGCTGGCGCGAAGCCGTACTGCTGGCCGCCGCCAAGGTGGCGCGCGGTACGCCTGAAGCGGTGTGGAGCCTGGTCGAGTCGCTTTGTCCGGACGATCCGCCGACGGACGGCGAAGCCTCCGCTGGCGATCTGTGGGGCGCACTGCTCGCTGCTCAAGCGCTGTGCGAAACTGGGCTGGCTGAGCCAAGCCCGCAGACAGCGGCGCGCAACGAAAGAAAGCGCAAGCGCGTGCAGCGCTGGCTGCTCGCCATCGTCGAGCACGGCTGGCTGCCGCCGCGCGATCGGGCGATTGCCGGGCAGGCGCTCGCCATGCTCGGTGACGAGCGCGATCTGGAGGAACTCATTGCCATCGAAGCCGGTGAATTCATCATGGGCGACGACACGGATGACGATGCTGGCCCCGCGCATTGCGTACGACTGCCGGCGTTCAGTATCGGCAAGTATCCGGTGACCAATGCGCAGTACCGGCGCTTTGTCGCGGCAACGCAGCGCAAGTGGCGTTCGGACGCAGCCGATCAGGCGAACCGGCGCAACCATCCGGCGACCGGCGTTGACTGGCACGACGCGCTCGCCTACTGCGAGTGGCTGAGCGCCGAATGGCGGCGGATTGGCAGAATTGGTCCCAATGATTATCTGACACTGCCCAGTGAGGCCGAATGGGAACGTGCCGCGCGCGGCTGCGACGGCCGAGCCTATCCTTGGGCGACCGAGTGGCGCGAAGACTGCGCCAACACAGAGGAAACGGGAATCGGCGAGACCAGCGCGGTCGGCATCTTCCCCAAGGGCGTCAGCGAAGCGGGTTGTCTCGACATGGCCGGCAATGTCTGGGAATGGACACGCAGCCTGTGGGGCGAGGACTGGAGGAAACCCGAGTTCAATTACCCCTATCGGCCGGACGACCCGCAACGCGAGGTGCTGGAGGCCGGAGACGATGTATGGCGGCTCGCGCGCGGCGGCTCGTGGTACCTCGATCGAGAGCTTGCGCGCTGCGCGTTTCGCCTCAGAGACCACCCCGGCGTCCGTGACAATGGTCTAGGCTTGCGGGTGGTGTTGCGTTCTGCCGCTGTTTAGCCCCGCGCTCTACCAACTTGTCCATACCATCGGCCTGCAGCCCGTCCCCAGGAGGACTCGCAGCGCAACGCGCCAGATCGTCATCTAGAAGCAGGGTGCCCGGAGAGCCAGCAAATACGCCATTCTCCAGAGGTGGTGCCTGTAGATCGCCAATTGGCGCGCTGCGCAGCGGCAGTTCGCCGCTGCCGGTCGCCGCTCAGGCGCTGATGCTGCCGATGCTGTTGCCGCCGACATAGACGCCGTGGCTGCCGACGGCAACGGCGCGTTCGCCCTGCGCAATCGCGCCGTTGCCATCGAGCGTCGCCCGATCGCCGGCACTGTCCATGGCGTCGTCCGGATTCGCGTCGCGCTCGAACTTGATGGTTCCGTTCGCCGCGAGTTTTTCCAGTTGCTGGCTGAAGTGCAGGAGCAGCGCTTCGCTGTTCTTGTAGACGGTCGGGAAGTGTTCGAGCGCCGCGAGCTTGGCCTGGAAGGCCCACAGGCTGATCAGATCCTGCTGCTCCTGCGGGGTTGCGCCGCTCGTGCTGATCCGCTGGTCCTTGACGTAGGTGAAGATGATCGGTTTGCCGGTCGCCTTGAACTGCGCGAGGGCGGTGTCGAATTCTTCCTCGCTGTATTTGCCGACCTTGGTGCTGAACAGCATCATGAACAGGTCGCAGTCGCGAATCGCCGCGTTGTATTCATCCTGCAGCCGGGTCAGCGAGACGCTGTCGAGAAAGTCTTCCCAGATGACGAGTTCGAGAAATACGCCCCGGCGATGCCATTCCCTGTTCTTGCGAGCGATGAAGATTTCGAACTCACGGCGCTCGTCTTCCAGTTCGGAAGATGAAGCGAGGAATATCTTTGTGCTTTGCATGGCGATGCTTCCTTGTGTAGGTGTTGAAAACTGCGCGGGGCGCGGGGAATGGCCGCTAGGCGGACCGCGATAATGATATGCGATTTTTTGCGGACCGGTCGTGACGATTCATGCCCTGATTCGAGTCGGTGAATATGCCCTCAGGCAGCACCGGCTCAGGGGTGCCTTGCCCGCGCTGCCTGCGGAAAAGCGCCCGGTCCGCACCGTTCGTGCAAACGAACTGTCTGCCCGCGCTGACGGCAGGTAAAATACGGCGCATGAATCTGCTTGCTCTTGAAACTTCCACCGACGTCGGTTCGATCGCGCTCTGGCGCGACGGCGAAATTCTGCTGCGCGCCTGCCCGGCTGGGGTGTCGCATTCGCAGACCCTGCTGCCGCTGATCGCCGCAACGATGGCCGAGGCCGGGCTGGGCTTTGCCGACCTCGACGGCATCGCCTTCGGTGCCGGCCCCGGCTCGTTCACCGGCCTGCGCGTCGCCTGCGGCGTGGCGCAGGGACTGGCGTTTGCCCATGACTTGCCGCTCGTTCCGGTCGGCACGCTCGACGCGATGGCGCTGGCCAGCGGCGGCGAGCGGGTGATCGTCACGCTCGATGCGCGCATGGGCGAGGTTTATTCCGGCTGTTTTGCCGACGGCGTGCCGCTTGGCCCGGTCGGCGTCTATCCGCCGGGCGCGCTGCCCCTGCCGGAAACCGGCGGCTGGCTGGCCTGCGGCAACGGGCTGGCGGCGTACCCGGCCGTGCACGAGCGGCTGGCGCCGTTCGTCGCCGCCTGGCTGCCCGAGCTGATGCCGAGCGCCGATGCCGTCGCCCGCCTTGCCGCACCGCGCCTGGCGCGTGGCGAGCGGATCGATCCGGCCGACGCGGTGCCGCTCTATGTGCGCGACAAGGTTGCGCAGACGGTGGCCGAACGCCTGGCGCAGGGCGGCAAGGCATGAACGCGTTGCTCGAACCGTGCGTCGAGATGCTGCCGATGAACCTGCACGATCTCGACGAGGTGCTGGCGATCGAATTCCGCGTCTTTCCGTATCCATGGGGGCGCGGCAATTTCGCCGACTCGATGGCCTCCGGCTACAGCTGCTGGGTGTGCCGGGTCGGCGGCGAACTGGTCGGCTATCTGGTCTTGATGCTGGCGGTGGACGACGCGCATCTGCTGACCATCGGCGTCGCCGAAAAGCGGCAGGGCATGGGTTTTGGCGCGCGTTTGCTGCGTCAGGCGATGAGCGCCGGGCGGCAGGGCGGAGCGACCACGCTGTTGCTCGAAGTGCGCCCGTCGAACGAAAAGGCGCTCGAACTCTACCGCCATTTCGGTTTCCAGCAGATCGGCGTGCGGCGCGGCTACTACCCGGCGGAAAAGGGACGCGAGGACGCGCTGGTGCTCACCCACTCGCTGCTTGAGGTGTCGGCGTGACGATGACAATTTCCCGCGCAGAGGCGCTGCACGAAATGGGCCTCTCGCCGGTCTGGCAGCTGCGCGAAAACCCGTCGGTGCTGCGCGCTGCGCCGACGGCGGCGGCCGTGCCGGCGCAGGGCCCGTTTGCCGAAACCCCTTCTCCCCGGCCAATGCGCGCCGCCGCTGAAAACCCGCCGGAGGAGGGCGGAAGGACGCCCGTTCCGCCGGCGGCCGACCGCGCCGAACGGATTGCCCGGCTGGACTGGGACGAATTGGCGCACAGCGTTGCCGACTGCCGTGCCTGCGGCCTGTGTGCCGAGCGCAAGCAGGCGGTGCTCGGTGTCGGCGACCTTGCGGCCGACTGGCTGTTCATCGGCGAAGGGCCGGGGGCCGAGGAGGATGCCCGTGGCGAGCCGTTCGTCGGTCCGGCCGGCAAGCTGCTCGATGCGATGCTGGCGGCGATCGACCTGCAGCGCGGCGAAGACGTCTATATCGCCAACGCCGTGAAATGCCGGCCGCCCGGCAATCGCACGCCGGAATCCGCCGAAATGGCCGTCTGCGCACCCTATCTGCAGCGCCAGATCGCCTTGCTGCAGCCCAAGGTCATCGTCCTGCTCGGTCGCGCGGCGGTTCATTCGGTGCTCGGCGAGGAGGGCTCGCTGGCCAGCCTGCGCGGCAAGCCTTTTGTTTACCGCGACGGCGAGCGCAGCATCCCGGTGGTCGTCACCTATCATCCGGCCTACCTGCTGCGCACCTTGCCCGACAAGGCCAAGGCCTGGGAAGATCTTTGCCGGGCGCGCACGCTGATGCGCGCGGCAAAAGCGGCGGCTCTTGCAAACCCGGAAAACGTCGCCATCTAGGTTCACCCTGTCCAAGATTCACCCTGTTCATTTCTCCTGCGGAGGAAGCCATCATGCGTATCCGAATTCTTGCTTTGCTCGCGGTACTCGTCAGCCTGCTTTCGGGCTGCGGCTACAACACCTTCCAGACCGGCGACGAGGCGATCAAGTCGGCGTGGTCGGAGGTGCTCAACCAGTATCAGCGGCGCGCCGACCTGGTACCCAACCTGGTGAGCACGGTACAGGGCTACGCCAGCCACGAAAAAGACGTGCTGACCCAGGTGACGCAGGCGCGCGCGCAGGTCGGCGGCATCCAGGCGACGCCCGAGCTGATCAACGATCCCGCAGCCTTCGCCAAGTTCCAGCAGGCGCAGGCCGGGCTGACCAGCGCGCTGTCGCGCCTGCTGGTGGTTGCCGAAAACTACCCGAACCTGAAGGCCGACGCGTCGTTCCGCGACCTGCAGGCGCAGCTTGAGGGCACCGAGAACCGCATCACCGTGGCGCGCAACCGCTACATCAAGTCGGTCGAGGCCTACAATGTCTCGGTACGCACCTTCCCGAACAACCTGACGGCAATGGTTTTCGGCTATCAGCCCAAACCCAACTTCGCCGTCGAGAACGAGAAGGCGATTTCGGTCGCGCCGAAGGTCGATTTTGGCGGTGCGAAGAAATAGCCAGCTGATTCCGATGCGCGCGCTCTTCGCGGCATTCCTGCTGTGCTTGGCCGTAGCCACCGGCACCGTCGGCGCACAGGAGTTGCCGGCGGTTCCACCGCTGACCGCGCGCGTCATCGACCAGACGGCGACGCTCTCCGCCGGGCAGCGCGACGCGCTGGAAGCCCGGCTGGCTGCCTTCGAAGCGCGCAAGGGCGCGCAGATCGCCATCCTGCTGGTGCCGACCGTGCAGCCCGAAACCATCGAGCAGTATGCGCTGCGCGTGGTCGAGGCATGGAAACTCGGACGCCAAGGCGTCGACGACGGCGCGCTGCTGCTGATCGCCCGGCAGGACCGGAAGCTACGCATCGAAGTGGGCTACGGCCTGGAAGGCATCCTCAACGACGCCACCACCAAGCGCATCATCAGCGAAACGATTACGCCGCGCTTCAAGCAGGGCGATTTCTACGGCGGCATCGATGCCGGTCTGGACGCGATGCTCAAGGTGGTCGACGGCGAGGCGCTGCCGCCGCCCAAGGGCGGCGCCGAGGCGAAGCCCGCCGGCCTTGAGGACAACCTCGAAGCGCTGCTGGCCATCGGATTCATCCTGGTTTTCGTGGTTGGCGGCGTCCTGCGCGCCATCTTCGGCCGCTTGCTGGGGGCCGGCATCGTCGGCGTCGCGGCCGGCGTGATCGCCGCGCTGATCATTTCATCGCTCGCCGTTTCCGGCCTCGTCGGCATCGTCGCCTTCATCGCTTCGCTGTTCGCCGGTCGCTCGGGGATCGGCGGCTGGTCTGCCGGCGGTGGCGGCTGGAGTGGTGGTTCGGGCGGATTTTCCGGCGGCGGTGGCGGTTTTGGTGGCGGCGGCGCCTCGGGAGACTGGTAATGCGATTGTCCAGGGTGTTTCGCCATTTGCTGCTGCCGGACTGGTCGGTGCTGCGCGCCTTTCCGAAACCGGTGCTGGCAACGATGAGCGAGGCCATTGCGGCTTCCGAACGCAGCCACAGCGGCGAGTTGCGCCTTGTCGTCGAAGCCGGTCTGCCGCTCTCCGGCCTGCTGCACGACCAGTCGCCGCGTGCGCGCGCCATCGAACTCTTCTCGCAACTGCGCGTATGGGATACGGAGCAGAACAGCGGCGTGCTGATCTATCTGCAACTCATCGACCGGCGCGTTGAAATCATCGCCGATCGCGGTATCGATGCCCGGGTCGGCCCCGCCTTCTGGCGTGCCGTTTGTCAGCGCATGGAACGGGCGTATGGCGAAGGGCGCTTCGAGGCCGGCACGCTCGAAGCACTGGCCGAAATCACCCGGGCCCTGAGCGAGCATTTTCCGTCGGCCGGCGGCGGCGCCAACGAATTGCCGGATGCGCCGCTGATCCTCTGATTACGCCGGTGCCCGGGCGAAGTACTTCCCCTGGAACCAGAGCGAGAGCTTGACGAGGCCGACCATCACCGGCACTTCGACCAGCGGCCCGATCACTGCCGCAAAAGCCACCCCGGAATCGATGCCGTAAACCGCGACGGCCACGGCGATCGCCAGTTCAAAGTTGTTGCTGGCGGCGGTGAATGACAACGTGGCGCACTTTTCGTAACTCGCGCCGAGACGCCGGGTCATGAAGAACGCAAAGACGAACATCAGCACGAAGTAGACGAGCAGCGGAATGGCGATGCGCACCACGTCGAACGGGGTGCCGACGATCAGCCCGCCCTTCAGGCTGAACATCACGACGATGGTGAACAGCAGCGCGATCAGCGTGATCGGCCCGATCTTCGGCACGAAGTGGCTGTGGTACCACTCCTTCGAGACAAAGCGCAGCATGACGACGCGGGTCAGCACGCCGGCGATGCAGGGAATGCCGAGGTAGATGAAGACGCTCTGGGCAATCTGCCCGATCGAGATATCGACCAGCGCGCCGGACAGCCCGAAAAACGGCGGCAGCACGGTAATGAACAGCCAGGCATAGGCGCTGAAAAACAGCACCTGGAAGATCGAGTTGAAGGCCACGAGACCGGCGGCGTACTCGGTCGAACCCTTGGCCAGCTCGTTCCAGACGATCACCATGGCAATGCAGCGGGCCAGCCCGATCATGATCAGGCCGACCATGTACTCAGGTTTGTCGTGCAGGAAGACGATGGCCAGGACAAACATCAGGAGCGGCCCGACGATCCAATTCTGCAGCAGCGAGAGCCCGAGCACCTTGCGGTCGCGGAAGACGTCGGGCAGCTCTTCGTAGCGCACCTTGGCGAACGGCGGGTACATCATCAGGATCAGCCCGGCGGCGATCGGGATGTTGGTCGTTCCGACCTGGAAACGGTTGATAAAGCCCTCGATACCCGGCACCGAAAAGCCGAGCCCGATGCCGAGCGCCATCGCGGAAAAGATCCAGACGGTGAGGTAGCGGTCGAGGAAGGAAAGCTTTTTCATTGGCCGGCTTCCTGATGAATTTGTCGCGCAGCGGCTTTCACTTCATCGCCGGAGAGCGTCTCGAGCGGCAGCGCGAGAAAAGCCGCGATCCGCCGCTCCAGCTGCCGATAGGCGACCTCGAAGGCGGCCCGCTGCGCTTCAGGCGGCTCGATGTGCGCCGGATCGGCGATTCCCCAGTGCGCGGTCGCCGGGTGTCCCGGCCAGATCGGGCACGCTTCGCCGGCCGCACTCGCGCAAACCGTGAAAATGCAGTCGAGCACCGGTGCATCCGGCGCGGTGAACTCGGCCCACGACTTGCTGCGCGCTTCGGGCAATGGCACGCCATGCCGCTCGAGCGTTTCCAGCGCCAACGGATTCACCGTGCCGGTGGGCTGGCTGCCCGCCGAAGCGGCATGGATGCGCCCCTTGCCGAGATGGTTGAACAACGCCTCGCCGAGAATCGAGCGGGCGGAATTGCCGGTGCAAAGGACCAGGATATTGATCCGGGAGTGCTTGCTTGGGGATTGCTCGATCGGCGGGTTCGGCATGCTTTGTCCTTGTCAGATCGCGGGTTTCTGCTGTTTCGGATCGCAGGGCGCGAAGGTTTCGCCACACGATGCGCCGCCGCAGCAGCTCTCGGTGAGGAAAGCCAGAAGCTCGTTCATCGCCGGGTAGTTCGCCGAATAATAGATAAAGCGACCGTCGGGCATCGCATTGACCAAGCCGGCGCCGACCAAGCCCTTCAAATGAAAGGTCAGGCGTCCGTTCGGCTTGGTATTCAGGCTTTCGGCAATCTTGCCGACCGACAGCCCCGCCTCGCCGGCCTGCACGAGAAGGCGGAACAGTTCAAGCCGGGTTTCCTGGGCCAGCGCAGCCAAGGCGGTAACGGCACTCTTTGTTTTCATGTTTCTAGAATAATGGAAATGTTTGTCGATAACAAGTGCGTTAAGCCCGGCGTTACGGTATCCGAAGCATGCGAAAAACTTAGTGGTGCGCCTGGTCGTCGAGGTGGATCACGTCGTCGTAGGCGCGCTGGTTGGCTTCGTGCTTGCGCTTGATCAGGTACATCGCGCTGCTCACGAAGAGGCCGAACAGGGTGATCACCAGATAGATCGAGACGTTGGCCTTGACCAGCGCGTAGTAGAGGCCGGTCATCGCGAGGATCGAGAGGTTCTCGTTGAAGTTCTGCACGGCGATCGAGTGGCCGGCGCCCATCAGGATGTGGCCGCGATGCTGCAAGAGCGCGTTCATCGGCACGACGAAGAAGCCCGACAGACCGCCGACGAGGATGAGCAGCGGCACCGCCACCCACAGTTCGCCGACGAAATTCATCACCAGCACGATCAGCCCCATGGCGATGCCGAGCGGGATGACGCGCACCGACTTGCGCAACGTGATCATGCGCGCGGCGACGATGGCGCCGAGGCCGACGCCGATCGCCACGACGCCCTGCAGCATGCTCGATTTGGAGAGGTCGAGCTGCAGCGCGCATTCGGCCCATTTGATCACGATGAACTGCAGCGTCGCACCGGCACCCCAGAACAGCGTGGTGACGGCCAGCGAGATCTGGCCGAGCTTGTCGCGCCAGAGCAGCATCAGGCAGTGATTGAACTCGTGGATCAGATAGAAGGGGTTCTTCTTCAGCGGCTTGTGGTCGACGCCGGTATCCGGAACGTAAAGGTTGAACAGCGACGCCAGCAGGTAGAAGCCGGCGACGAAGCAAAGCGACATTTCGCCGGCCGTATCGACGCCGGTATCGATCAGCGGGAAGTCGAGGGCAAGCAGCGTCTCGGCGACGCCGGGCTTGATCAGCATGCCGCCGATGACGACGCCGAGGATGATCGCGCCGACCGTCAGGCCCTCGATCCAGCCGTTGGCGATGACCAGCAGGCGATGCGGCAGGTATTCGGTCAGGATGCCGTACTTGGCCGGCGAGTAGGCCGCCGCGCCGAGGCCGACGATCGCGTAGGCAACAAGCGGATGGGCGCCGAAAAACATCATGCCGCAGCCGACGATCTTGATCGTGTTGCTGATGAACATCACGCGCCACTTGGGCATCGAGTCGGCAAAGGCGCCGACGAAGGCGGCGAGCAGGACGTAGGACAGCGTGAAGAAGGTTTTCAGCAGCGGCTCGTATTCGGTCGGTGCATGCATCTCGCGCAAGGCGGCAATGGCGGCGATGAGGAGAGCATTGTCGGCCAGCGCGGAGAAGAACTGCGCGGCCATGATGATGTAGAAGCCGAAGGGCATCGAAAAGGAGCATCGCTTTTTTGAGGTGCCGTTTTATACCACGAAAGGCATAAAGTTGTTAGCCGGCCCCATTGCCCGGTGATTTCCCGGCGAGCCGAACAGGCTGTCGGGCCGCCCCGTTTTGTGCTTGAATAGCCGCCCGCCGGCAACAAATTCAGGGAGTTCTCCGTCCGATGCCCCGCCCGATTCGTGCAACGATCAATCTTGCCGCCCTGCGCGACAATTACCTGCTGGCCCAGCGCCGCGCCGCCGGCGCCCGCGCGTGGGCCGTCGTCAAGGCCAACGCCTACGGCCACGGCCTGCTGCATGCGGCCAGCGCGCTTTCCAAGGCGGCCGACGGTTTTGCGCTGCTCGACCTGGCCGATGCAGTCGCCTTGCGCGACGCCGGGGCCCGCCAGCCGATCCTCCTGCTCGAAGGCGTTTTCGAGATCGCCGACCTGCCGGTCTGCGCCGAATACGGCCTGACCCCGGTCATCCATTGCGTCGAACAGATCCAGATGCTGCGCAGCGTTGCGCTGCCCAGCCGCCTGCCGGTTTACCTCAAGCTGAACAGCGGGATGAACCGCCTCGGCATCACGCCGGCGCAACTGCCGGCGGCACGCTACGCGCTGAAGGACTCGCGCTCGGTCGGCGAAGTCACGCTGATGACCCATTTTGCCGAGGCCGACGGCGGGCGCGGCATCGCCGAGCAATACGCGCGCTTTGTCCAGATGAGCACGGGCTGGTCGTGCCCGGCATCGCTGGCCAATTCGGCGGCGCTCCTGCGCCATCCGCAGACGGCGCGCGACTGGGCGCGGCCCGGCATCATGCTCTACGGCGGCAGCCCGTTCGCCGACGAATCGGCCGCCAGCCTCGGCCTGCGGCCCGTGATGACGCTGGAGAGCCGGATCATCGGCGTGCAGG
>JBAQRB010000009.1:0-14201 GCA_049295655.1 Rhodocyclaceae bacterium
GCGCTGATCGGCAAGGCCAAGCGCCGCCGGCGCTGAAGCGGCAACAGCCGGTATACTGCGCGCTGCGGCCCCGGCAGGGGTGTTGTTCAACTGGATCAAGGAGTTTTGGATTGGCACTGGTCACCAATATCGTAGCGGCCGATGAGGACGAGTTCATCGCGGTCGGAGAATCGATGCGCCCGATGGACGAATGGAGCGTGATCGACGGGCTGGGGCTGGATACGGCCAAAGTCACCATGCTGCATTGCCTGCTCACCGGCGACGAATACGGCGTCGCTTTGGCGCTGCACGAGCCGGTCTATGTCGCTGAGAGCGGGGTCATCGTCCTCGCTCTTGCCGGCAGCGTGGTCGATCGACTGGCCGCGCTCGACGACGAGGTGCTCGCGCAGTTGGCCGAGGAGCTCGCCGCAACGGAAGACTTCGAGATCGACGAGTGGTCCGCCGAGCACGTCCTGGCCCTGCTCGTCGAGCTGGCCGGACTCGCGCGCCTCGCCGAATCGCAGGGGCAGGCGCTCTTCGTCTGGATGCATCCGGGCGACGCCTGAGGCCAGGCGCAGCCAGGCCGAACAAGTACTCTTGGGGTGCGCCTGAGGCCAGGCGCAGCCAGGCCGAACAAGTACTCTTGGGGTACGCCTGATCGCCGATTTTTCTTTTGAGTGAGGGAATGTTCATGAAACCGGGTTTTTACGCTTTCGTATTGCTCTGCGGCACGGCAGTTTCCAGCGCCCTGGCCGAGACCGTGGCCTGCCCCGACTTGTCGGCCGCCGTCCAGGTCGCCGCGTGTCCGAGCGAGGACGACCTGAAATTCACCTTCAACGGTTTTTGCAGCGACAACGCGCGCATGTACAGCAAGGACACCGAGGTGTGCACCGACTACCAGCGCTACCGCAAGCTGAAGAACGTCGCGCTCTGGGAGTCGCGCGACGGCGAGTTCCAGGCCTACGTCTCGTGCGAGCAGCCGCCGGCCCGGGTGAAAGCCGCCGAGGCCGCCGCGCTGTCCGTCGCCAGGAAAGGCAAGATCACCCAGCTCGTCTGCAGCTATGGCGACGGGCTGGCATTCACCAAGCGGACGCGCGCCGAATGCACGGTCGATGCGAAGGCGGACTGCGCGACCGCCGCCTGCGTCGCGAACTGTAACTGACGCGCTCCATCGATTGGCCTGCAAGCCAATAAATACGCCACTCGACTTCGAAATTGATCCGGCCGCGAAGGATTACCCGCATGAGGTAAAAAAGGCCGTCGCCGCCGTCCTGCTCTTGTAGAATCGTTGCTTGCCCGGCGCCGCGTCGTGCATCCCGTCGAATCACCCGCCACGAGGTCGCCATGAACTGGTTCCTGAATCTGAGCATCCGCTGGAAATTCCAGATCGGTTTTTTCGTCGTCACCATGGTGACGACCATCTATAACCGCATCCTCGCTTCCTACGAGCTGCAGAAGATGATCGACATCGCCAGCCGCGACGGCGCGCCGGCGGCTGCGGTGCAGGCGATGATCGAAAACCGGGCGGCCTATCATTTCAACTCGGTGTGGGAATCGGGCCTCGAGTTCGCGTTCCAGTTCATGGTCATCGGCCTCGTGGCGAAGCTCTTCCTCAAGCCGATCCTCGAACTGTGCGCGGCGCTCAAGGCCGTCGAGCAGGGCGACCTCACCCATGGCGCCGAGGTGACGGCGCATGACGAGATCGGCATCCTGCAGCGCATCTTCAACGACGTGATCGGCAAGCTCTCGCACATTCTCGGCAACGTCGAGGACAGCGGCCGCCAGATGGGGCAGGCGGCGTTCCAGATCGCCAGCATCGCCAAGGAAACCGCCGAAGCGGGCCGCCGCGAGGAGGCACGCTCGGCCGAGGTGGTGGCCAAGGCGCAGGCGCTGACCGAGGTGGCGCGCAGCGTCGAGCAGCAGGCCGGTACGGCGGCGGCGCTGACGCGCGAAGTGCAGGACAAGGGAACCGAAGGCGTGGCGACGGTCCAGCGCAACATCGCCGAAATGGAATCCACGGTCGGCGAGGTCAATCGCGTTTCGGGCGAAGTGGCCGAACTGTCGACCTCGGCCACCGAAATCACGCTGATCATCGACACGATCCGGGAAATCGCCAGCCAGACCAACCTGCTCGCCCTCAATGCCGCGATCGAGGCGGCACGCGCCGGCGAGCACGGCCGCGGCTTCGCCGTGGTCGCCGACGAGGTGCGCAAGCTGGCCGAGCGCACCACCCGCTCGGCTGCTGAAGTGGGCGTCATCGTATCGACGATCAACGGCCGGGTGCAGCAGCTGCGCGACACGATGAGCAGCGTGGTCGACAGCGTCAGCGGCAGCCAGATCGTGGCCGGGGAAACCGCAGCCATCATGTCGGCGATGGCGGCGGGGGTTTCCGAGGCAGCGCAGGGCAACGACGCGATCGTCGAAGCGAGCCACTGCCAGATGGAGCAGCTCGAGCACTTGCAGGCGACGCTCGAGCGCTTGTTCGCGACGCTCAACGAGAGCTCGACCAAGGTCGAAACGACGGCGGCGATCGGCAACGACCTGCATCGCATCACCGAACGGCTCGGCGAGACGATGGCCGGCTTCACCTTCCAGCGTCTGGCCGAGGTCTGCGCCACCAAGCCGGCGGGCGACAAGCGCCGCCATCCGCGTATCGAGCGCGGCGTGCTGGCGACGGTGACCCAGAACGGCAACCCGCCGCTGCGCATCGAAGCGCTCGGCTCCGACGTCAGCCTTTCGGGCATGCGCCTGGTCGTGCCGCGCACCTTGCGCACCGACCTTCCGGTGACGCTCGAGATCCAGCTACCGGCCGACTCGCTCGACCGCTACATCAACCAGAAGCCGGTCACCTTGCAGGCCAAGGTCTGCTGGCAGCGCGAGGAAGAGGGCCAGCCCGTATGCGGCCTCGAGTTCCAGAACGTGAGCTCGATGCAGAGCGATCGCATCGCCGAGGTCTTCGCCTTCTACAACGAACCCGCCACCTATAACAGCTAGCCGGCGCCGAGTCCGGCAATCGGCCTGCGGGCCGATTCCGTTGCAGCCTGCCGTCTCCGCCTGCACTCCCGGCCTGCATCGTCGACCGCTTCCCGCCTTGCCCCCTGCATCGATCGGCGGCTAGCCGCCCGCTTCAATCCGCGCGAACAAATCCGCTTCATCGAGAGTCAATAGGACAGGCAGCCAAAGCCGGATACGCGACGCCTCGGGCAGCGCCCGGCGCTTCTCCTGGCTGCCGTGTGTCCGTGTGCGCCTGCTTGAGGAATACCGCATTTCGGAAAGTGATTCCCTTTTCATCCGGAGAGTGGAACGCCATGCGCCTGTTGCTGCTGTTTCTTGCTTTTCTGTTTGCCTTGCCGTCCTCGGCCGCTGAGGTGCGCGTGCTGACCGTGCGCGGCGCCATCGGCCCGGCCAGCGCCGATTACGTGGCGCGCGGCATAGAGAACGCGGCCGGAGCGGGCGCCGGACTGGTGCTGATCAAACTGGACACGCCGGGGGGCCTCGACCTCTCGATGCGCGACATCGTCAAGGCGATCCTGGCTTCCGGCGTTCCGGTGGCGATCTACGTCGCACCGCAGGGCGCACGCGCCGCCAGCGCCGGCACCTACATTCTCTACGCCAGCCACATCGCCGCCATGGCCCCGGCGACCAATCTGGGCGCGGCGACGCCCGTCGAACTGATGCCGGGCGGCATGCCCGACGCCCCGCCGCAAGGCAAAGGAGAGAACAAAGGAGAGAAGCCGGCAGAAACCCCGCCGCACGACGTCAGGGCGAGGAAAGCGGTCAATGACGCCGCCGCCTATATCCGGGGTCTGGCCGAACTGCGCGGGCGCAACGCGGCCTGGGCGGAGCGCGCCGTGCACGAGGCGGTCAGCCTGTCCGCCGAGGCGGCGCTGAAGGCGAAGGTGGTCGATGTGCTGGCGGTCGATGTCGACGACCTGCTCAAGCAGATCGATGGCCACCGGGTGCGCCTGGCGAGCGGCGAAGTCACGCTGAAGACGGCCGGGCTGGACATCGTCAGCGTCGAGCCGGACTGGCGCAGCCGCCTGCTCGCCGTGATCGGCGACCCGAGCATCGCCTACATCCTGCTGCTCCTGGGCCTCTACGGGCTGATCTATGAGTTCATGAACCCCGGCATGCTGTTCCCCGGCGTCGTCGGCGGCATCTGCCTGTTGCTCGCGGTATTCGCACTGCAATTGATGCCGATCAGCTATGTCGGGCTGGCGCTCATCGTTCTCGGCATCGCGATGATGGTTGCCGAGGCATTTCTGCCCAGCTTCGGCGTGCTGGGCATCGGCGGCATCGTCGCCTTCGTGCTCGGCTCTCTGATGCTGATCGACACCGACCTGCCCGCTTACGGCGTTTCCTGGATGCTGATTGCGCCACTGGCGGTCAGCTCGGCGCTGCTCGCATTTTTCGTCGGCGGCATGGCGCTGCGCGCGCGCCGGCGCCCCGTTCTGACCGGCAGCGAGCAACTGGCGAACAGCGAGGGCGAGACGCTCGAAGACATCGCGCGCGAAGGCTGGGCGCGCGTGCATGGCGAGCGCTGGTGGGTGCAAAGCCGTGTGCCGCTGGCGCGCGGGACGAGAGTGCGGGTCACGGCGCGACACGGCCTGACCCTGGAAGTGGAAGCGATCGATTCAACGGACAAGGAGAACGACCATGCTTGAATTCAGCGGCCTGACGGCCTTTTTTCTGCTTGCGGCGCTCATCGCGTCGAGCTTTCGCATCCTGCGCGAATACCAGCGCGGCATCGTCTTCATGCTCGGGCGCTTCTGGAAGGTCAAGGGGCCGGGCCTCGTGCTGGTCATCCCCGGCGTCCAGCAGATGGTGCGGGTCGACCTGCGCACCATCGTCTTCGATGTTCCCAGCCAGGATGTGATCTCGCGCGACAACGTCTCGGTGAAGGTCAATGCGGTGGTGTATTTTCGCGTCGTCGATCCGGCCAAGTCGATCCTGCAGGTCGAGGATTTCATGAACGCCACCAGCCAGCTCGCGCAGACCACCCTGCGCGCCGTTCTCGGCAAGCACGAACTCGACGCGATGCTGGCCGAGCGGGAAGTCCTCAATATCGACATCCAGCAGGCACTCGATGCGCAGACCAATGCCTGGGGAATCAAGGTCTCCAATGTCGAGATCAAGCACGTCGATATCAACGAATCGATGGTGCGCGCCATCGCCAAGCAGGCCGAGGCGGAGCGCGAGCGGCGCGCCAAGGTCATCCACGCCGAAGGCGAATTGCAGGCGTCGGAGAAACTGCTGGCGGCGGCGGAAATCCTCGCGCGGCAGCCGCAGGCCATGCAGCTGCGCTATCTGCAGACGCTCGCCGGGATCGCCGGCGACAAGAGCAACACCATCGTCTTCCCGGTGCCAGGCGACTTCATCGATCTGCTGCGCCCGAAGTCGGCGGCAAGCGCCGGCTGAATCCGGCGCTTTGATCCCCCGGCTGAATCCGGCGCCTCGATCCCCCGGCTCTCGCAAATATCGATTGCCGCTCAGGCCAGCTTGAAGCGATGCACTTCGCTTTCCAGTCCGGCTGACAGGTGCTTGAGTTGCTCGGCTGTTCTGGCGTTGTTGGCGACGGCCAAGCAGTTTTCGTCGGCCATCTGCGCAATCCGCTCGACGTTCCGGGCAATCTCGGTACAGGCAATGCTCTGCTTGCGCAGCGCGGTGGAGATTTCGTTGACCGTATCCACCACCTGCAGCGCGCTGTCCTCAATGGCACCGATCGATTCGCCGGCTTCGGTTGCCAGCCTGACGCCACCGCTGACACGCTTGACGCCGCCGTTCATGCTGAGCACTGCATCGCTGGCGCCTTTCTGGATTGCGCTGATCATCTGCGATATCTCCAGCGTCGATTTGGCGGTGCGCTCGGCGAGCTTGCGCACTTCATCGGCAACCACGGCAAAACCGCGCCCGGATTCTCCGGCGCGTGCTGCTTCGATTGCTGCGTTGAGCGCCAGGAGGTTGGTCTGATCGGCAATCTCGCGGATCGAGCTGGCGATGACCGAGATATGTCTGGACTGCCCTCCGAGGTCATCGATGATCGCGGCCGACGCGTTGACCGCGTCGGCGATCAGTTGGATTTCATGGACAACCGTGCCGACGATTTTTCCGCCTTCTGCCGAGTTTTCACCGGCGCGCCGTGATATTTCATTGGCGTTTTCGGCGTTCCGTGCGATGTGATCGACGCCGACGGTCATCTCCTCGACCGCCGAGGCGACCGCGGCGGCGGCTTCGCTCTGCCGTTCGGTGCTCCGCGTGATCTGGCTTGACGATTCGGCGAGCAGCTGGGTGGCCTTGAACACCTGCCCGGCGCTGTTGTTGACGTTCTGGATCAGGCTGCGGAAGGCCGTGGTCATCTCATTGAAGCAGTCACCGACCAGCTGCATTTCGTCGCGCGTGCCCAGATCGATGCGCACGCTCAGATCGCCGGTGGCCAGCGATCGCGCGTTGCGGATCAGCTCGTTGATGCTGTTGATCGTCGAGAAATAGGCGCCGGTCGTGAAGTAGGCGACGACGGCGAGCAGCAGAAAGGTGATGCCGATGCTCACCTGCAGATCGCGTCGGGCCTTGTCGATGCGGGCCTGCAGCAGATGCTCGACGGCCGGCAGCAGGGTATTGAACATCGGCTTGTAACCGCTGTCGATCCAGGCGTTGGTCATCGCAAGATACTCGGCGGGCGTTCTGGTGAGTACGCCGAGCAGCATCCCCTCGAGAATTTCCTTCGAGATTTCGTTGGTAGCAACGGCCATTTCCCTGGCGGCTCGATCGAGCGGCGTTTTCATCTCCGGGTTGTAGCGCGACGCCTTTTCCAGATTGAGCCCCAGCGTGTCGACCAGCGCGTTGAGTTCGCCCAGGAAACGGTTCATCTCGGTTTGTTGCAGAGGGAAGAGCTGTTTCTTGGTCAGCACGCCGGTGCCCAGCGTCTGCAGCTGGCCAAAGCGCTCAAGCGCGGTCGGCAGCTTGAGCGTTGCCGTGTCGATCAGGTATAGCGAGCCGATGTCCGGGTCATTGGTCAGCGCGTATTCATCCGAAACGCTTGCCTGGAACTTCAGCAGCCGGTCAATCAACTGCGAGTGCAGGGTGGCATTTTCGGTGCTCGTCACCTCAAGCCCCTCCTTGCGCAGGTTCTCCCAGTCCTCCCCTGCCTTCATCCAGCCAGCGTTGGCCAGCAGCGACGGCAGCAGTCTGGCCTCGACGGCCTTGAACGCATCCAGCACGTCGTTTTCCTTTTTCGCCCGGACCGCCTGCATCGCCTCGTTGCCGTTCAGCAAACCGTAGGACAGCCCGCGATGCTGTTGCAGGTGGCGAACCAGCTGCGCCATCGGCTTGATCACCTCGATACCGGCAAGCTCCTTCTGTGAAGCGCGCACCACCTGATCGAGACCGTTGTAGAGCGATGAAACGAGCAGGGTGATGGCCAGCAGTGCAAGCACACCGCTGATCGCGAATTTTTTCGTGTAGTCCAGGCGGTTCATAAAGGCAACGGCCGGGGCGAAGATCATCTGCATGGTCGGGCTTCCCACTGTTCGAGCACGCGACTGTATCCATCTTGGCGGTGGCCGGTAACTGTGGGTTTCCGCATGCGCCAACGCATCGCTCAATCATCAATGGCCGTTGTTTTGCAGCGACGATCGCTTGGCCGCCAATTGCAGCATCGGCCTGCAAGCCAATCAATACGCCACTCTTCGACACTCGTTCGGTGGCGGCCCCACCGGCTGCGAAAACCCCTTCATCTCCCGGCCTGAATTCCTACGCAAGCCAATCGCTAAGCCGACAGCAATCCCTTTCGGCGGCCGGCATAATCCTCCGCACGGCATCTGAACTCCTCTTCGGGTGGCGTAGCGGGAGCCAGCGCGGCGAACCAGGAGGGTCGGATCGATTCGGCCTTCCCCGCCCGCCCGTGCGGGCAGGCAGCGATCACCGAGCGACGGAGGCAAACATGAAGCAAAGACATATCTACGCCCTGCTGGGCGGCATCTTTCTGGCCCTCGGCGTCAGCGCCCAGGAAGCGGCCGTCACGATCATCGAGCCGGCCGACAACGCCAAGCTCGATGCGAAGGCCAAGAACAAGGTGGTTTACGAAGTCGTTCCCGGCGCGAAGGGCGACCACACGCACCTTTACATGGACGGCAAGGAGCTTGCCGTGCTGCGCCAGCTCAAAGGCTCGCACGCACTCGACTCGCTGACGCCCGGCAATCACGAGCTGTGCATCAAGGTGGTGAACAAGGCGCACACGCCGATCGGCGTCGAGAAGTGCATCAAGGTCAAGGTCGAGTGAACCGCTGAAGTGGACCTGCAGAACCTCGCCTACGCGCTGCTGCAGATCGTCCACAATTTCGGCGCCGTCGCCGTGACCGGCGGGTCGCTGGCGGCGCTTGCCGCACTGCGCGCCGGCAGCGCGCCACCGCGCTGGCTGGGCGGCATCGTCCTGATGGGCTGGGCCGTACAGATCGCCAGCGGCGCCGGATTCGGCGCGGTCAGCTACGCGTACTACGGCGCCTTTCCCGACATCCACGGCATCGCCATCGCCGCACTGGGCGTCAAGCTGGTCTGCGCGGCATCCGGCGTGATCGTCGCTGCCGCGTATGTCGGATACGCTTCGCGCTGGTCGGCCGCAAGCCGCCGCCGCGCGTGGATAGGGCTCGCCGCGTTCGCCGCGACAGCGCTTTCGGCCGCCGCCTTCCTGCGCTGGTTTTCCTGAGGTCGGCGAAGGCTTGAGTCCCCGCCGGTCCGCGCCGCTCAGTAGCTCTTGTAGGGCAGGAATTTGCCCGGCAGCGAAATATTCACGCGATCGCCGGCCGCGTCGGCCTCGCGCTTGAGGTCCATCCGGAAGTCGATGGCCGACATGATGCCGAATTCCTCGTGGTGAATCGCCCCGGCTTTAGTAGACACTTTGTAGCCGATTGAAATACTGGTTTTCGAACTCTACTGGAGAAACGTTGTTTGCATAACTGTGACGACGTTTCGGGTTGTAGAACATCTCGATGTAATCGAAGATATCTCGACGTGCATCTTCGTGGTTGGCGTAGATTTTTCGGCGAATTCGCTCCCGCTTCAATAACTGGAAGAAACTCTCTGCCACCGCATTGTCGTAGCAGTTGCCACGGCGGCTCATGCTGGCGGCGAGGTTGAGAGGTTGCCCCGTGCAGCTGGACAGGAATTCCGGTTTCTTAAGTGATATCTCTACCGGGTTTTAAGCCGCCGCGGCGAGCGGCGGCTCACTGAGATTGAAGTAAGCCGTGTCGGGTGCTCTCCCGTCAAGCGTTGAATGCGGACGGCGGCGGTTGTAGAAATCGAAATACCTGTTGAGCGCTTGCCGGGCGATGGAAACGGTCTCGTAGCCGTGCAGGTAAACTTCTTCGTACTTCACGGATTTCCAGAGCCGTTCGACGAGAACGTTATCCCGCCAGCACCCCTTGCCATCCATGCTGATCTGAATGCCATTTTCCTGAAGTACGCAGATAAAGGCCGAACTGGTGAACTGACTACCCTGATCCGTATTCATGATCTCCGGCGCACCGTATTTCAGAAGGGCTTCTTCCAGGGCATCGACACAGGGATCGGCGGTCAGGCTGTTCGACAGACGCCAGGCCAGCACCCGGCGGGTGGCCCAGTCGAGCACGGCGCTCAGATGGGTTTGCAAAAAAAATCACCCGGATCAAACCGGGTGATTTTAATGCTGCCTGTCGGCGAAATCAGGGTCGTTACTCTTGCAGCGCATCAAGCCTCGGCAAGGATGATTTCACCGCTTGCAACGCGGTTTCTGCCGGCATGTTTTGCCGCATAAAGTGCATCATCTGCAGCGGCGAGCAACTGTTCGGCAGTCAGGTTCAGGGACGGGATGGTCGCTGCGACGCCGATACTGACCGATACCTGGCCGTCGATTTCCGATGCGGCGTGCGGAATCGACAGGCCGTAGACGTGTTGCTGTATCCGGTCAGCCACCATTCGGGCGCCGGCGAGGTCGATGTTGGGGATCAGGATCACGAACTCCTCGCCGCCATAGCGGGCGACCAGATCGGACGGTCGAAAGACTTTTTCCTGCAGGGCGCTGGCCACATTCTTGAGGCACTCGTCGCCTTTCTGGTGGCCATAGGTATCGTTGTAGCGTTTGAAGTGATCAACATCGATCAGCAGCAATGCGATCGATGTTTTGTCGCGTTGTGCACGATGCCACTCCGCCGCCAGCGCTTCATCGAAGCAGCGACGGTTGGCGATGCCGGTCAGGCCATCCTTGGTGGCCAGTCGTTGCAGCGTGGTCTGGGCTTCCTTTTGCTGCGTGATGTCGCGCAAGGTTTCGACGACGGCAATCAGATTGCCCTCATCGTCGAAAATCGGACCGGCATCGATCGCCAGGTAGCAACGCCGACCGGCGCGCGGCATGATGCACCAGTTCTCGGCGCGCAGGCCAAGTCCGGTATCGTCCATCGTTGTATGGTGCGAGTACAGGGTCGATAGTTCTTCGGGTTGTCCGAGTGCGAGAACGTCAGCCAAACAGTGTCGTGCTTCATCGTAGAAACCTCGCCAGTGCTCGGTGGTGCCGATGACCTCGGATGCCGGGACGCCGGTGAGGCGTTCGCAGGCTTTGTTCCAGATGATGACGCGGCGTTCGGGGTCGAGAACGAAGGTCGGTACCACCAGATCGGCCATCAAGCGAATGGCAAAAGTAAGCGATGCGTCCGGATTGCGGCGCGGATTGCTGCTGCTATTCTTGGCGACCATGCGAGCATCTTCCTGTTCTGGGTGGGTCGTTACTTCTTCGGCATACCATCGGTAAATTTACGCTGCATCCGGCATGCTGTCAATTTGATCTGACCGGCAATTGCATGGAGGGATGTTGGCGGGCAGCAGTACCGACAGCGTCGAGGCGAACTGGTAGAATCGGCAGTCCTTTTTCCGGTGATTTTTCGCTCATGTCCCATTCCCGCTCGATTTTTGGTTTCCACTCGATTCTCGCCAAGCTGCGTCACGATCCCGGCGCCGTGCGTGAAATATATGTCGATGCCGGGCGGAGCGATGCGCGCGTGCGCGATCTCATCCGTCACGCCGAATTTGCCAAGGTCCGGGTCTTGCCGATCGACTCGGCCCGTCTTGAATCGATGGCGCCGGGGGCCAGACATCAGGGGGTGCTTGCCCATGTCGATGCGACGCAGCGGCATGTGACGCTTGACGACGTGCTCGACACGCTCGAAGAGCCGGCCTTTCTGCTGGTCCTCGACGGCATTCAGGATCCGCACAATCTGGGTGCCTGTCTGCGCGTGGCTGATGCGGCAGGCGTTCATGCCGTCATCGCACCGAAAGATCGTGCCGTCGGTCTGACGCAAACGGCAGTAAAGGTTGCCTGTGGCGCTGCCGAGACGGTCCCCTACATCACGGTGACCAATCTTGCACGTACCCTGCGCGAGTTGCAGGAGCGTGAAATCTGGGTGGTCGGCACCGATGCCGAAGCGAAGGAGGATCTTTATACCGCGCAGTGGCCTGTTGCCACTGCCTGGGTCCTTGGCGCCGAAGGCGACGGCATGCGCCGTCTGACGCGCGAGACCTGCGATCAGCTGGTGACCATCCCGATGCTTGGCTCGGTGCAGAGTCTGAATGTGTCAGTGGCGACCGGCGTTTGCCTCTACGAAGCACGCCGCCGCCGTGGCAACTGACAGGGGGTTGCCGGCTGAGTCTTGTGCTCTGAGATCTGATACTTTTTGGCCTGACTCGGCACGCTCCCCGTGTATTCCTTTTGTCATCTTTTCCGGCTAATTCCATGAGTCAAAAGGGTTTATCCAGTTACCCACAAAATCTGTGGATAAGTCTGTGGATTAGACCTGCTTTGCAGGGTGAAACCTCTGTCTGGCAAGGGGTTTTCCTACATTGCCGCAACTGTAGGCGAAAAAATTAATTCCATATTTTTCATGGGCTTGGGTTTTTTCAGTCGATGTCGATCAAAGCCGCATGGCGAACGTTATGGCTGCCATTGATAAAAATCGTTTCTGTGCGTAAGTCAAGTCTTGACAGCTCGTTTTTTTGAGGAATCGAACGGATTTCTGCTCTGTTCGATTCTTCTCTGCCTGAAAAACGGGCGATACAAGAAAACGCTTGTGCAAGATGAGGATAGGCCAGTTATCCTGCCTTTATCCACAGGGTTTGGCGGTGTTTCTGTGGAACGATGGGGCGGTTACGGAAACGCTGCTGGCCCCCCAAGCGCTGCGTAGTCTGCTGCCTCAAGACGGTAGCTGCTAATGGAGAGTCCCGGCGCCATTGCGGCAACACTGGCACTGTAGCCGGAGAGTGTCGGCAGATCGGCTGCGCTCCAGCCTGCAACCGGAATGTCCGGCACTTCGCTGATCCAGTCGCTGACCGACTCGTCGGTTCGCACACGGAAGCTTGCCAGCGGTCGCTGGAGCCCTTCGCCGATCGCCTTGATGACAGCCTCTTTGCGTGTCCAGCAGCGCAGAAAGGCCTGTTGCGCTTCATCCTTCGACAGCGTGAGAAGCTCGGCATGTTCCGCTGGGTGGAGCATTTCGGCCAAAGTGTGCGGGTCGATGGTCGCGTCCATCTTTTCGACATCGATACCCACCGCAATGCCACGGCAAAGCGCGACCCATACGGCGTTGCCGGAATGGGAAATGCTGAACTCCAGCCGGCTACCGGGTAAAACCGGCTTGCCCCACCGGTTGGTGGAAAAATCGACGGTGAGTACCGTCGTGCCCAACTCGCGTGCCAGCAGCGTGCGCAGCAGCGCACGGCCAACCAGATGCAGGGTGGCATCCTGCCGGTGGCGAAAACGTTGGGCGTAGGCCAGTTCAGCGGGACTTGCCCAAGGCAAGGCAAGTTCGCGCCAAACTTCTGACTTTTCCGTCAGGTCAATTCCGACACAGGCCAGTTCAGTCTCGGCAAGTGGCGATGAAGGCATGGTCGTGCGTAGCGCCGCAGGAAATGGGATCGTTGCAAACAATGGGCTATGAGCGTCGAGTGAACGTGGCCACCGGCTAGTTGTTCACAATCCGCTCGGCGATCCAGCGCTTGAAGTCGATCACTTTCGGATCGTAGCGGTCATAAGCCATCAGGCTTTGACCGAAGACGTAAGCGTAGAGCAGCAGACTGCGGCTTTTTGCTTCGGCGTCCGACAGCCCGCTGGTGACAAAAAGCTTGCGCGTGCATTCCAGCCGGTAGGTGTCGACTTCCTCGACCACCGCAGCGGCCTGCGCGTCGCGGCGCGCCCAGTCGCGCACGGCAAGTTCGATCGTGATGCCCTTGCGATTTCGGTTGGCGCTATAGACTTCGATGACATGCGCGAGCTGCTCGCGCTCCTTGCCCGGAGAGGCATTGGTTTGCTTGTCGATGTCCCGGATGCGGCCTTCTTTCCAGATTTGCAGCACTGCACTGAAAAGATCCTGCCGATCCTTGAAATGCCAGTAAAAACTGCCTTTGGTTACACCGAGACTTTTGGCCAGAAGTTCAACGCGCAGACCTTCCATCCCCCTGTCGGAGAGGACGTCTATCGCCGCTTCGATCCATTCGCTGCGGTCGAGTTGTGTACGAGGGGCGTGCGGTTTTTCTTTATCGCTGGTCATCGCTCCCGGTTCCTTTTTGCTTGGCGCATGAGGGAATGTTTCAAACGGTCGTTTCTTTGTTGACAGTATTTACACCATACGGTACCGTACGCACATACATACTGCAGGGTATGGCGCATTGTCCGGTCAGACCCCGGTAATGTCAAACGACAGGCCGGCCTCCGGGTTTGTGCTCCTGGTGCAAGCTGCCATAATCGTGGCAAACGTATTTGGTTCGATATCAAGTTATTAAAGGAGAGCAGATTTGAAGATCCTCGTTCCCGTGAAGCGAGTGGTGGATTACAACGTCAAGGTGCGCGTCAAGAGCGACGGCACGGGCGTTGATATCGCAAACGTCAAGATGTCGATGAATCCGTTCGACGAAATTGCCATCGAAGAAGCCGTTCGTCTCAAGGAAGCGGGCATCGCAACCGAAGTGATCGCCGTCTCGGCGGGTCTTGCCGGTTGCCAGGAAACGCTGCGCACGGCGATGGCGATCGGTGCCGACCGCGGCATCCTGATCGAAACCGACGTCGAGTTGCAGCCGCTCGCCGTCGCCAAGCTGCTCAAGGCGCTCTGCGAAAAAGAGCAGCCGCAGATGGTGCTTTGCGGCAAGCAGGCGATCGACGACGACGCCAACCAGACCGGCCAGATGCTCGCCGCGCTGCTGGGCTGGCC
>JBAQRB010000010.1:0-5384 GCA_049295655.1 Rhodocyclaceae bacterium
GCGAGCCGTGCGGCAGCAGCCGTTCGCGCCGCAAGCACCGGGGTTTCGGCGTACGGCGCCGGTCGGCTGGCGACCACGGGCGGCAGACCGAGCAAGGCCGGATCGACTCGCAAGGGCGCCAGCGCGCCCGTCCTGAGCGCCGCCGCCGGCGCAGGGCTGGCAGGCGGTACGACAGCCTGCGAGCGCTGCACGGGTGCCGCCTTGCGCTCATCCTCGCGCGGATCGCGCGCCGGGACGACAAGCAGCGGCAACGCGGCTTCCGCAGGCGCGGGGAGCGGCGACGGCACGACGACGGCCGGCGCCGCTTGCGGCGCAACGGCGCGCGCCGGGATCTCGGCAGGCGAAGCCTGGCGGTTGGCAGCCGGCCGGCTGGCCTGCGGCTCGACCGGCACCGGGCGGGACTCGACGACCGGCGCTTCGACCGGATGGATCACGGAACGCACCGGTTCGACGGGCGGCGGCGCTTCAACCGGCTTGATCGGCGGCAGCCCGAGCAGCACCGGATCGACGCGGAGCGGCTCTGCCGCCTGCGCTTGGCCGGCAAGAGTGCCGGCCAAGGAACCGGCAAAAGCGCAGCAGATCAGCAGCGCCAGCGGTTTGCGTCGAAAAGAAAACATCATCCGGAACGATCGGTAAAAGGCTTGTTGTTTCCGGCGGCGCATCGGCCAGCGGGGCGAGTGGTAAAATCGTATCATTTTAGCATCATCGACCAAGGAGAAGCGGCATGCCGCGTACCGTGCTGCTGCGCCAGTGGCTGACCGACCACCTCGCGCAAGAATTCCCCGGACAAGACTTTCCAATCGAAGCCGCGTCGGCCGACGCCAGTTTCCGGCGCTATTTCCGCGTCACGCTGCCCGACGGCACGACGCGTATCGTCATGGACGCGCCGCCCGAACACGAGGACTGCCGTCCGTTCCTGCAGGTCGCCGCGCTGTTCCGCGACGCCGGCGTGCATGTCCCGACGATCCATGCCCAGGATCTGGAACAGGGTTTCCTGCTGCTTTCCGACCTCGGCCACGCGACCTACCTGAGCGCCCTGAACGAAAGCAGCGCGGCGAAGCTCTACCGCGACGCCAATCAAGCGCTGGTCGCCATTCAGCGCGTCAGCCGGCCCGGCGTTCTGCCCGAGTACGACCGCGCGCTGCTCGAACGCGAACTGCAGCTCTTTCCCGAGTGGTACGTCGCCCGCCACCTCGGCGTCACGCTCGACGAGACACAGCTCGCCACGTTGCGTTCGGTGTTCGACAAGATCCTTGCCAACAACCTCGCGCAACCGCAGGTTTTCGTGCACCGCGACTACCACTCGCGCAACCTGATGGTTTCGGGGGACGCTTTCCCGGCCACCCCCGGCATCCTCGACTTCCAGGACGCCGTCTTTGGTCCGATCACCTACGACCTCGCCTCGCTCTACCGCGACGCCTACATCCACTGGGAAGAGGACCAGGAACTCGACTTCGTCATCCGCTACTGGGAAATGGCGCGCAAGGCCGGGCTGCCGGTGCAGCCCGATTTCCACGATTTCTACCGCGACTACGAGTGGATGGGCGCGCAGCGCCAGCTCAAGGTGCTCGGCATCTTCGCCCGCCTCTGCCACCGCGACGGCAAGGACGGCTACCTGAAGGACATGCCGACGGTGATGGCCTACCTGCGCCAGACCTGCGAGCGTTACCTCGAACTGCGCCCGCTCGCCCGCCTCTTCGACCAGATCGAAAACCGGCGGATCGACGTCGGCTACACCTTCTGAGCACAACGATGACCAACGGGAATCCCTGCGGGATGAAAGCGATGATCCTCGCCGCCGGCCGCGGCGAACGCATGCGCCCGCTCACCGACACGATACCCAAACCGCTGCTGCGCGCCGGCGGCAAACCGCTGATCGTCTGGCACCTGGAGCGGCTGGCGGCGGCGGGATTCCGCGAGGTCGTGATCAACCACGCGCATCTCGGCGCGCAGATCGAGGCCGCGCTCGGCGACGGCAGCGGCTTCGGCCTGTCGATCGCCTACTCGCCCGAGCCGCCCGGCGCGCTCGAAACCGCCGGCGGCATCGCAAAGGCCCTGCCGCTGCTCGGCGACGCGCCGTTCCTGGTGGTCAATGGCGACATCTGGTGCGACTGGACGCTTGCGCAAGCCCGGCAGCGCGCCGATGCGCTAGTGCAAAACGATGCCCACCTCGTTTTTGTCGACAACCCGCCGCAGCATCCTGGCGGCGACTTCCGTCTCGACGGCGAACGGGTGCGCGCAGCCAGCCAGAGCGCGACGGATACGCTGACCTACGCCGGCATCGGCGTTTTCTCGCCGGCTTTTTTCGCCGGCGTCCCGCGCGGCGCGGTCATCAAGCTGCGCCCGCTGCTCGATGCCGGCATCGCCGCCGGCAAAATTACCGGGGAACGCCACGCCGGCCGCTGGGTCGACGTAGGAAGCCCGCAACGCCTCGCCGACCTCGACCAGGAACTGAGCCAAGCCGCATGAAACACCAGCCCTATTCACGCCGTCGCGAACAACTGATCGCGCAACTCGGCGACGGTGTCGCGATCATCCCGACCGCGCCGGAGCGCGTTCGCAACCGAGACTCGCACCACCCCTACCGCTTCGACAGCTACTTCTGGTACCTGAGCGGCTTTCCCGAGCCGGAAGCGGTGATCGTCCTGGTCGGCGGCAAGGAGCCGAAGTCGATACTTTTCTGCCGCGAGAAGAACGAGGAGCGCGAAACCTGGGACGGCTTTCGCTACGGCCCGGCCGCCGCGCGCGACGCCTTCGGCTTCGACGAGACGCACTGCATCGCCGACCTCGAACAGCAACTGCCCGAGCTGATCGCCAACCGCGGCACGCTGTGGCACTCGCTCGGGCACGACGCCGAATGGGACGTCAAGATTGCCGCCGCACTGAACGCCGTGCGCGCGCAGAGCCGTGCCGGCAAACGCGCGCCGGGCGAGCTGCGCGACCTGCGCGGCCGGCTCGACGCCATGCGCCTCTCGAAGGACGCGCACGAAATGGCGATCATGCGCCGCGCCGCCGACATCGCCTCGGCCGGCCATGCGCGCGCGATGCGCGCCTGCGCGCCGGGGATCGCCGAATACGAGCTGGAAGCCGAACTGAGCTACGAATTCCGCAAGCGCGGCGCCGACGGCCACGCCTACACGCCGATCGTCGCCGGCGGCGCCAACGCCTGCATCCTGCACTACGTCGAAAACAGCAGACTGCTCGCCGACCACACGCTGGTGCTGATCGACGCCGGCTGCGAACTCGGCGGCTACGCCTCCGATATCACGCGCACCTTCCCGGTCGGCGGCCGCTTCAGCGCGGCGCAGCGCGACGTCTATGAGATCGTTCTCGCCGCGCAGCATGCGGCAATCGCCGCCGTCCGCCCCGGCGCACCGTTCATGGCCTACCACGATGCCGCGCTGCGCGTGCTGGCGCAGGGGCTGATCGATCTGAAGCTGCTCGCCGGCAGCGTCGACGGCGCCATCGAAAGCGAGGCCTACAAGCCTTACTACATGCACCGCACCGGCCACTGGCTCGGCCTCGACGTGCACGACGCCGGCGAGTACAAGAACGGCGAGGACTGGGTGACTCTCGCACCCGGCATGACGCTGACCGTCGAACCCGGCCTCTACCTCCGCCCCGACGCCACGGTACCGAAACACCTGCACGGCATCGGCATCCGCATCGAGGACGACGTCTTCGTCACGCCGGAGGGCTGCGACGTCTACACCAGCGCACCGAAAACCGTCGCCGAAATTGAGGAAGTGATGCGGCGAGGAAGTCATGCGCCGTGACTGAGCCCGGCCCCGACGCCTCACGCCTTGCTTCTGACGCCGCACTGAGCACCGACGTGCTGATCGTCGGCGCCGGCCCGGTCGGCATGACGCTGGCGCTGGCGCTGGCCGGCGGCCCGTACCGCGTCCTGCTCATCGACCGCCGCGCACATGGGGCATGGCGCGGCGATCCGCGCGCACTGGCGCTCTCGCACGGCACGCGGCAACTGCTCGAACGGATGGGCGCGTGGAACGCTGCGGCGGGAACGGCGATCCACGACATCCACGTCTCGCAACGCGGCGGGTTCGGCAGAACGGTGATCGAGCACGCGGAATACGGCGTTCCGGCGCTCGGCTACGTGATGCGCTACCGCGACCTTGCGTCATCTCTGGCCGCCGCCCTCGATCGGCGGATCAATGCCGGACAACGGCTCGACCACTGCCGGATCGGCCGCATCGAGACCGCCGTGCAAGGCGCCACGCTCACCGTCGAGCGCAACGGCGAAACGCAGCGCATTGCCGCGCGGCTGGTCGTGCACGCCGAGGGCACGCCCGGCGACGATCCCGCAATCGAGGTGCGCGACTACGGCCAGCACGCCGTCATCGCCGAAGTCCGTCCGGCGGCGGGGCACGGACACCGCGCCTGGGAACGCTTCACGCCGGACGGCCCGCTCGCCCTGCTGCCGCTCGGCGACGATTACTCGCTGGTGTTCACCGTGCCGCCCGAAAAAGCCGCCCTCCTGCTGCGGCTCGACGATGCGGGCTTCCTCGCCGCGCTGCGCAGCCAGTTCGGCAGCCGTCTCGACTTCGTCGCCTGCGGGCCGCGCGCGAGCTTTCCGCTCGCCCTGCGCGTTCGCCGGCAGCTCGCGGCCGAGCGCCAGGTGTGGATCGGCAACTGCGCGCAAACGCTGCATCCGGTCTCCGGACAGGGCTTCAACCTCGGCCTGCGCGATGCCTGCGAACTTGCCGAAGCGCTGCTCGCGCACGGCAGGGACGATGCCGGCGATCCGCTGCCGCTGGCGGCCTACGCCCGTGGCCGCCAGGCGGATCGGCGCGGCAGCGCGGCCTTTACCGACGGCATCGTTCGCCTTTTCTCGAACGACCTGCCGCCGCTGCGCGTCGCGCGCGGTCTCGGCCTGCTGGCGCTCGACCTCTGCCCGCCGCTGCGCCATTTCGTCGCCAAGCGGATGATCTGGGGCGCCCGCGCATGGCCCTGAACCGCCGGCGCCCGGACAACACTTCGGGCTAGTGCCAGCCCTTGGCTTATGGTGCTAGACTTCGACGCCTTCTGAACCATCGCCAAGACCATGCCGCGTACCGACAAGAAAAAACAGCCGATCGAATTCAAGGGCACCACGCTGCCGATCGTGACCGTCACCCTGCGCTCGCTGCACCCGGAAGCGCTCAGCGCAGCGGCCAGCGCGCTGTTCGGCGACGATCCCTTCTTCGACGGCGACGCCGCGCTGCTCGAACTGTCGCAACTGGATAGACAGGGCAACGAGCGCGCAGCGGACTGGGCGCTGATCAAACAGATATTCGCGACGCACGGCCTGCACGTCGTCGGCGTGCGCAGCGCCAGCGACGAACTGCGGCAAAGCGCGGCAAACGCCGGCCTGCCGTGCTTTGCCC
>JBAQRB010000011.1:0-9642 GCA_049295655.1 Rhodocyclaceae bacterium
CCCGAGTGCTGCTTGGCGATGTTGTTGATCAGCTCCATCATGTTCACCGTCTTGCCGACGCCGGCGCCGCCGAACAGGCCGACCTTGCCGCCCTTGGCGAACGGACAGACCAGATCGATCACCTTGATGCCGGTTTCGAGCAGGTCGACCGATGGCGACAGTTCGTCGAACTTCGGCGCCTTCTGGTGAATTTCACGACGCTCTTCGGTACCGATCGGACCGGCTTCGTCGATCGGACGGCCGAGCACGTCCATGATGCGGCCCAGCGTGGCTTCGCCAACCGGCACGGAAATGCCCTTGCCGGTGCTGTTGACCTTCATGCCGCGGCGCAGACCGTCGGAAGAACCCATGGCGATCGTACGCACGACGCCGTCACCCAGCTGCTGCTGGACTTCGAACGTCAGCGCGGCTTCGCACATGTCGGACTCTTCGGCCTTGTCGAGCAGGAGCGCGTCGTAGACCTTGGGCATCGAGTCGCGCGGGAACTGGATGTCCACCACGGCGCCAATACACTGAACAATGTTTCCTTGACTCATCGTCATATCCCCAATCAATAAACTGTATATCGCGTGGTCAGACAGCCGCAGCGCCGCTGACGATTTCCGAAAGCTCTTTGGTAATCGCTGCCTGGCGAGCCTTGTTATAGACCAGCTTGAGCTCACCGATCACGTTCTTGGCGTTATCGGACGCCGACTTCATGGCGACCATACGTGCGCTCTGTTCGGATGCCATGTTCTCGGCAACCGCCTGGTAGATCATCGCTTCGACATAACGGATCAGCAGATCGTCAATCACCGCCTTGGCATCGGGCTCGTAAATGTAATCCCACTTGTTGCCTTCGCTACCCAGCATTTCGCCGGACAGTGGCAACAACTGGTCGAGCACCGGTTCCTGCTTCATCGTGTTGATGAAACGGGTGTAGGCGATGTAGAGAACGTCGATCTCGCCCTTCATGTACGCGTCGAGCTGAAGCTTGACCGGCCCGATCAACTTTTCCAGATGCGGGGTATCGCCCAGTCCGATCACATGCGAAACGACGTTGGCGCCGGCGCGCTGCATGAAGCCGAAGCCCTTGTTGCCGATCGCCGTTGCCTGCAGTTGCTTGCCTTCCGCAGCCCACTCCTTCATCTTGCCGAGGGCAAGACGCAGCAGGTTGCTGTTCAGACCACCGCACAGGCCCTTGTCGGACGTGACGGTGATCAGGCCGACGCTCTTCACCTGCTCGCGCTTGGCGAGGAAGGGATGACGATAGTCGGTCAGCGCGTGCGAAAGATTCCCGGCAACACGCCGGATCTTTTCGCCATAGGGGCGGGCGGACCGCATCCGTTCCTGCGCTTTGCGCATTTTGGACGCGGCCACCATCTCCATGGCCTTGGTGATCTTCGCCGTATTTTCTACGCTTTTGATCTTGTTACGGATTTCCTTGCCGCTAGCCATGGCAATCTCCTCGATCGATCAGGCCAGGGTGGCCTTGAACTCCTCGATCGCCTTGGTGAGCTTTTGCTCAGCGTCAGCGTCAAGATCCTTGCTCGTTTCGATCTTGCTGATAAGGTCGGCGTACTTCTGCTTGACGAAGCCGTGCATCTGCTTCTCCGTCTCCAGCGCCTTCTTCACCTCAACATCGTCAAAGAAGCCTTTGTTCACCGCGTGCAGGGTGATCGCCATTTCACCGACCGACAGCGGTGAGTACTGCGCCTGCTTCATCAGTTCGGTCACCAGACGGCCACGCTCGAGCTGCTTGCGGGTTGCGTCGTCCAGATCGGAAGCAAACTGCGCAAAGGCAGCCAGTTCGCGGAACTGGGCCAGTGCCAGACGAACACCGCCGCCGAGCTTCTTGATGACTTTGGTCTGAGCTGCGCCACCGACGCGCGACACCGAGATACCGGCGTTGATTGCGGGGCGGACACCGGCGTTGAACAGGTCGGTATCAAGGAAGATCTGACCGTCGGTAATCGAGATGACGTTGGTCGGAACGAAAGCGGACACGTCGCCAGCCTGCGTTTCGATCACCGGCAGCGCGGTCAGCGAACCGGTCTTGCCCTTGACTTCACCGTTGGTGAACTTCTCGACCCACTCTTCGGAAACGCGAGCGGCACGCTCGAGCAAACGCGAGTGGAGATAGAACACGTCGCCAGGATAGGCTTCGCGACCTGGCGGACGGCGCAGCAGCAGGGAAACCTGACGGTAGGCCCAGGCTTGCTTGGTCAGATCGTCATAAACGATCAGCGCATCCTGACCACGGTCACGGAAGTATTCGCCCATCGTGCAACCCGAGTACGGTGCGATGAACTGCAGCGCGGCGGATTCGGAAGCGGCGGCGGCCACGACGATGGTGTATTCCATCGCGCCGTTTTCTTCGAGCTTGCGCACCACGTTGGCGATGGTCGATGCTTTCTGACCGATCGCGACGTAGATACACATCATGTTCTGACCCTTTTGATTGATGATCGCATCAATCGCCACGGCTGTCTTACCGGTCTGACGGTCGCCGATGATCAGTTCGCGCTGGCCGCGGCCAACCGGAACCATCGCGTCGATCGACTTCAGACCCGACTGCACCGGCTGCGAAACCGACTTACGCCAGATCACGCCCGGTGCCACTTTTTCGATCTTGTCGGTCATCTTGTGACCGATCGGGCCCTTGCCATCGATCGGCTGACCGAGCGAGTTGACCACGCGACCGAGCAGTTCCGGACCGACCGGAACTTCGAGAATGCGACCGGTCGTCTTGACCGTGTCGCCTTCGGAGATGTGCTCGTATTCACCGAGAACCACGGCGCCGACGGAGTCGCGCTCGAGGTTCAGTGCCATGCCGAAGGTGTTGCCCGGAAACTCGAGCATTTCGCCTTGCATGACGTCGGACAGACCATGCACGCGGCAGATGCCGTCGGTCACCGAAACGACGGTGCCCTGCGTGCGCAGATCGGCGCTGATCTCAAGATTCTGGATCTTGCCCTTGATCAGTTCGCTAATTTCGGAAGGATTCAACTGCATCAAAATTCTCCTAGTTCTTGAGCGCCAACCCCATGCTCTCGAGTTTTCCGCGCACGGAAGTATCGAGAACCTGGTCGCCAACCACAATCTTGACGCCGCCGATCAGGGATTGATCGACGACCACTTCGGCAGTTAGCCGGGTTTTGAAGCGCGCTTCGAGATCCGCGATGAGATCCTGGCGCTGCTTCTCGTCAAGCGGGAAGGCACTATGGATCGTGGCATCCGTGACACCTTCTTCAGCGCCCTTGAGCGCCTCGAAGAGACCCGCAATTTCGGGCAACACGGAAAGCCGCTCGTTTTCGGCGAGCACGTCGATCAGATTGGCTTCGACGCCATCCACCGCCTTGCCGACCAGCGCCTTGAAGAGATCACTCTTCTGCGTGGCCGACAATTGGGGATTGCCGATGCAGCTGCGCATCTGGGCATCCCCGGCGATTGCGGAAAGCAACGACAACCGCTCGGACCAAGCCGCCAGCGCCTTGTTTTCCTTTGCGATGCGGAAAACCGCTTCAGCGTAGGGGCGCGCGATGGTGACGAGTTCGGCCATGGGCTTAGAGTTCCTGCTTGAGCGCGCGCAGCATATCGGCGTGCGCGTTGGCATCGACTTCGCGCTTCAGGATGCGCTCGGCACCCGCCACAGCGAGTTCGGCGACACGGTCACGCAATGAAGCACGAGCGCGTTCAACTTCCTGTTCGATTTCGGCTTTGGCGGCAGCAACCACCTTGTCGGCTTCGACTTTAGCTGCCAGCTTGGCTTCCTCAACCATCTGGGAACCGCGCTTGTCGGCTCCGGCGATGACTTCAGCTGCTTTTTCCTTGGCCTCACGCAGGGCTTCGGCCGAACGCTTGGCAGCAAGCTCAAGCTCGGTCTTGCCGCGTTCGCCGGCCGCAAGGCCGTCAGCGATCAGTTTTTGGCGTTCGGCCATCGCATTTTGCAGCGGCGGCCAAACATACTTCATCGTAATCCAGATGAAGATACCAAACCAGATCGCCTGGCCAATCAACGTTGCGTTGATGTCCACGCTAACCTCCTGTTAAGAGTTAATCCGAAAGGAGGAGCGATTAGCCCTTGACGACGGCGATGAAGGGGTTCGCGAAGAGCAGGAACAGAGCGATACCGACACCGATCATGGTCACGGCGTCGAGCAGACCGGCAACGATGAACATCTTGACCTGCAGAACCGGGATCATTTCCGGCTGACGGGCAGCGCCTTCGAGGAAGCGACCACCGAGGATACCGAAGCCGATAGCGGTACCGAGGGCACCTGCACCGATCAGGATGGCGACGGCGATGGCGGTGTTACCAAGCAACAGGGACAGAGCAGCTTCCATTAGTTTCTCCTAGTAAAACGTACTGAATGGGTTAATCAAAAAAAGTAAAAACGTGAATCAAACCGGTTGCAGCAAAAACTGTACAGCTTAGCCGTGCGACTCGCTGGCCATCGACATATACACAATGGTGAGCATCATGAATACGAAGGCCTGCAGCGTAATGATCAGGATATGGAACAGCGCCCAGGGCAAGGCCAGCGGCAACTGATAAATACCAAGCAGCGCGATCAGGATGAACACCATTTCACCGGCGTACATGTTGCCGAACAACCGCAACGAAAGCGAAATCGGCTTGGCGATATCCTCGATGACACGGAACAGGAAATTGATCGGCGCGAGCTTGGCGCCGAACGGCACGGTGAACACTTCGTGCATGAAACCACCGGCGCCCTTGACCTTGAAGTTCATGATGATCATCAGCACGAACACGGTCAGCGACATGCCGAACGTCAGGTTCGGATCGGTTGTCGGCACGGCCTTGAAATAATGAACGCCGGCAGCACCGAGGGTCAGCGGCAGGAAATCGACCGGAATCAAGTCCATCGCATTCATCACAAAAACCCAGATGAAGATGGTGATCGCCAGCGGCGTCACCAGCGGGCTCTTGCCGTGATAGGTATCCTTGACCTGCTGATCGACAAAATTCAGCACCATCTCGACCAGATTCTGCAAGCCGGTCGGCACACCAGCGGTGGCCCTGCTGGCCAGCATCGCCATACCGCCGAATACGATCAGGCCGAGGATACCCGAGACCAGCAGGGTATCAAGGTGAAAGGTCCAGAAGCCATGACCGACCTTCAGGTTGGTCAAGTGATGGCTGATATACGCACTCGTCGTAAGCGCCTCGCCAGAAGCCATATTTCCCCCAATTTGCCTAACGCCGCCGGAGCAGCGCCATCCAATAGGCAACAATCGTTGCCGCGTAAGCCAGAAACAGCGGTAATGCCGCAAGCTGTCCGTAGCTCTTGAACACCAAGGCAAAAAGCAGAATGGTTACGGCAAACTTGTAACCTTCGCCTAATACCTGGGCGTGAAATGCTTTTTTCGGGTCGGGATCTGACGCCCCTGATCCTCGTAACGCTCGCCACACGTAGGCGTAAGCGCTAATGACTCCAATTCCACCGCCGAACGCCGCGGATACCGCAGCGTCGATGCCCTGCACCACACCCGCCACCAGCGCGGCAACCAGCGTCACCAGCAACTGACAGCTGAGCACCCAACGGACTTGAGGATGCACGGCCAGCCCTCCAAAACCCAGCAAGTCTATCAGAGTCTTATATAAGAATCAAACCGCAGATGCAAAAAAGACTCCAGATCCAGTGCTGCAGGCTGTTCGCGGCCACAGGACGGGGCTGCTCGAACGTACCGATGCTGCACTGCATCAAGCGCGCAGGCGCTGCAATATGCCTTCGAGCTGATCGAGATTGCCGAACTCGATGTGCACCTTGCCGGCGCCTTTCCGGTTGCTGCGAATCTCGACCTGCGCGCCGAGCAGATCGGCCAGCTCGTCCTGCAGACGCAAGAGATCGCGGTCCGGCTTCCGTTCCTCGACCGCCTTCGGCTGCTTCAGGGCGTTTTTCACCAGCCGCTCGGCTTCGCGCACCGAGAGGCCCTTCTGGATGATGCGTTGCGCGAGCAGGACCTGCAGATCACCGGCCAGCGGCAGCAGCGCGCGGGCATGACCCATGTCGATCTCGCCGCGCATCAGCAGCTCCTGCACCGGCGCGGCCAGCTGCAGCAGGCGCAACAGGTTGGACGCCGCAGGGCGCGAGCGGCCGACCGCATCGGCCGCCTGCTGGTGCGTCATCGAGAACTCGTCGATCAGGCGCTGCAGGCCGAGCGCCTCCTCGAGCGGGTTGAGGTTTTCGCGCTGGATGTTCTCGATCAGCGCCATGGCCAGCGCCGACTCGTCGGGAATTTCGCGGATCAGCGCCGGCACTTCGGCAAGACCGGCGATCTGCGCGGCGCGCCAGCGGCGTTCGCCGGCAATGATCTCGTAGCGCTCGTCGGAGAATTTCTCGCCGACCGGGCGCACGAGGATCGGCTGCATCAGGCCCTGGGCACGGATCGACGCGGCCAGTTCCTCGAGCGCTGCGCTGTCCATCTGCGTGCGCGGCTGGTACTTGCCGGGCTGCAGGCTGCCGACCGGCAGCGAGCGCTGCTGCTCTTTGCCCTGCGCTTCGTTGCCGGCGAGCAGTGCGTCGAGTCCGCGGCCGAGTCCCTTCAATTTCATGCTTCTGCTCCCGTTGCAACGGCGCACGCAGCGCCGTCGGTCTTGCCATCGCGGCGATCCAGCATTTCCTGCGCCAGAGAAAGGTAGGCCTGTGCACCGCGCGAATTGCGGTCGAAAGCGACGACCGGCTTGCCGTACGAAGGCGCTTCGGCCAGACGGACGTTGCGCGGGATGATCGTGCGATACACCTTGTCGCCGAAGTGCCCCTCGAGCTCGGCCGAGACCTGCTGCGTCAGCGTCGAGCGCGGATCGTACATGGTGCGCAGCAGGCCCTCGATCTCGAGCACCGGATTGAGATTGGCGCGCACCTTTTTCAGCGTGGCGACGAGGTCGGTCAGCCCCTCGAGCGCGTAATACTCGCACTGCATCGGGATCATCACCGCCTCGGCGGCGACCAGGCCGTTCACGGTCAGCATGTTGAGCGCCGGCGGGCAGTCCATCAGGATGAAGTCGTACTCGCCGCGCACCTCGGCCATCGCCTCGCGCAGACGGTATTCGCGCCGCCCCATGTCGATCAGGTCGACCTCGGCGCCGGCCAGCTCGCGGTTGGCCGGCAGGATGTCGAAGCCGAACTCGGTCCGGATCCGCGCGTCGGCCAGCGTCGAGCGGCCGATCAGGATCTGGTAGACGCTCGGCAGCGCTTCGCGCTTCAGGACGCCGCAGCCGGTCGTCGCGTTGCCCTGCGGATCGAGGTCGACCATCAGCACGCGCTGGCCGAGTACCGCGAGGCACGCCGACAGATTGACCGCGGTCGTCGTCTTGCCGACGCCGCCCTTCTGGTTGGTTACCGCCAGTATTTTCGCCAACTCAATTCTCCCCTGGCCGCTGCCGGCCGGCATTGCTGACGACCACCAGATGGCGCTCGCCGTCGACGCCGGGCACGTCGAGCCGATGCACCGCTTCGACGCACGCATCGTCCGGCAGGCGCGCGATTTCCTCGTGCGGCCAGACCCCCTTCATCGCCAGCCAGCGCCCGCCGGGCGCCAGCAGCGGACGCGACAGCGCGACGAAATCGGCGAGCTCGGAAAAGGCGCGCGAGACGATCGCCGCGAATTTTTCCGGCGGCTGGTACTGCTCGACGCGGCCGCAGTGTACGGCAATATTCGGCAGTTCGAGCTCGATCGCGGCCTGGCGCAGAAACGCCGTTTTCTTCGAATTGCTGTCGAGCAGCGTGATGCGCAGCTCGGGGCGCACGATGGCCAGCGGAATCCCCGGCTGGCCGCCGCCGCTGCCGACGTCGAGCAGCGGACCGTCGCCGACGAAAGGCAGGATCGCCAGCGAATCGAGCAGATGATGGCTGACCGCCAGCGCCGGGTCGCGCAGCGCGGTCAGGCTGAAAGTCTTGTTCCACTTCTGCAGCAGGGCGAGATAGGCGATCAGCTTGCCCTGTGTCGCCGCCGGCAATTCGATGCCGAGCGCTGCCAGGCCCTGCGTCAGTTGTGTCGCCTGATCCATCGCTCAGCCCCGATCGTCGGGTGCGTTGAGCACGCCGCGTTTCAGATAAACCAGCAGCATCGAGACGGCAGCCGGCGTGATGCCCTGGATGCGCGAGGCCTGGCCGATCGTCTGCGGCCGGTGCTGCGCGAGCTTCTGCTGCACTTCCTTCGACAGGCCGCCGATCAGGCCGTAGTCGAAATCGTCGGGCAGGCGCGCTTCCTCGTTGGCCAGGCTTTTCGCCACCTCGCCGAGCTGGCGGTCGATGTAACCCTGGTACTTGGCCTGGATCTCGACCTGCTCGATCACCTGCGCGTCGAGCGGCTCGCCGCCAGGCGCTTCAATGCCGGCCTGCAGGCTGCTCAGCGTCGCGTAATCGACGTCCGGCCGGCGCAGCAGGTCGTGCAGCGAATACTCGCGCTCGATCGGCTTGCCGAGCACGCGGGTCGCTTCCTCGGCGCTGACCTTCGACGGATGCACCCAAGTCGACCGGAGGCGCTCCTGCTCGCGGGCGATCGCCTCGCGCTTGGCGCTGAATGCCGCCCAGCGGGCGTCATCGACCAGCCCGAGGCGCCGACCGTGCTCGGTCAAGCGCAGGTCGGCGTTGTCCTCGCGCAGCGACAGACGGTACTCGGCGCGGCTCGTGAACATGCGGTAGGGTTCGGCGACACCGCGCGTGATCAGGTCGTCGACCAGCACGCCGAGATAGGCCTCGTCGCGGCGCGGCGACCACGCATCGCGCCCCTGCACCTGCAGCGCGGCGTTGGCGCCGGCCAGCAGGCCCTGCGCGGCGGCTTCCTCGTAGCCCGTCGTGCCGTTGATCTGGCCGGCAAAGAAAAGCCCGACTATCGTCTTCGTCTCGAAGCTGTCCTTCAGGCCGCGCGGGTCGAAGTAGTCGTATTCGATGGCGTAGCCGGGGCGCAGGATGTGGCAGTTCTCCATGCCGCGGATCGAGCGAACGATGGCCAGCTGCACGTCGAACGGCAGGCTCGTCGAAATCCCGTTCGGGTAGATCTCGTGCGTCGCCAGCCCCTCGGGCTCGAGGAAGACGTTGTGGCTGTCCTTGGCCGCGAAACGGTGGATCTTGTCCTCGATCGACGGGCAGTAGCGCGGCCCGACGCCTTCGATGACACCGGCGTACATCGGCGAACGGTCGAGGTTGGCGCGGATGATGTCGTGCGTGCGCGCATTGGTGTTGGTGATCCAGCACGGCAACTGGCGCGGATGCTGCGCCGCACTGCCGAGAAAGGAGAAGACCGGCAGCGGGTCGTCCGAGTGCTGCTCCTCCATCACCGAGAAATCGATCGTCTTGCCGTCGAGGCGCGGCGGCGTCCCGGTCTTCAGGCGGCCAGCCGGCAAGGCCAGCTCGCGCAGGCGCGCGGCGAGCGACAGCGACGGCGGATCGCCCATGCGCCCGCCGGTGTAGTTCTGCATGCCGACGTGGATCAGGCCGTTCAGGAAGGTGCCGGCGGTGAGCACGACGGCGCGCGCCGAGAAACGTACGCCGAGCTGGGTGACCGCGCCGACGACGCGGTCGCCTTCGACGATCAGGTCGTCGCAGGCCTGCGCAAAGAGCGTCAGGTTGGGCTGGTTCTCGAGCCGCGCGCGGATTGCCTGCCGGTACAGCACGCGGTCGGCCTGCGCGCGCG
>JBAQRB010000012.1:0-2291 GCA_049295655.1 Rhodocyclaceae bacterium
GTCGGCAGCAAGGCGCGCGCAGCGGTCGCGGCGTGGACGGCGCGGCGCGGCGAACTGGCGGCCCCCGGCGAGATCGCGCTTTTCGTCGGCCAGCGCGGCGGCCGCCTCGGCATGCGCATGATCGAGCGCCGCCTCGAGCGGCTGGCGCTCCGCCAGGGCTTGCCGACGCAGGTGCATCCGCACATGCTGCGCCACTCGTTCGCCTCGCACGTGCTGCAGTCTTCCGGCGACCTGCGCGCTGTGCAGGAAATGCTCGGCCACGCCAGCATCGCCTCGACGCAGGTCTATACCCACCTCGATTTCCAGCATCTGGCCAGCGTCTACGATCAGGCGCATCCGCGCGCCAAACGGAAGTAGGCGCTCGCCATGAAGCAATCCCACAACCCGCTGAATCGCCTGCGCGCCTGGTACCAGTCGCGCTTCGGTACGGCGTTGCCGCCCGAAATCCGCCATGCGCGCGCGCTGATCGCCGCCATCGACGCCGGCGGCATTCCGCTCAACCCATTGCGGGTCAATACGATTGCCCGTGCGCTCGGCCTCGAGGTATCGCGCCAGGCCCCGGTCGAAGAGACGATAGCCCGCATCCGGGCAGCGCTCGAGCGGGTTTGACGAAGCAGACCATCCGCCCCCGATGAGCCGCCTGCTCCTGCCCGCCGGCGTCGATCCCGCCGCCCTGCCCCTGCTGCTCGCCCGGGCGCTGCGGGCATTCGCCGACGGCTACGTCGCCGTCCTCCTGCCGGCGTACCTGCTGGCGCTTGGCTTCGGCACGCTCGACGTCGGCATCCTCAGCACGAGCACGCTGCTCGGCTCGGCGCTGGCGACGCTGCTGGTCGGCGCCTGGGGACATCGTTTTCAAACCCGGAATCTGCTGCTCGGCGCCGCGCTGCTGATGCTGACGACCGGCCTGGCATTCGCCGCGCAGTCCGCCTTCTGGCCGCTCCTGCTGATCGCTTTCGCCGGCACGCTGAACCCCAGCTCGGGCGATGTCAGCGTTTTTCTGCCGCTTGAACACACGCGGCTGGCCGACGCCGGCCAGGGCGCCGCGCGCACCGCCCTGTTCGCCCGCTATTCTCTGTTTGGCGCGCTGTTCGCCGCGTTCGGCGCGCTGGCCGCCGGTATTCCCGAATGGCTGTCGACGCGCTACGCACTGCCGCCACTCTCGGCGTTGCGCGCCATGTTCGTCCTCTACGGCCTGATCGGCGCCGCCGTCTGGCTGCTCTATCGCCGCTTGCCGCGAGCACCCGCCGCCGCGCAGAGTACGCCAACGCCGCTGCAGGCATCGCGCGGCATCGTCGTGCGGCTCGCCGCGCTGTTTTCGCTCGATGCCTTTGCCGGCGGCTTGGTGATCAACTCGCTGCTGGCACTCTGGCTGTTCCAGCGTTTCGATCTCTCGCTGGCGGCGGCCGGCAGCTTCTTTTTCTGGGCCGGCCTGCTCAGCGCGGCGTCGCAGCTCGCGGCGCCAGCGGTTGCGCGGCGCATCGGCCTGCTCAACACCATGGTCTTTACCCACATCCCGGCCAATGTCTGCCTGATCCTCGCCGCCCTGGCGCCCGGCATCGAACTGGCCATTGGCCTGCTTTTCGTGCGTGCGCTGCTCTCGCAGATGGACGTTCCGACGCGCAGCGCCTTTGTCATGAGCGTCGTCACGCCGGGAGAGCGGGCCGCCGCCGCGAGCTTTACCGCCGTACCGCGCAGCCTCGCCGCGGCGATCAGCCCGACGCTCGGCGCGGCGCTGCTCGCCTCGGGCTGGCTGGCGGCGCCGCTGATCGCCTGCGGGGGGCTCAAGATCGCCTACGACCTGCTGCTTTTGCGGGCTTTCCGCCGGCACGCCGGCGGCGAGGAAGCGAAAAACTAGCGCCCGAAGCGGCTGCGCCGGCCCTGCGGCTGCGCTTCGCTGGCGGCCATGATTTCGCCGATCCGTGTGGCGATTTCCTGCGGCGGCGTGGCGTAGGCGAATTTGCGGAGATAGCGCCCGTCCGGCCCGAGCAGGTACATGCCGGCCGAGTGATCGACCGAATACTGTCCGGGCGGCGCGCCGGGTTCGAGCACCTTCTCGTAGCGCACCTTGAAGTTGTCGGCAGCGCGGCGCACCAGCGCCGGCGAACCGGTCAGGCCGAAAATGCGCGGGTGGAAAAAGGCCGTGTAGTCGCGCAGCACGGCGGCGCTGTCGCGCTCGGGATCGACGGTGATGAACAGCGGCTGCAGGCGCTCGGCGTCCTTGCCGAGCCGGTCGATGATCAGCGACACCTCGCTCAGCGTCGTCGGGCAGATGTCCGGGCAGAAGGTGTAGC
>JBAQRB010000013.1:0-2344 GCA_049295655.1 Rhodocyclaceae bacterium
GCTGCATTCCGGGTGCGAAATGACCAAGCCTGCCGGGTGCTGGCTGCGGAATTTCTGGATGTGCGCCGGCTGGAACATCTGGTGCACCGAGCAGTGTCCCTTCCAGAGCAGCAGTTTGGCCTTGTGGATCTGTGCCGGCGTCAGTCCGCCGAGTTCGAGATCGGGGTCCCAGACCATCATTTCGTCGAGTGGGATGCCCATCTGCGCGCCGGTCCAGCGACCGAGGTGCTGGTCGGGGAAGAAGAGGATCTTTTCGCGCCGTTCAAAGGCCCACTTGGCGATCGTTCCGGCGTTCGACGAGGTGCACACGATGCCGCCGCGCTCGCCGCAGAAAGCCTTGAGGTCGGCCGCCGAGTTGATGTAGGTGACCGGGGTGACCTGTTCGTCGGCGTTGAGCACTTCGTTGAGTTCGCGCCAGCAGCGTTCGACCTTGGCCAGGTTGGCCATGTCGGCCATCGAACAGCCGGCCGCGAGGTCGGGCAGGATCGCGATCTGGTGCGGCTTCGACATGATGTCGGCGACCTCGGCCATGAAGTGCACGCCGCAGAAGACGATGTATTCCGAGTCGGTCTGCGAGGCGAGGCGCGAGAGTTTGAGCGAGTCGCCGGTCAGGTCGGCGTACTGGTAGACGTCGGCGCGCTGGTAGTGGTGGCAGAGCAGCACGGCCCGCTTGCCGAGGCGCGCGCGCGCGGCGCGGATGCGTTCGTGGCAGGCGTCGTCCTGCAACTGGTTGAAGCGGTCGAAGGCGATGGTTGCGGTGTTCATTACGGAATCTCGAGTCAAGCAAAAAAGTGATCAGCCGCGACGGCCGTGTTGGGGATGCCCGGCAGGCGATGTGCGTTGTGCAACGAAAGGCCGGGGCCGTTCTGCGCGTCGCGGTTCAGTTGTGCCAGGGCAGTCCGGCGCGGCGCCAGCCACCGACCTTGCCGCGCTGCCCGTTGGCGTCCTTGTCGCCCTCGAAGCCTTCGAGAACGTTGTAACACGCCGTATGCCCGGCAGCGCTGACGAGTTCCGCCGCGTTGTGCGAACGCACGCCGCTGCGGCAGATGAACATGACCAGCGCTTCCTGATCGACCTGCTGCCTGAACTGGGCAAGGAAATCCGGATTGGGCCGGTTGCCGGGATAGCTCAGCCATTCGATTTCGGCCGCGCCGGGGATGCGGCCGACCCAGTCCCATTCGGCATGGGTGCGCACATCGACCAGTTTCGCGCCGGGGGCCAGTTGCCAGACTTCGTGCGCTTCCTGTGGCGTCAGTGCGCCGGCATAGGGAAGCTTGAGTCCGAGCGCGCGCGACTCGGCGAGTTTCAAAAGTTCGGTCAGTCTTCCCATGGCGTTTGGACAGGCTCGGGTTGCGGAGGCGGAAGTATAAATCACCGGTGCCAGCTTTTGGGGCTATGGTACTAGCACCAGCCTTTGGGTTTGTGGTGCCAGTGTCAGCCTTCGGCGTGCTGTGGTGCCGGCGCGAACTTTCGACGTGCCTTCGGGCGATGAAGTTCCTCTGCCGACTTGACAGGAAAGCAAGGGGAATGAACAAAGTGCGCCGTTGGCACCGAGTTGGTGCGGTTACGATGCGTTACGCACATTGTTGGTGCATCGCAAAAACGTCGGGAAAACAAATTTCCCTTATGGCACAATATCCCGTTGCGCGCGCATGGATTGGCACGGTTTCTGCTGATCGATGCAGCGAATCACCCACCGATTTTCGATTGTCGCCGGAGTGACCGGCACCAGCTCAGGAGACTTTTACATGGCAAGCTCGCAAGACGTCATCAAGATGGTCAAGGAAAACGACGCCAAGTTCGTCGATTTCCGTTTCACCGATACCCGCGGCAAAGAGCAGCACGTGACCGTTCCGGTCAGCGCCTTTAACGAAGACAAGTTCGAATCCGGCCACGCTTTCGACGGCTCGTCGATCGCCGGCTGGAAGGGCATCCAGGCTTCCGACATGCTGCTGATGCCGGATCCTTCGACCGCCTTTGTCGATCCCTTCTTCGACGAAACGACGATTGTCATCTCCTGCGACGTCGTCGATCCGGCCGACGGCCGTGGCTACGACCGCGACCCGCGCTCGATTGCCAAGCGCGCCGAAGCCTACCTGAAGTCCACGGGCATTGGCGATACCGCCTACTTCGGTCCGGAACCCGAATTCTTCATCTTCGACTCGGTCGAGTGGAACGTCGACATGTCGGGCTGCAACGTCAAGATCTACTCGCAGGAAGCCGCATGGACTTCCGGCGAGAAGGTCGACGGCGGCGGCAGCACCGGTCACCGTCCGGGTGTCAAGGGCGGCTATTTCCCGGTTCCGCCGGTCGACAGCCTGCACGACATCCGTTCGGCGATGGT
>JBAQRB010000014.1:0-7222 GCA_049295655.1 Rhodocyclaceae bacterium
ACCTGGCCGGATCTGGCCGGAATCGACCGCGTCAGCGGCGGGCGGCTGGGTTCGCCCAGCAGTTGATCGGTTTGATCGGCTGCCGCGTCACCATCCGTCGCCATGCGTTGACGCCGGACGGGGGAAGCCGGTACACTAATTCCTGATGAATTCACTCAACTATTAGAGGTCTCCCCCATGGACGTGCAACAGCTGATCAAGGAACAGGTTACGGGCCACCCGGTAACGCTTTACATGAAGGGGACGCCGCAGTTTCCGCAGTGCGGCTTTTCGGCAACGGCGGTGCAGGTGCTCAAGGCCTGCGGCGTGACCGATTTCTTCAGCGTTAACGTTCTGGAAAATCCGGAAATTCGCAACGGCATCAAGGATTTCGCCAACTGGCCGACGATTCCGCAGCTTTACGTGAACGGCGAGTTTGTCGGCGGTTGCGACATCATGAAGGAGATGTATCAGGACGGCGAGTTGCAGAAGCTGTTCGAAGGCGTCGCCAAGGGCTGATCGCTTTTTCCGTTTCTCCCATTGAAAACGCCGCTGACCCGTCAGCGGCGTTTTTGTTTTTCCGCCGCGTTCAAGCAGGCTTGCTGGCGGCAGAGAATTCCTCGTAGGCGCGCACCGCTTCGGCGGCGTACATCAGCACCGGACCGCCGCCCATATAGGTGCATACGCCGAGCGTTTCCATGAACTGTTCGCGGCTGACGCCGAGGCGGATCAGTGCCTTGACGTGGAATCCGATACACGCGTCGCACTTGCTGGCAACGCCGATGGCCAGCGCGAGCAGCTCCTTGTCGAGCGCCGAAAGCGCACCCGGCGCGAGCGCCGACTTGGCCATCGCGTTGAAGCCCTGCATGGTTTCCGGGATTTCATCGCGCAGTGTGCCGAGTGCCTTGGCGACATCGTGCGTGATCGTGCTGAATGACTTGCTCATGGCCAACCTCTGTTATATTAGACTTATCTAATATAACAGAGGTCCGCTGCGCGCTCAACGGACTTGAGCGGGCGAGCGCTTGCCTTGTGGGTCAGATCCGGCCGCGCGCGCGACCGATCGCTGCGCGTACCTGCTCCGGCGCGGTGCCGCCGATGTGGTTGCGCGAAGCGAGCGAACCTTCGACGGTGAGCACCGCAAAGATGTCGTCGGCGACCAGCGGCGAGAACTTCTGCAGTTCGGCGAGCGACAGCTGCGGCAGGTCGACGCCGAGTTCCTCGGCGCGGCGAACGGCGAGGCCAACCGCTTCGTGCGCGTCGCGGAACGGCAGACCCTTGCGCGTCAGGTAGTCGGCGAGATCGGTCGCCGTGGCGAAGCCCTGGCGCAGCGCGTCGCGCATGTTCTCGGGGCGCGCGCTGATGCCGGTGATCATGTCGGCGAAGATGCGCAGCGTGTCGGTGACCGTGTCGACGGCGTCGAACAGCGGCTCCTTGTCTTCCTGGTTGTCCTTGTTGTAGGCCAGCGGCTGGCCCTTCATCAGGGTGAGCAGCGCGGTCAGGTGGCCGTAGACGCGGCCGGTCTTGCCGCGCGCGAGTTCGGGAACGTCGGGGTTCTTCTTCTGCGGCATGATCGAGCTGCCGGTGCAGAAACGGTCGGCGATCCGGACGAAGCCGAAGCGCGGGTTCATCCACAGCACGAGTTCTTCCGACATGCGCGAGAAGTGCATCATCAGCAGCGCGCACGCGGCGCAGAATTCGATCGCGAAGTCGCGGTCGGAAACGGCGTCGAGCGAGTTCTCGCAGACGCCGTCGAAGCCGAGCTGCGCGGCGACGAATTCGCGGTCGATCGGGTAGGTCGTTCCGGCCAGCGCGGCGGCGCCGAGCGGCAGGCGGTTGGTCCGGCGGCGCACGTCGGCAAAGCGCTCGGCGTCGCGCCGCGTCATTTCGAAGTAGGCCAGCAGGTGGTGGCCGAAAGTGACCGGCTGCGCGACCTGCAGGTGCGTGAAGCCGGGCATCGGGGTGGCCGCTTCGCGCTCGGCGAGGTCGAGCAGGTTGCGCTGGAATTGCTGCAGGAGCAGCAGGATGTCGTCGATCGAATCGCGCAGGTAGAGGCGGATGTCGGTCGCCACCTGGTCGTTGCGCGAGCGGCCGGTATGCAGGCGCTTGCCGGCGTCGCCGACCAGCGTCGTCAGGCGCTTTTCGATGTTGAGGTGCACGTCCTCGAGGTCGAGCGACCATTCGAATTCGCCCGACTCGATTTCGCTCTTCACCTGCGCCATGCCGCGCTCGATGTCGGCCAGATCCTGCGCCGAGATGATCCCCTGTTTGGCGAGCATCGTGGCGTGCGCCAGCGAACCGCGGATGTCCTGCGGCCACATGCGTTTGTCGAAATCGACCGATGCCGTGTAGCGTTTGACGAGGTCGGACATCGGCTCGGAGAAGCGGCCGGCCCAGGTGTATTGGCTGGCGGGGGGGGTAGCGTTCGATTGGCTCATGATGGGGGTCGGTTCGTGGGCTAGAATGGCTCGGAGAACCTGTTTGGGCGCCATTTCAAGCAAATGCCAAGTATAAAGCAAAACCCGGCGGGCCTGCCGCTGCCGGACTTCCGCAATTCGGGCGTGATGCTGCGCATCCTGCTCGGTGTCAATCTGCTGGCGCTGGCCGCCGCGCTGCTGCAGAGCCGGGGCGTCACCGACTGGCTGGCGCATTACGTCGAGATGGCGGCGTGGGTGCAGCCGCTGTTGCTGTTCAATCTCGCCGCGCTTGCCGTGCTCGGCGACCTGCTGCGCCGTCTGCCGTTGCCGCTGGCGCAGGCGGCGGTGCTGTTGCTGGCCGCCGGATCATCGGTCCTGCTGCTCGATTTCTGGCGCTTCATGGCCTTCGATGACGGCGGCTGGCAACGCCTGCTGCGCGCCGGCCTGCTCGGCGCCATGGTGGCCGGCGCGCTGCTTTTCTATTTTTCGCTGCGCGCCCGGGCTTTTTCGCCGGCCTTGAGCGAGGCGCGGCTGCAGGCGCTGACCGCGCGCATCCGCCCGCATTTCCTGTTCAACAGCCTCAACGCCGTACTCTCGCTGATTCGCGCCGAACCGCGGCGCGCCGAAACGGCGCTCGAGGAACTCGCCGAGCTTTTCCGCGCGCTGATGCGCGATCATCGCGAACTGCTGCCGCTCGCCGACGAAATCGCCTTGTGCCGCCAGTATCTCGACCTCGAGAAGCTGCGTCTGGGCGATCGCCTGCACGTCGAATGGGAAATCGCCGACGTGCCGGCCGACCTCAAGGTGCCGCCGCTGATGCTCCAGCCGCTGCTCGAGAATGCCGTCTATCACGGCATCGAACCTTCCGGCGAGACGGGCACCTTGCGCATCCGTTTTGCCCGCAGCGGCGACGCCCTGCACATCGAGGTGCATAACCCCTGCCTCGGCGGCGTCGAACACCACAGCGGCAATCGTATGGCGCTCGACAACATCCGCGAGCGCCTGGCGCTCCACTACGATCTCGAGGCGCGCCTCGACGCCGGAGAAGTTGCGCTCGCCGACGGCCGGCGCGCGTATCGCGTGCGGATTGTTCTGCCCTGCCGCAACTCGCGAAGTTCGCAGCCATGAGTGCCTTGCCTGCCGTTGCGGCCATTTCCCCGCTTTCGGTGATCGTCGTCGATGACGAGGCGCCGGCGCGCGCGCGTCTGCGCGACCTGCTCGCCGACGTCGCGCCGGAGGCGCCCAACGTGCTGCTCGCCGAGGCCGGCGACGGCCTGCAGGCGCTGGCGGCGATTGCCGCGAGAGCAGAGATTTCGGACGTTCCCGTCGATGTGCTGCTCGTCGATATCCGCATGCCGACAATGGACGGCATCGAGCTGGCGCGCCATCTGGCGCAGCTCGCGCAGCCGCCGGCGGTGATTTTTGTCACCGCCTACGACGCTTACGCCGTGCAGGCCTTCGAGCTCAATGCCGTCGATTACCTCCTGAAGCCGGTGCGCGCCCAGCGCCTGCTGGCCGCGCTGCAGAAGGCGCGGCCGGGCCGTCCGCTGCCGCCGCAGGTACTCGCCGGCCTGCAGCGGACGGCGCGTACGCACCTCTCTTGTCACGAGCGCGGCCGGCTGTTGCTCATTCCGCTCGCCGACGTGCTCTATCTGAAGGCCGACCTCAAGTACGTGACGGCGCGAACGGCGGCGCGCGAGTACCTGCTCGACGAATCGCTGACCCAGCTCGAGCACGAGTTCAGCGAGCGTTTCATCCGTCTGCATCGCAGCGTGCTGGTCGCCAGGGAGGCCATTTCTGGCTTCGAAAGGAATCCCGCGGACGACGCCGAGACGCAGTGGCAGGCGCTGCTGCGCGGCATCGACGAAAAACTGCCGGTCAGCCGCCGGCAGTGGCCGTTCGTCAAGTCGTATGCGAAACAGCCGGGGGCAGGCGCATGATCGTCACCGTCGCCGGACACCCGATTCGCGGCTTTTTCAGGCTGAAGTAGCGGGGCGGCTTTTGACCCCGATCAAGGCGCAGGAACACGCCCTGCGTACAATCCGCCACTGGCTTTCGTAGAGGTTTTCATGAGTAAAATCAAACAGGTATTCGTTCTTCTCGGACTGCTGCTCGGCGTTGCCGCGGCCGTCCCGGCCCACGCCCAGAGTTTTGAGAAAGCCAAGGAGATTTACGGCCCCTGCGCCGCCTGTCACGGCGAATTCGGTTCCGGCGGCAAGAAGGGCGAGTATCCGCGCATCGCCGGGCAGCTGCAGAAGTACATCGAGCAGCAGCTCAAATCGTTTCAGAAGCGTGTCCGCATCAATATCCCGATGGTTCCCTACACCGAGGAGCGCGAGTTGTCGGACGCCGACATGAAGGAAGTCGCCGCCTATCTGACGCAGATCGAACTGCCGACCAAGCAGCCCGTATTCAAGGACGACGACGATGCGCTGACCCGGCTGACCGCCATGCAGAAGGTGATGATCGTTCCGCGCGCCGAGGGCGATATCGAAAACGGCGAGCGGGTCTTCCAGAAAAGCTGCGCTGCCTGCCACGGCAAGGCCGGCAAGGGGCGCGGCATGTTCCCGCGCCTGGTCGGGCAATACACCAGCTATCTGAAAAGACAGGTCGATCTTTATCTGAAGGGCGACCGCCCGCACGACGAGGATACGGCCAAGGAGGGCATCCTCTATGCCTTGCCGGCGAAGGACGTGAACGATGCGCTGGCCTATCTGACGTCGATTCAGGAAGTCGAGCAGTGAAGCCGCCGGGACGTCTGTTCAGCCGTCCGCCTTTGAGCGGCGCCAGCGCTTGAAACAGCGGCGCCCCTGCATCGATCTGGCGCTGGGCAGCGGCGCGGCGCGCGGCTGGTCGCACATCGGCGTAATCCGCGTCCTCGAACGGGCGGGAATCTCGCCCGCGATCGTTTGCGGGACGTCGGTCGGCTCGCTGGTCGGGGCCGCCTATGCCGCCGGCGAACTCGAGCGCTTCGGGCAGTGGGTCAGCAAGCTGCGCTGGCAGGCCGTCGTCGGACTGCTCGACCTGAAGATGGGTGGCGGCCTGATCGAAGGCGGCAAGCTGGTCGAGTTCTTCCGCGAGCAGTTCAACGATCAGGGGATCGGGCAGCTGCCGAAGGCGTTCGCCTGCGTCGCGACCGATCTGGCCAACGGCCGCGAAGTCTGGCTGCGCGAGGGCTCCGTGGTCGATACGGTGCGCGCCGCGATCGCCTTGCCGGGCTTGTTTACCCCCGTCCTGCAGGACGGGCGCCTGCTGGTCGACGGCGGCCTGGTCAATCCCGTGCCGGTCTCGCTGTGCCGGGCGATGGGGGCCGATATCGTGATCGCCGTCGATCTGAACTGGGATCTCGTCGGGCGCCGCAACCGGATTTCGGGCGAGGTTCTGGCCGACACGGCACCGGCCGCCGGTGGCCTGCTCGATGCGATCCTCGCCCGCTTCCGGCCGGCTGCGTCGCCGGGAGACCACGAGCCGATCATGGTTGTTGTAGCTCCCTCTCTCACCCCGGAAAGCTACAATGGCAGCAGCGCCAGCCAAACCCAATGCACGGTTGTAGCTCCCTCTCTCACCCCGGAAAGCTACAATCTCGCTGGAAGCGCTTGCCATCTTCGTCAGGTTGTAGCTCCCTCTCTCACCCCGGAAAGCTACAATGCGTTGGTCGAGAGGATTCGCTGCTGCACCGTTGTAGCTCCCTCTCTCACCCCGGAAAGCTACAATTACACGGGCGACTTTACGATCACATGGGCGGTTGTAGCTCCCTCTCTCACCCCGGAAAGCTACAATCAACGAAGCCTGCGCCCGCCTTGCGATTGAGTTGTAGCTCCCTCTCTCACCCCGGAAAGCTACAATGCCGGCTTCAGGCGTACATCATGGGTCTGAGTTGTAGCTCCCTCTCTCACCCCGGAAAGCTACAATGGTCGTCGGGTCGGTAACGTTTGTGGCTTGGTTGTAGCTCCCTCTCTCACCCCGGAAAGCTACAATTCAAGCGTTCGCGGGGCTTGTATCGGTAATGTTGTAGCTCCCTCTCTCACCCCGGAAAGCTACAATCTGACCGTTCGCCGGAAGTCAGCCCTCGACGTTGTAGCTCCCTCTCTCACCCCGGAAAGCTACAATCCGCCCCCGCCGCGCCGCATCCGGCGGCATGTTGTAGCTCCCTCTCTCACCCCGGAAAGCTACAATCAAGACGATGCGCTCTCGCCACATCCCGGTTGTAGCTCCCTCTCTCACCCCGGAAAGCTACAATTACGGCGGCGCGAACGGTGCCTGGGGTACGGTTGTAGCTCCCTCTCTCACCCCGGAAAGCTACAATCTTTCCAACGGCGAGCGCATCTACGACATCGTTGTAGCTCCCTCTCTCACCCCGGAAAGCTACAATAAGCTGCCCCGTGTTCCATGACGGCACGGGGTTGTAGCTCCCTCTCTCACCCCGGAAAGCTACAATTCGGCGGATGGATTCGGAGCTTGCGGGTTGGTTGTAGCTCCCTCTCTCACCCCGGAAAGCTACAATTCGCCTGGGTAGTGATGGCCATCCGGCTTTGTTGTAGCTCCCTCTCTCACCCCGGAAAGCTACAATAGCCGAAGCGCAGGGGGAAGGGCTTGGGTGGTTGTAGCTCCCTCTCTCACCCCGGAAAGCTACAATTTGGTCACCGCAACATTGGAGCCCTCAAATGTTGTAGCTCCCTCTCTCACCCCGGAAAGCTACAATTCACGCCTTCGGCCTTGTACCGGCTGATGAGTTGTAGCTCCCTCTCTCACCCCGGAAAGCTACAATCTGAATGGCGATGGGTGCGGCGGGGTTCCTGTTGTAGCTCCCTCTCTCACCCCGGAAA
>JBAQRB010000015.1:0-35790 GCA_049295655.1 Rhodocyclaceae bacterium
TGAGAAAATCCAAGGTTGTCCCTGCCATGTCTTTGCGGGCGTTGCAACAAATCCGCTCCTTTCCGAAACAAGCTTTGCCTGCGCTTGAAGGCCCTTTGGAGGCTGGTGCAGCTTTGGGACATGAAAGTGAATCTTCCAGATCATGAACTCTTTGCGAATCCACGAGTACCCGCCAAAGAGAAACTCAGCTGACGGGATCCCCTCGTCTCCTGTTGCGTCATGTACGGCGGCGCGCAGGCCCTCAAACACCTTCAGGACATGGGACTTGAGTACCGATATATCCTGGGCTCGACTTGCGCTCTTTTCATAGGTCGAGATAGCGTTTGCGACTTGGTGCATCAAGGGATAGGCCCAACCCGTACTGCCTGCAAAACAGATGAAGGCATCTGAGCGAGGCAGCGCAATCACTTTCTGACCACAGTCCATCTTCCGTCCACCGTTCAGCCGGCTGTCGGAGACGACGATGAGTTCCTTACAATCTTTCAGTGTCCTTACCCAAGCGGCAGTAATCGTCATAGCTCAACCTAATATTCGCTTGAGGCAAACGTTTGAATTTACCGGCCTGCGCGGCTTTACGCGTAGTCCGATGGAATGAGTGGTAGACACGCACGAATTACTCAACGGCAAAAATACGGTTCGCATTTATTAGCCCCTCACACACGATGGAGTCTTTGACAGAATCACCCTGTGGACATGACTGCTTGCCCACACAATATATTGAGTGTTTTTCGTGCCATTCCTTGTGCTTGTGCAGCGCTGCATCAGCTCGATGTAAGTTTATCCATGCGTTTCCTGACCCCGCCACCCTGCTGTACCGTGGAACCATGTTTGTGCCAATTAGATGCCCGCCAATTGCGGGCATAGATGGTTGGGCGATTTCATCGTTACGAGAGATGATTACATATGAACTGCAAGTGTTATTTTCAATGCAGTTCTTGAAGTTGCGAACTATGGTGAGGAAATCATCGATTTCGATCTCCTCACCAGTGTGAAGTAATGCGGAGTCGGAGAATGTTGATACGTATACATCAGGAGACGCCCGGTAGCCGTTCCCAGGAATAGAAACCGAGGGAAAGCTTTGGGAATTCGTCCAAGCGTCAGCAATGCTCCAAAAGCGTTCAAGGATGGTTGCTGCCTCGCCAGCCTTGATAGCGCTCTTAATACCAATTAGGTCGAATAGTGCGTAGGTTTTTTGGACCATGAGAAAAACGTCTCCGAGTTTCTAACAGGGTGTACACGGCCCGACGGGACCGCATATCAATTGATATTGTTGACGGTGAGATCGTCCTGAAAAAAAGCGTTGCTTTCAGCGACTCCGGTTCTAGCCTGGCTAGTATAACAACCGCAGTATGCCAGACGCCTGAAAGAGCGTGCCAAGCGGCCAAGTCATCTCGAACGACTGCTTTGGAAAAAGAACGAGACCGGCGGCTCCTGGCCGAACTCGGACGACTGACGCCAGCAGTACATTTGTGCCATAGCAATACTTCGGTGCACAACAACAAATCAACCACGGATTACAGATACCCCAAATATCTACTCGACTCGCTCACGCAGCTTACTCGAACAGTCCAAGTTGAACCACTTGCTTCGGTGGAACCGGCAACTGGGCATCAAGCCAACTGCGATCGTGGTGAAGAAGCCATCGAAAACTTCTGTAATGGTTTTTAAGGAATTCCAGGCGCGAAGGGGCGGGATGCTCCATCGCGTAGTCCACGCAAACCTGCCGGTGTCCCAAAAGGATAGCCGACTCGTCAGAGTTCACACGATCTTGGCCAACGCCCTCACTAAAACCTTGCCTGGCAGGCGATGCCAATGGTTCACCAAGGATACTGCTCCAATCGCATTGCTCCTTGAAAGCTGCCCACTCGCCAAACAGCCAATAGATGAGGATCACGCGTAAAAATGGGGGGCTCTTACCGAAATCGGTCACCCCACGGAGCATTTGCTTTGGATTTCCGAGAAACCCTAGCATTGGCGCATCGAATTCCCCTAGGCCATGGGGAAAAAATAGCTTGAAGGCCGCGTCAAATTCGGCGGAACGAAGCTTTCCTCTAGCCGTAAACAAACCCCTGACACGTAACTGATCTAAAAATACCTCGCGAATTATTCCAGAATCGAACGGCACAGAGCGATCCGTAAAAATATTATCTGCCAAAGCCGCGATTCCAGACCAGAAAGCAGACTGACTATCTCGGGTCGGCTCAAGTACCGCATTCGCCTGCACCATGGCATCGCCGGGAAGAGGAAAGGACTGATGTAGTCGGGAGCGCTGACAAGCAAAACGAGAAAGATAATCTCCATGTGCCGAGCAGCAGAGCATGACAGGGAGCTGATGTTGGCGATGCCAATACGAAAACCCATATTGCTCAATGTCGAGCTGCACACAAGAGCGGCAAAAACTCAACGCGGTGGTACCGAAGAACGTGAATTCTCCCAATCGGGGAGTCAAATGGCCGTCTTCGATCTCCCTCCGCTCTTTCAGATCCAGTTCACCGAGTTGCATCTGCGCGCCGAGATTCGTCAAATTTCTAGTCAACTCCTGAGGCGGCCCGTATGCGCTTCCCACTGCCTCGCAGAACATCGGAAAGTTGATCTCGGTGTCAATGAATGACGTTGCCTGATGGTCGCGAAAAAGCTGATTTACAAGATCACAATAATCCACATAGCCGTTCACCCTCGCCAGTCTCACCAAGAGACTGGCGAGCATTTCATCGGGAAAAGGCTCAGGAAGAATCATGAAATTAACAACTCAACTCAAATCAGCAGAAAGCTGCCAGCAGCGACACGGACTCATGCAACATAAATAAGTCCATGCACCTCGGTTGCTTGCATAGCAACGGAGAACACCTCCTTCGCTGAAAGGCCATTTTTGTCCAATTCGTTGACGTAGCTTTCTCGGGCGCTCTGAAACACAGCAAAGGAAGCTAAGCCCCACTCCGCATCACAACGCCCCATTGCGGCGCATAACTGCCGACTGTCTGGCTCTAATGCCTCAGTCTCGTATAGCACTTCGACGAACGCTGCCCAAAACAATATTTCATCGGTAACACGACTTCCTCCAAATGTTGTGTATCGATCTGACCACGCGAATGCATGCATAGCAAGTGCAGCAGTTGCGATATCAAGAGACCAGGCAGCCAACCGATCGGCAACCAAAAATTCGGCATCAGCGGCTAAAGAAAATAGCATCTTATAAATGTGTAGCGGCAGGACATCAGAATCTATTCCTGCTCGGCTCCAATCTGGGATGGCTCCGTTCTCCATTTCTCGGTCAAATAAATTTGGAGCGAAACGTGCATATGCCTCCAGAATTTTGGCGCGATCCGCGGCCCCGGCCGCGTCCCATTCTAAACTTTGTCTCGATGCAAACGTTGTGTAGATGCTTCCATGCCTCGGCAACCACTTCTCTGCAAGCAGTTCAAGGATTCTTTGTGCCGCGATTGCTTTTACGACTTCCCAGGGAACATCACCAAATCCGTCACAAAGCGCATCGACTTCTATCGCGTCAAGGTGGAGGTGCAAGGAGGAAATCGGCTCGTAGTCATTGGCGCGGGTCGTAAGCGTATGCAATCGATGCTTTGATTTGCTGGGTGCCAGCAAGCCGTGAACCAGCCCCCCATGCACCATCTCGGAGAAGAAACCTCTACGGAAGAATCCGTTCTGGAAATCACAGTTGGTATTGGGGGGGCTCAGTGCGGCAGTAACCCAGCGATCCATTACCTTGATCTTCTCAATTTTCGGTGACCTTGGGGCGACTGAAAACCAGGACTGCCAAGTCCTCTCGGAAAATAATGCTTCTTCTGACAGGCAACCGATGGCCTCGAACACCGAATCGGTTTGAGCTTTTCTTGGTTCGTGAAGATCACCAAGCAGCAGATGTTTGAACGAGTTGATCGCAACCTTCAAACGTAAAAAATCAATACTTGCTTCAGTGCTTTCGTCCATGCCCCCCCCATCAGCAGTGCGGAAAAATCTGCCGACCAGTTTGCCGAGTTTTTTCATTCACGCGCCAACATTTATTCCTTAGTCTTTGACGGTCATACCTTTTACGACAGAGACGGAAATTATGGCCGACACCATTCAGGCGCAACAGGTACTAGGAAGCTTATTAAGCCGCAGGCGTAGAGAACAAAAGCTATCCCAAGTAACGGTTGCAGTCGCAGCAGGAATTTCACCGGGCTACTACTGCTCTGTTGAGAACAGTAAGCGCGTGCCACCACCCAGTACGCTGGCACCGATATTTGAAGCGCTTGATTTTAACGAGAAGGAAATTGCCGAATTAAACCGATTGGCAGCTGAAGAGCGGGGGCTTTCACTCGAAGATTCTGAGCTACCTGAACATATACAGGCCTTAGTTCATGACATAAGGAAAACCGCAAAGGCACTGAACCCGCGCTTCGTGCAAGGACTTCGGACAAAAATTCGGGAAGTCGGCAACTAGAGGGAAGAGCCATGCTGTTGTTCTTCCAGAGCGACTCATGGCGCGTGATCACTACAAACACATGTAATCAGGAGGAAACACAGAGAATTTACTAGGCCAAAAATAGAAAACGCGAGGCGGCTAGGCCTCGCGCTTTTTTCCATCTGGGGGAGCGCCCAGACTTAACCTACTTCAATTTTAAGTCTAGGGACACATTCGGTGTCCGTCAATCCCCCATTTCCGCTTTTTCGCAAGCACGTGTGTGAGCGAGGGAATCGCTTGCCCCACGAAATGGAGATTTATCAATGAGAACCACCAAACGATTCACACCAAAAGTCCTTGAGCGCTTCCGCCGGCAAGGTCGCGGTCTAGGCACTTACGAAGGCTACATTCCATGGCACCGCGTCGGGCGCGGTGATCCTTCCAGCCGTGGGCGATCTCACCTGCAGCGGTGGAATGGCAGACAACGCGAACTCCTCAGCGATCACGAGTGGGTTATGCTGTTTTTTGCCATATCGCTGCTTAACATCCTCGACATTCGCGAGCAGTTTCCGCTCAGCCAGGAGGACGCACCCAGCGAACTCAATGCATATCGTGTTGATGTCAGTAGCCAGCTATTTCCGGGCACTCTGACCATCGCTAAACGGCTCGGCATCAAACGCCCACTGACTACGGACGTCGGAGAGTCCGACGATTGGGTAATGAGCACCGACTTTCTACTGCTGCTCCAACACGACGACGGGACCTTGGAACTGCTGGCCATTGCCGTCAAACCTCTAGACGAGATCACCAAAAAGCGAAAAAAGGAGTTATTGACGATTGAGCGTGAGTATTGGGTGGCACGTGGGATCACGTGGCTTCTGATTACGCCCAACGAATACGACGAGCGCGTTGGGATTAACCTCCGCTTGAACATGCCTTGGGCACTTGGTGATGCGGCCAATGGCTCAGCCCAGCACACGGCTGTAAGTGTCGTCCAAAACCATCCCGGCCGTTCCCTTACTTTCGTTTTGAACAAGCTGTACGCATCCCTTGGTGATATGGATCTCGCACAACGTGCGTTTTGGCAGGCAGTCTGGTCTGGAAAGATCCCACTCGACCTTCGCCGTGGATGGCGTCCCCATCTGCCGATCGTTCTGCTGCCGCGAGCAGCGTTCTCGGCACTCAATCCAATTTCGTCGCGGAGGTCAGCATGGATCTAATCCACAACACCGCCTTCAGAATTCTCGCAGGCCCAGATGCAGGAATTTACCGCGTCGTACTTGATGAAATCCAGATCGGGAAAACCGCCGTCGTTCGACTAGACCCAGATGCCAAGCCTGAAAAATCCAAGGGAGGGCGTAAGCACTTGGAGGCGACCAGACTGCCCCGGAAAAAATCGCGGCCGCCGCTGGTCGGCGAGATCATCTGGATGGAGCGAACCGAGCTCCATGCCCTGAAAGATGGTGAGGAAATTATTCCCATCGAACTAGTGCAGGACAACCACCCCCTCTCTTCTGCTGATAAGGCGGTCTTCGAATTCCGGAAAAAGAAGATGGCCCCTTTCCTGGATTTCGACCATTTTCGCGAGCAAGTTCTGATTCACCGTGGAGTCGGAGGCTTGGCCCAAGAAGTTATGAAGCAAGAGTGCAGCAAATCATTTGTCTACTCGACCTTTTCGTTGCTCTGCCGGTTCGGCTTTCAGGAGAGCAGTCTTCGGCCGCTTCACCATCGGTGCGGCGCACCGCGGGAACCCCGTCCATGCGATCCCGACGGTCGAAAAAAAGCAGGTAGAAAAACCACAAAGCAAAGGATCGCGATGGCGTTCGGAAAAGTCATCGAGCCAGAGCAACCGGGCATTAGCAGCGTGTGGCGGAGCGCAATTCTTGCCGCAGACAAACGCATTCCCACGCCCAAGCCACCGATGCCACAACGTAGCACGCAGATTATCGATAGCGCCTTCATAAAGCGATTTACACAGGTAGATGGCAAACTTGTTCCAAGCGAATTGAAGCTTGGCGAGTACCCAAATAGGCGGCAGATTCGCCGGGTGCTGGAACACGATATCCCTTGGCTACAGCGTTTGCTTGAACGCACTACGAAAGGACACTTCAATCGCAGCCTACGCGGACTGATTGCGCGTAACTGGAAGGGCGTAGTGGGCCCAGGACATACGTGGGCCATCGATTCAAGCATTGGGGATGTCTACCTTCGCTCCAACGTCAATCGCGCTTGGATTATCGGGCGGCCAATCGTGTATCTCATCGTCGATGTCTGGTCGACCGCAATCGTCGGGTTCTTCGTTTGCTTGGATGGCCCGTCCTGGGAAATGGCCAAGGTCGCGTTATTTAGTGCCGCCGCGTCACCCGATTTGACAGCTGAGCTCTGGGGCTATGAGCTGATGCCGTCACTTTATCCCGCTCCCACCATGTGCGCCGTCTTGATGTGCGATCGGGGCGAATATTTGTCGAAAGGAGCAAGTATTACAGGCGCAAAACTGATTCCTTGCCTCAGCTACGCCCCACCTTACCGTCCCGACCTGAAGGGGCTGGTGGAAGTCCTTCATCGCATCGAGAAGGATCGCCAGTACTACTTTGTTCCCGGTGCAATCGATCAACGGCGAGATGAGTTTGAACTGCGTCGTTTTGATCCGAACGAAGCTGTACTCACGGTGCCGGAGTACGCCGCATACCTCTACCAAATTTTCACGGAATACAATCTGACGGCCCCTCGCGAAAAACGCCTGGACGCGCACATGCACGCCGCCGGAGTGTTCCCAAGCCCGGCTGGACTTTGGCGGTATGGGCATGAAATGGGGGTCGGGGTACGACGCAGCCTATCGCAAACGGAGCTAATCACACATCTACTTCCATGCGACAAAGCTCGCGTCACTCGGCAAGGAGTCATGTTTGGCGGTATGCAGTATGAGTCCAATAGTGTCGATGCGCAGGGCTGGACTGCAATCGCTCGAAACTCCAGCGGGTGGGACATTTCAGCCAATTACTTTCCCGGTTCCGTCGCCCGTATCTGGACACCGAATCTGGCAAGCAGCGGACTCCTTGACCTACACCTTTCGGACAACTCGACAGCCTCTCCGGAGCTGACATTCGACGAGGCGATCGACGCATTCACTGTCGGAAAAGTAAACAGCGCTCAAATTGAACACGCCCGAGTAACGATGGCATTGCAAAGCCGGAAGTCAGCACTTGCCATCATCAACCGCGCCAAGGAACTGACTACCGAGGCAATCCTGAAGCATAGCGGCACGATGCCCAGCCTCACCGAAGCGCGTCACCTGGAATCGATGACCATCTCGTCCGCCGCAACCGATACTGCTTCAGCACCAATCGTGGAAGACCCTGCAAGGGCTGCTCAACAGGCCATGATGCGCTCGCTCTTTGCTGCCGCCAATGCCGAAGGTGAGACACATGAGTGATCCAAAACTTTTTGATCCGTACGCCGGGAACATCCTGGTTCAACCACTCGGACCGATTCTCGATCGCACCGAAGCCAATCGCCGACTCACTTTCTTGCCACCCCGGCCTCGAAACTTCGGTGAAGTTCCTAAGCATGTCCGCATGCACTATGTGATTCAGCTCCGAGACTTCCATATCGCTAGTCTGGAAGGAATACGCGTGCAGCAAACAATCGACTTGATGATCCGTGACGGTTATCGATACAAGGATCCGCTAGCACCGCAGACGTGGAGCGTGATAGGGGGCGAAGCAACGTACCACAAAACACCCAGGGCTCCCGCCATGGCCGCCGTCGTTGTCGGGCATTCCGGGTCGGGCAAGACTCAAGCCATTCTGCGCCCCTTTAGCCTCTATCCGCATCAAGTAATTGCGCACGCGAGCTTTCCCAACCTCGTTGGGACACACCAACAACTGGTGTGGCTATCGACTGATGTTCCTGCGAGTGGACGTGCTGATGACTTGGCTGCCAATTTGATGATGAGTTTCGACACTGCAATGCAAAGACACGTCCCGGACTGGAAAGATCGCTTTACTGCGACCTTGGGCAGAGCTCGGCGCGATGGCCAGAAGATGCTCGATGAATGGCGACAGGTTGCCTTGGGGCATTTTCTCGGCGCGCTCCATCTGGACGAAGTGCAGAACTTCTTTAAGCTGCCAACCCTGAAAAAGCGCCGTACCAGCGTGTCCGACTCATCGGAACTGCAGCTCAGCATCATCGAGGACCAGTGTTTGAAATGGATACTGACCCTGACCAACACGTGGCAAATACCAATCATCTTATCCGGAACGCCAGACGGTGTCGGCGCAGTCATGAAGCGATTAGCAAACGTCCAACGTTTCGTGGGTGGGGGCTACCATCCGATCCCCCTTTTTGAAAATTTCAACGACACGCTTTTTCTGGACGACGAAGGAGGAGGATTTCTCCCCATGCTCGGTATGTATCAGTTCGTTCAAAAGCCGTTAGCCATCACCCCATATTTTGCGAAGTTGATCATTGAGTTGACCGGAGGCATTCCTCGATTGATTATCGCCCTCTGGGTTGCTGCCCATCGGGTAGCATTCGAGCGCGAGGACGATGATTTGCGCGTCGAGGACTTTCAGCGTGCCGCAGCCACCTTTCTGGCACCGGCAGCACCCGCTGTCGCCGCATTGCGCAGTAAGGATCCCAGGCAGATGTCCCACTACGAAGACCTCATGCGGCGGGATGACAACTACTGGAGTACCTTCTGGACCTCAATGAGCTCTGGTTGAGCGAGACGATGCTATTTGGGACGGAAAGAAGGGCTGTGTTTGACACCTTTCCGTCCCAATCTAGCGGTCGCCTCGCCAGGCGTCAGCTGGAGTGGGCGCCGAATCCCGGAACCTCTCCCGCCACTTGGCCGGTGCATCTCACTCAAGACATCTACAAACCCCGTGCCGGACGTCCTGACGAGGTCTTCCATTGCGTCCTGGCCAATTCCGCCAAGCTCCGCACTTTTCGCGAACGACACCTTGTCGACGAAGAAGGCAACTGCCGCTTTGACGGTGTTCTTACTGGGGGACTCGATCAAGTTGGGAAGCCCCAATGCATTTAGTCTCTTGGCCGCAGCAGGGATCGGAATTGCAAGCAGCGCTGCAGTTTTTGAATGACTGCCCCGAGCCTGAACGTAACCCGCAATCAATACTTCCCGGCCGATATCGACCGTCCTCCGTTGACGGCCGTGAATTGCGGCTGGCACCGGTCCGCACAGATTGTTAAGCGCATCATCTGCGGTATCGAAAAGCAGCGCGCTCGCCAAGGCGTAGGCACTCACTGATGAAGCCGATGTAGGCAGATACAGCACGCCGTCGAGCTGACTCGACAAAATCCCATCGGGTTTGTCGGCCAATACCGGCAGCACGGTGGACAACCAGGTTCTCCCGCATCGTTCGATTGCTACATCGCTCAATAGTGGAGCCCTGACGGGGCCTCCGTAGGTTTGAAAACCGGCGGACGACGCCTTCCCTCGAAGGATTGCGCTGACCGCCTTTACCGCGAGCGGCGACGTGCGTTCCATCAGTGCCCAGCAAATTTGCAGATATCGCAGGACGGTCTCATTGCCCATGATCTCGTTCGACCAACTGGCATCAACAACATGGCTGTTGTCCATCAAGATAGTTGGCGGACTAAGGAATGCGGACTCATCGTCAAGATACCTGAGCGGAGCCATATGCTTTGGACACCAGAGAAGCCCCGGCATCTGATGCTTTCGGCGCCAATAGCTCTGCCCATGGAAGGCCGCATCTTCTTTCGCGCATTGTTCACAAAAGTAGGCACCCGTCCGTGCCATGCGCATACCCGTCGACCAAAGCATATTCCTATTGGATTCGCAACCATGCGGCAGATCTGGCTGATATGACGTAATGCCTCGCCGGAGGGGTAGGCTTGTGTGCTGCGTCACAAATGTTGCCACCTCCATGCCTGCGACCCTGCTAAGGAGCTCAAGGCACGAAACCTCGCGCCACGATTTGTCGGCACATCTATCCCAAACTCGCATGAGTTCAATGGCGTCCTTTTCTTTGACGCAGCCATTGAAGCGCATCACGCGGCCCAGATACCCACGGTCAATTTCTTCAGGAAAAGGGACTGGGCAAATCAACATACCTTGCCCCTGGTGAAGGTGCCCAGCACCTTCATCGAGCGAATAACTGACGAAGCGCCTTGACGGGAGCCGCGGAGCCACCCCAGGTTGTCTGTAACGCAGCAATCAATTCTTGATTGGGATGACTGCATCGAGCGTTATCCCAGTGCTCAACGCTCCGCATAGAGACATACTTCTTCAAAGAGGCGCGATGCGCGCAGACCTTTGGCCCCGAAAAAGCGACTCACTCGACCTTGGCTGGCCCCCACTGCCTCGGCAATCTCGCGCTGAGTAATACCAATATCTCGGCAAATCTCGGGTGCATTGATTGCTGGTGCTGTTTGGCTTGGCGAAAACATGCATTAAGTATCTCATAATACATATTTACATATCCACAACTCCCCTTTTCTTCGCGGTCAGGATTACCAAAGTGCATAATGCATATTTATTAGTCATTCCTGAACAATCGCAGCCGAGCATGAACAAGAAATCACAACCCGAAAAAGACATCTGCAGCAAGTTCATCACACCGGCCACCAGAGACCGCGGGAGAGCGAAGACTGATCCATTCCGGGGTCAGGAATCTCACACGCCTTGCGCCCACCTGCACAAGCATCTTAAAGCTGCCAGCCAAACCGAGTATCTACTCACCGAAGCTCTGCTTGAAACGGAAGGGGCGTGAGCATGGGCCTGCTATCCGATGCCAAGGTAGTTGCCGACTGGTTAGAGAAACTCGTCGGGTGGTGGCAAGGGCAACGTGACCCGATCCGAGCCCAAGCCTCACGAGTATTAGAAGTATTCGAAAACCACGGGGTCACTCGCACCCAGATCAGCCGACTTTTACCCGAGCTGTTCCAAATCCCGATGAAGAATTTTGCTTCGGCTGACAAACTAAAGGAACAACTGACACCGGCTTTACTGGACTGGGTTGCCGATTTTTTTGCCTTGAATCGGGCTTGGCTGGATGGCGTCCCCGTTTCTCCGCACCAAGTCGTCGGAACCTATAAACACCCTGCTAATTTAGGCGCTTGGCTGGGCGTGCGGCGGTCGGACGAGCCATTTCAATTTCGACTGTTGGTGCTAAAACCATCTGCCAAGCCTATAGGTCCCGAGAGCAGCGAAACGATCGTTATCGCGCTTGAAGAGCACGTCACCTTTCTCGACGATCAGCCGATTTGTCGCTACTTCGTGCTCGATGGAAATGGTCCGCTTGATCATTACCCGGTTGTTCGCAACCTGTTGGGCCTATGCGCGGTTGCGGATCGGGCACGCTGCTTGGTCAAAGGTCGCGTTTTGTCGAAAAGCGTATGCGCCGAGATTGAAGATGGAAAGCTCTTAATTCCGGCGGCGTTGCATAAATCGACTGGCTCTTGGGAACCAGACGTTGCTCTTTTCCAGAACTTTCCCAATGAATCGCCCTGGCTAAAACAGTTACTAGCCGATGTAGCGGAAGACCTGCGCGCAGCAAATGGCCCGTGATTGATCGCTAGCATAAAGGCCCCCCAAAGCATCTGATGCCGAATGGGAGTTGTCTGGCCGCTTATATTGAACGAGAAACTGCCCGTAAGGCGATCTGGCACCTGTCGCCTGCTCGGCCTTATGGAAAGCTTTGCATAATCGGCCTTTGCGGACGTTGATCCCAGGGGACCAAGATGACCGCTTTCGGCTTGGACCAGTCATAGGCGAAGCTCAACGAAATGTCCGTTTCAGGCTAATCTGAGACATTCGACGTTTCTCTACGAATGTCGGCTGCAGCCGCTCTTCATCTTGAGCTTTGGCTGCCGCCAGATTCTTTCGCGTCAGGCGATTATGCTAAAACAGTCTCGCTCAAGGCACCTGCAGCATCGCCAACTGCGGATGCTTCGAAAAGTCTTCCTTCGCTGTCTTAAGCAAGCTGCCGACGTTGATACTCCTGCCTCCGCCGCCCTGTTTCAGCGTGCGAAGTGCTGTATGCCAAGCAGTCTGACCAGTGGGATGAAACTGGAGACGGGACAGGTCACCACCGGCGCGGCTCCACACCTCCTGGTCCCGCGGTCCAAATGGGTAGAGCTCGACCAGGATCTCCTCTAACACCGACCAAGGGTTCTCCTCTTGCGCCGTGGGCGTGGTCTGGGGGCTGCAGAGCGACTTCTTCCCACCTTGGCTCAGCGCGACAGCGAAGTTCACTTCAAGGTTGTCAGCCTTAAAAATCGGGTGCTGGTCGTCTGGGATCAGCTTAGGCACCTCTTCGGAGACGTAGTTAAACAGGTCAAAGACCTTGATGAAGCCACTGGCGCTCTTGTCGGCAGCTCCGCGCAAACCTGCCAGCAGTGCAGTCGTGAAAACGCTGTTCCTCTCGCCGACAAGTACGGCTGACACTTCGTCAGCACGACACGATGCCATCAGAGCACGTCCACTCCCGACGGCCAGCTTTGCGAAGGTGTTTTGGGTATAGCCAGACTTGAGCTCGCGGCCTTTGCCATCGGTCAAACTCTTCGAAATTGCAGCACCCCCAGCATGACAGGCGTCGATGAAGACCAGCAGTCGCTTCACCTTGATCTGCGCAAGTGCCGCAGCTAACTTATCCGAGCTAATGGATGTGTTTTCAATGTCAGCAAGGTCGCTATCTACGGTCACCAGCACGCTCTCCTCATTACCTGGGCTTCCCACGACACCACCGTGGCCGGAGAAGAACACGCAGGCCGTGTCATCAGGGGCTACCCGAGCAGCCAGTTCGTCTAGACCCTTCAACACAGCTGCCCGAGTAGCGTTTGCGTCCAAAAGAGTGACGACGTTGGCGGGGGCATAGGCACAGTACTTCGGCGATGAGAGCGTCGCGGCGACGTCGTTGACGTCGTTCAGGATCGCAGCAGGTAGGCTGGAGATTTGCTGATAGTTCGCCACGCCGATAAGAAGGGCGTGACCTTGTGGGTAGCCAGTTGGGTTCATGTTTCAACGATGGGTATGTAGGAGGGGCAACACCAGCCAACGATGTCCGTGTCGTTGGCATACAGGCGCAGCTTTTCGTTCCGAGGGAAGTCTTGGCACATGACTGCTAGGAGCGCACGCGCAGTCGGATGGGCGCCGTAACGGATTGAATTCAATGCAGTGTGCCAACGTGTCGCCCCGTTTTGAGAGCATCCCGGTAGGTCGGAATTCTTGCCCCCGGCGCGTGACCAGAGCTCGTCGTTATCTGGACCGCTTGAATAGAGTTCACGAGCCTCTTTCTCGAATGCGTTCCACTTCTCTGCAGCGCTTGGTTTCGAAATTCCAAGCATCCAACGCGTATAAAAGTCGAGCAAGTCTGCGCACAGCCGTAGCCCCGGCATGAGATCTGGGCGACGGTCGGCAAGCTGGTCCGAAAGATATCTGGCCGCTCGGTCCCAACGCCGGGATGCCACAAGCGTTCCTAACTGCTCAGAATCCGTATGAGAAATGCGAACACCCCTCAAGAGGTTGTTCAGCCATGTGATGAACATCTCTTCACGGAACGAGGGAATGGCACTGACGATTGAGAGGCGCGTATCAACAGTAACCGATGATCTTTCAAGTACGGAATGCAAGCTCGAACTCGACATGATTGCGCGCTCAAGCGCGGCTTCAGGGGGAGTCATCTCCGCGCCTTTCGCAGCGACGTCTAGCCAGCCGGCTGCTGTCGCCTGTAGGTAGTGGTCACGCTTCGAAGCCGGCAGAAGCGACCACAACCTCTCCCGCTCCGGGGTGGAGCTGAGGTCAGCCAAGGGTGTCTGTGCCAGCGCCTCGAGTAGGCCGGTGTCGACGGGCCGTCCTTCGGCGAGTTGAGCTACTACAGTGTCGCGCACACCGATGGCATTGCTTGGTGAGTTCCACAGCGAAGAATTTTTGCCAATCGCAGCGCCCCATACCTTTTGCTCGGTGATGTCTTCGCAGCGGATGTTAGACAGTATCTGAGGATGAGTAGCGGCCTGCTCTGCGCACAATCCGACCAAGCGTGAGTCCTTATGCACGAGCGCACATTCCAACGTCTGTGAAGGGCTCGCGTACCGAAGGGCTGACCGCAAACCGGCGCTGTGGTCGGGGTCCTTGTCCACCTTGAGCTGCTGACCTATGGCATTGATGGGGGGCTGCGTTGCAGCTAGTGCGGCGCCGTACGCGGTCAGCCAGCGCTTCTTCAGCAGCGGCGAGAGCAGGGCGGCCGAAGTGGTAACGTGGAGCTTTCTGGGCACTTCCTCCGCCAGCCGTTGCTCAACTGCCGCGTCAGTCGGCAGGGTGCCTACGGCCGCGGCGAACGTGGCTTGGCTACACTCGGCCCATCTCCAGATTGCTTGGGAAATGGCGGGCTTGTCTCGACGAGCGGCCGTCGATAAGCCGGCTGTCACCGCAGCGCGCCACGGCGGCAATGCGCGATCCTCATCAACCGACGCCGCGACCATCTCCATTAAGTCGCTGTCGTCCGCTGGCGCAAATCCAAGGTCACTGACGAGAAGCTCAACGGCCGACCACAGCGACCGCGTGTTAGCAAAACCGGAGAGCGCCAAATTCCTCATTGGCAGCAACTGCTTGCATCCCGCGCTTGGAATCAAGGTCGTGAACCGACCGATGAGCTTGTCCTTGGTGTTTGCAGCGAGCGTCGGCTGATTTGAGAGGCCATCTGCTAAGCGTATGGCAGCAAGCAAATCATCGAAGCTTTCGCCGCCGGAGAGGAGTGTGTGCAGCCGTTCAAGCCTGCTCAGTTCCCTGAGCGTATGAACTTCAATGCCTAGGTCCACGGCTAGAGCCAGGATTGGCTGCACATTGCGCTGGCCGCAAAGAACCCCTGCGGATTCAGATTCTGGGGTTTGATCATCTGCTTTGACTATGCGGTACTTCGTCCAGCGAGCTTGGATCTGCTCTGGCGTGCATACGAGCGCCGGCGTGGGTTGCTCTACCACGTCGTTCGGACCGAAGCTCAACCGGAACGCGAAGGTTCGTCTTAAGGCCGGCCAGAGGTTCCTCCACAGTGAATCGACGAGGTGCTCGAATCCCTCGACGCCCAGTCGGACAACAGGAGCTAGTCCTTGGGCTGTCAACGCGTTGGCCGTGCCGATCAAGTCAGCGGCTGGCGCGTGGATGCTGCCGACGGTGTCAAGTTCAAGCGCTGCAATCGAACCTGGGCAGTCTGTGACCGAGAGTGCCAGCCAGCCAAACAACGCGGCCAAGCTTCCAACCTCGCATATATCGTCCAAGCTGACGATTAGCGCGTGAGTCAGCACCATGCCGCCGCGCGACGCGCTCGAATCCAGGAACGTGCGAGCGAGAACGTAGTGGTCGTCGATGGGAAAACCGCGAACGAACGGCGACCAATCCAGGACACCTGGGGGCACTGCATCTGGCAGGTCGAGCTTTGATGCGATGGCAGCTGCTATGGGCGCATCCGAACTCGATGCTCTGAGTCCGTGACCGCGGCCCGGGATCTCGCCATAGACAGCCTGCTCGACTCGCATTCGCTCAGGTCCCGTCGCCCATCAAGCGTTGGATCGGCAGGGTAATGTCGGTATTCTTTACACCATTGGGTAGCACCACGTAGCCGAACTCTTCGGGGCCACGGGTTGCGTACTCCAGGTCCGCATCCGTCTTGCTGAGCACGCGTTCGAGGGCCGACAGTCCAATGACAGTGGGCGACGTCCAATTGCTGCGCACGAACGACCACAGCATCGGCAGTCGAGAGGCCAGGAGGTCAGCCGGCAGCTCCGTCGTTTCAAGCTCATCCCAGCAGCTCAGCAAGATGGTCAGGCGAGGCTTTCGAAGCGGCCGGTCAAGGTGGAAATGCGCCAGGTAAAGCAGCATTTGAAGGAGCTCCACTGTCCTTGCTTGGTCCGACAGCTCGTATGCGGGTGCCTCTTCCTCAGGTTCAGCCGCAGCGAATGACTCCAGTGGGCGCGAGAACAAGTCGTCTTCGGACCGAAGCGAATGCAGTCTGATGAGCAAGACCCAGTCTGTGGCTTCGAGAACGCGCTCGCGCCAGGCGACCGGGATCCGGCGCTGCGTGACAAGGTTGCGGACCTGTTCGCCGCCGTAATCCGGCCAAACCAGTTCGGCGTGGCGACCGGCCTCGTCCGTAATGGGCCAGACGCTCTCGACGTAGATATTGGCCGGTGTGTGGTCGGTTGACTTTCCCTCAGTCAGGCAACTGAGAGCTGCAGTGAACGCCTCCAGGTTTGTTGGAGCACCGGACATCTTGAGTGCACACGCCTTGACCATGAGCCGCTTCAAAAACTGGGCCCCGTAGTGAGTCTTCCCGACGTTCGACTCGCCGACCAACAAGATGGTGTGTTGAGCAGCCACCCGCTATCTCCTACCGAATCGAAAAAGCGGGTCGTGACCTGACGCTTTTGTCGTGGGCAAATCCACCCCCGCGCGCTTGGTGCAAAGAATCCAGTCAAATAGCTCGCGAAAGCCTTCTGCAGCGTCGACTTCGACACGGGGGGACACGCTGACAGTGAACTCCGGGACGCTTGATGAGACCGACGCCACTGCTTTTCTGATCTGCGCCTCCATGGCTGGTGCCACGTCTACGTCCCCCTTCGTCCAGACGAGTGCCAGGCGCCGTCCGCGGGCCTCAGCCACTGCACGCTGAGCAAGCAGCTGAAAGTCGTTTCGAGCGGCCCCCATCTTGGGCCCAGCAAGTGCCTGACGGTCAGCAATTAGTAGTGTGACGTCTGCGTGCCTGGCAATCCAACGGGCCCCTTCCGCGTCGGCTGCCTGCTCGTTGATCGCCCATTTCTGAAACCACTCTCCGGGTGCATCGGCAAAAAGAAGGTCGCGCAACGACCCGTCCTCACGGCGAAAGCCAAGGTGAAGCATGCCGGGGGCTCGAGCCGCTCCGCTGGGCGTGTGAGGCGGAAAGCTTGGGGGCTGTCCCGGCTTCCAGCGCAGATAGGTCGCCACCGCCTCCCAACCGGCCAACGAGTAAGAGTTGCTGAATAAATTGGCATCAGTAGTCAGTGCACCTCGACCCATCAGCAGATAGAACGCACCGAGAATGGTCGTCTTACCTGCACTTTCCGGGCCGACGATACCGACAGTGATGGGCTTGACCTTACCGCTGACGAAGTTGAGGTCAGACTCTCCCATCGCCAAGCCGCTCCATGGGAGCAGCATCTGGTCGGAGTCAGCCGAAGCGCCTACTTCGCCTTTGCTAACATGCTTCCACTCGGGGCACATATCGAGCCGGATGTGACCAAGCGTGCAGGTGGTGTTGTCGTCAGCGAAACAGTTGGGGTGGGGGCACCGGTTCATGGGCGTCTACTTCTTCTTAGCCCGCTTGGTTGAGCTGTCACAGGTGGCGCGTGCGGTCTGGAGCTCGCGGAATAGGTGTGTTCCCCAATCGGACGGGGTCATCTTGGTGAAAGCGTCCACGCCACTGAGGGCGAGCAGGGTCGTCGCATCGACTGTGCCTGAATCCAGCGGGTGTCCAATCAACGACAGCAGCGGGCCTCGGCCAACTGGTGCAGGCGCGTACTGAGCAGCCAATGCGCGGAAAGGCTGCATAAATGGGGTTGTCTTGGCGTCGCGCACAAGGCTAACGACCTCACGCTCACCGTTGCCTTGGTCATCTTTTTCAGCAGGAAGGCAGCGTATGGCCTCCCGCAGGAAGGCCGATACGCTCGCTGGTGAATAGATTGGGACCTGTTCATGTAGGTCGAGTGCCATCAAAGCAGAGGCCTCGAACGGCGGCAGGTCAAGGTAGCTCGCATGAGCACTCGGGGAATACAGCGCTTCCTTCCACCAAAGCAAGTTCGTGCGCCGCTGCAGACCTGCCGTCGCGCCGCTGAAGCTGGCTAACGCCTTGTCAACGTGAGCGGTGACCGCCTTCGCCAGCGTAGACAGCGGGCCCGAGAGGTCGACAGGGGCTGGCGCAAGATCCTCGGCCATCCCATCCAACACATCTGCGATGGCGATGCTCATATTGTTGGCAAAATCTTTGGCCCACTCCTGAGGTTGGTTGTGTGGATGATACCGATTCTTCGGGTCTGTGGGCCCCTGGGGGCTCGCGGCGGAATGAAGTTTCGCCTGAAGCCCGCTCCGATCGACAGAGGGTGCCTCATAGTCCATAGAAACTGGGGCCGGCGGCGTGTACTGCAACGGGACGATCGTAATCATCTCCGGCGTTGCCCACTCTGCCTCGGCGCGTGCATCGACCTTCATCTCAATTTCGCTAACAGCTTCGCGCCAGACCTCAGATTCGTCGGACGTTTCGGCGTGGACTAAGGCATTGCGCGCCGTGTTGACGAAGGCGACGGCAATCGCATCGTCGGAACGGGCCGCATGCATGATCGCGTCTAGCAGGATAGCCCGCAAGATACCAACAGGGCGTCCGGCAAATGCGTTTGCCACAGTCACCCATTGTTTGCGGAGGGCGGCCATTGCCTCATCTATGGTCGGATCCGTAGCCAGAATGTTGGGGTCCGCCGCTACCATCGTGTAACAGGCAGTCTTCGAGGGCGCCTTTCGAAGAGCGGCTGACAGGTCTTTGGCCGTAGACCGAAGCTTGTCGAGTTTATTGTCATCGCCGTTGAGATCGATAGTTCCAGTCTCGAGAAATTTCAACAGAAATTCTTGTTCCATCCCCTAGCCTTCCGATCTTTGTTGTGATGCCGCAAAATGATACTTGAATTATCCAGTGTCTCCTCACTATGCGCAGTTCCCCCTACCTCTGAGAGGTATTTGAATTGCATTCAGATGGCACCTGCGCCAATTCCAGCGCGCACTTATAGTCGTGGAGAGGGAGGAGAGGGCGTTGAGCCGCCCGCAAAAAACAACGCACGCCGGGCCATTGCCGAGTGTCTGACCTACATCCTAAATTGACGGATCTAATTGATCCCGAGACCGCGTCCATTTTTTGCCAATGATAACTGACCACCCCAATGATCCCGATGTGGCTACAACCGTGCACTCAGTGCTCTATACGACCAACTGACAGCAACAGCCAGAAAGCAGCCATCGACGTTTGTTTCATCTACGGATGAGCCGATTCCTTCGTCGGAAGTCGGTAACTTGGGTGATTACTTCCGGGTGGTTACTTGCCGCACATTGGGCACCCCCCCGACAGAGGGCCAAAGTTGACCGACAGACTCTTCTTAGTGTGCTGGCTCGACTCATTTAAATGTTCTAAGGTCATCTTGTCCTTTTCGTCGGGCATGGCCTTTTGATACTCATTGATCAGCTTGACAACCTCATTGCGTTCTGTGGGTGACAATGCTGCCCAAGCGGCGAAGACACGGCTTGAATTCGTACTCATACGATTTTCCTACGAGTTGGCGCACACGGCGCAGTTATGGTTTCCGGGTTTGAGCGATGTTGGAACTTGCCCGCAGCGTTCACAAGGCAATCCATACTGGATCAGCGCGGCACGCATCATGCAAATCTTGTCCTTTGCGGTGATATTGCTGAGATTGTCTAAATTCTCCTGGGCTCGGTCGCGTTCCTTAAGCGTTGCCAATTGAGCGTAGAAATCGGAGCCGGCATACCCCTTCAACTCCCGCCAACGATCACATAACTCGTTGTTGGCAAGTATTGACCGCTCCGCCCTTGACAATGCATCCGTCCAACCAGCAACCACGGCCCAAGCACCTGTAATGGCTAGAGCGCCACCAAGCAGGCCACTCCCGATACGAGTCATCGTCGTGAGTTCAGATGAATCAAATGTTCCGAGCAACGTACCGACAGCGATAGGGACAACGAGAGACAACCAGGAAAGAATATTTAAATTTTGGCGGAAGGCGAGTGCCCGCTGCTGGAACAGCCATGCTGTGCCATACGCATAGATCTCTTTGTCTCTACAAAACTTGATTTCGTTGGGGGGCGCCATGGCATACACATAAAAACGTAACAATACATTATAAGCCGCATATCGATGACTACGTCAACACAAGGGATCACAACAAACCAATAGCATTAAACGGCGCGCTTTGCGTGAAGTTTTGCATCGAGTTCGTACGTCGCTTTGTCGTACCCCACAGCGGCAATCTATTATAGATACATGAGCAAGAATGCTGCGATCAGCTCGCTGACGGCCTCACGCCAACCTTCAATTAACACGTAAGCATAATTACTGGGTGGCAGATAACTGGCATATTGTGGACCGAAGCAAAATGGGACTCGAATGGCCGGATTGGCCGAGGAGTACTCAGTTGCTGTTTCAATCTGATCGACAACTCGTCGGCCTGAGCTACCGTTCGCGACCTGGGCCACCAGCATCCGCAATGAACAGGTCACTGGTCATAGTCCTGCCCCCCTCGAACGACAGCCGTCTTCGATCATGGCAAGTTAAATTCGCACCGAAAGCAGCCCTCCGAGCGGTTTTGTAAGCCGCTCTTTCTGAGTGCGTAATACAGCCAATCAGCTTCGAAAATATCAATTCCTGCTAACTTCTGATTGGGCGTAGTACTGCAAGCGACCTGATTACCGCGGAGAGAGCTTTTGCATGCTCTGCAGTCCCATCCCATGTTTCCGTGAGTGCTTGGATCAAATCATTGTTAGCACGAACAGCGTCAGTAGTAACCCCTCCCTCAAACCTCTCCGCGTACAAGCATATTTCTTCAAATAGGCGGGTCTCTCGCAACCCCTTGCCTTTGAGTACGCGACTAACTTGCGGCTGACTAGCGCCAACGACGGCTGCGACTTCTGCTTGGCTTACGCCGTGCTTTCGAAAAATCTCTCCGGCCCTGAGAGAGCGGGCTTTAAGGTCAGGCTTTATCACAAGGGTCGTTCCTGAATGTATGTGCTGCGAGGAATCCAGAGGTAGGGAAGGGCCAAAACGGTTTTCGACTTCATTGGGTAGTTTTTGACTTTAATGACCAGTTCTCGACTTTAATAGGCTGGAACAACGCGACATCCGCCGAACCTTTTACGTTATTGGCACTCTCATTCGCCGAGTGCTAAACTTGTCTTGGACAATTGTTGACGGAGGATTGGACCCAATGATGCAAGCACTGACTTTCCCGACGCTTTCTGCAGTCGGCAATATCGATGCCTACATTCAGGCGGCGAAACGCTTTCCACTTCTGAGCGAGGAGGAAGAGTGCCGTTTGGCCACTCGCTTCCACGATCAGGGCGATCTCGAGGCTGCTCGACAGTTGGTTCTTTCGCATTTGCGCGTGGTGATTTCAATTGCGCGTGGTTACTTGGGTTACGGCCTGCCGCACGCGGATCTGATTCAGGAAGGCAATATCGGCCTGATGAAGGCGGTGAAGCGCTTCGACCCGGCACGCGGCGTGCGCTTGGTGTCTTTTGCGATGCACTGGATCAAGGCCGAGATCCACGAGTACGTCCTCAAGAACTGGCGGATGGTCAAGGTTGCGACGACGAAGGCGCAGCGCAAGCTTTTCTTCAATCTGCGCAGCATGAAACCGGGGAGCGAAGCCTTGGTGCCGGCGCAGGTTGCCAGTATCGCGCATCAGCTCAGCGTCAAGCCGGAGGATGTCATCGAGATGGAAACCCGCCTTTCGGGCCACGATCTGGCGCTGGAAGCGAATGATGACGACGACGATGCTTTTGCCCCGATTGCCTATCTGGCCGACAGCAGCGGCGAGCCGACCCGCGTTCTCGAAGCACGCGCGAAAGCGTACCAGCAAGGCGACGGGCTGCAGGCCGCACTGGCTTGTCTTGACGAGCGCAGCCGCCGCATCGTCGAAACACGCTGGCTGAACGAGGAGAATCCGGCGACGCTGCATGAGCTGGCCGATGAGTTCGGCGTTTCCGCCGAGCGTATTCGCCAGATCGAAGTCAAGGCGCTGCAGAAGATGCGCGGCTGTCTTCTGGCCGCCTGACCCTTCACGCGGAAAAAAGCTTCAAGGAAGGCCGGGCAATCCGGCCTTCCTCGTTTTTCCCGGCGCACAAACACCACTGTTCCCCGCAGCTGCCGTGCCGCCGTGCCCCCTGACTTCCTGCTTCCCGACCGATAATTTTTGAACGAATCCAACCCGCCACGAGTCAATCGAGTGTTGATGCCGCGTGCGCTCGTCAGAACGTCGCGCCGAGAACTGAACCGGAAGCCCTCGAACAACCGCCGGAGGATGAACTTGAAGATGCCGCGTTGCTCCTGTCTGCGCTGGGCCGCGCTCGTTTCCGGCCTGCTCGCGACGCTGCCGACGGGAGTGGCGCGCGCGGATTACCGCTGGAATTTCCCGACGCCGGCGACCCCGATCGCGCGGGAAACGCTGCAGGTCCACAACGAGTTCATGCTGGTCATCGCCACACTTTTTGTCACGGTGTTTGCGATCATGATCTACTCGATGATCAAGCACCGCAAAAGCAGCGATCATCCACCCGCGAAGTTCAGCGGCCCGACCGGCACCGTGCAGTGGTTGTGGGTGCTGTTGCCTTTCGCCATCCTGCTCTATATCGATTTCGTCTTGATGGGCATCCCGGCCTACCACGCGATCGTCAACATGGAAGACACGAAAACCCGCGCCGACCTCGTGCTCAAGGTCACCGGCATGCAGTGGAAATGGCAGTACGAATACCCGGACAGCGGAATCAAGTACATCAGCACGCTCAGCACGCCGCGCGAACAAATCGACAACCGCGAAGCGAAGGGGGAAAACTACCTGCTCGAGGTCGACAACCCGGTCGTCCTGCCGGTCGGCAAGAAAGTGCGCATCCTGCTCACCTCGACCGACGTCATCCACACCTGGTGGGTGCCGCAGTTCGGCGTCAAGCGCGACGCCGTTCCCGGCTTCCTGCGCGAAACCTGGGTCCGGATCGAGCAGCCCGGCATCTACCGCGGCCAATGCGCCGAGTTGTGCGGCAAGGATCACGGCTTCATGCCGGTCGTCGTCGAGGCGCTGCCGGAAGCCGAATACCTGGCTTGGGTCGACCGGAAAAAGAGCGAAATCGCTGCGGCCGCTGCCGGCTCCGAGAAGATCTGGAGCCGCGACGAACTGGTCGCCAAGGGCAAGGAGGTGTACGGGAAACAGTGTGCCGTCTGCCACCAGCCGGAGGGGCAGGGTCTGCCGCCCACCTTCCCGGCGCTGGCAGGCAGCCAGGTGGTCAACTCGCCGCTGCTCTCGCCCGACGGCAAGCTGCTCAAGGACAGCCACGTCGATCGCGTCATGAACGGCAAGGCAGGCACCGCCATGCAGGCCTTCAGGAACACGCTGTCCGACAGCGAACTGGCCGCCGTCATCACCTTCGAACGCAACAGTTTCGGCAACGCGCGCGGCGATCTGATCCAGCCGGCCCAGATCAAGGCGTTACGCTAGCGTCGACCTGAATCAGGAGAAACCATGAGCACCGTTACCTCTGTCGATCACGACAGCGCTCAGGCGCACGGCGCGGCCTATCCGGGCGGCGTCCTGCGCTGGCTGACGACGACCAACCACAAGGACATCGGAACGATGTACCTGACCTTCGCGCTGCTCATGTTCTTCGTCGGCGGCGCGATGATTCTCGCGGTGCGCGCCGAACTGTTCCAGCCCGGACTGCAGTTGATGCAGCCCGAGTTTTTCAACCAGCTGATCGGCGTCCATGCGCTGATCATGATTTTTGCCGCGCTGATGCCGGCCGCCACCGGTTTTGCCAACTGGCAGATCCCGCTGATGATCGGCGCGCCGGACATGGCGCTGCCGCGCATCAACAACTGGGGCTTCTGGCTGCTGCCGCCGGCGGCGATCCTGCTCACACTGCCCTTCGTCCTCGCCCTGTTCGGCATCGGCGATGGCGCCGTCGCCACCGGCTGGACGCTCTACGCACCGCTCTCGGTACAGGGCGGCATCGGCGTCGACTTCGCGATCTTCGCGATCCATATCCTCGGCGTCTCGTCGGTCCTCGGCTCGATCAACATCATCGTCACGATCTTCAATATGCGCGCGCCCGGCATGACGATGATGAAGCTGCCGCTGTTCTGCTGGGGCTGGCTGATCACCGCCTTCATGCTGATCGCGACGATTCCGGTACTGGCCGGCGCGGTGACGATGCTGCTCACCGACCGCCATTTCGGAACCCATTTCTTCGATGCCGCCGGCGGCGGCGACCCGATCCTCTTCCAGCACCTGTTCTGGTTCTTCGGCCACCCCGAGGTGTACATCCTGCTCCTGCCGATCTGGGGGCTGATGCCGCACGTCGTCGCGACCTTCTCGCGCAAGCCGATCTACGGTTACAAGGCGCAGGTTTATTCGTTCATCGTCATCGGGCTGCTCTCGGTGGTGGTCTGGGCACACCACATCTTCACCACCGGCCTGCCGGTCCCGGCGCTGCTCTACTTCATGTACAGCACGATGTCGATTTCGCTGCCGCTCGCCGTTCTCTTCTTCTGCTGGATCGCCACCATGTGGCGCGGCGCAATGAGCTTCGAGACACCGATGCTGTTCGCCACCGGCTTCATCGTCCTCTTCGGCATCGCCGGGCTGACCGGGCTGGTGCTCGCCGACGTCGCCGCCGACGCGCAATACCACCACAGCTACTTCGTCGTCGCGCACTTCCATTACGCGCTGTTCGCCGGCGGCATCATGGGCGTGATGACCGGCGTCTATTACTGGCTGCCGAAATGGACCGGCCACATGTATAGCGAGAAACTCGGCAAGCTGCACTTCTGGCTGACCGTGCTCTCGTTCAACCTGACCTTCATGCCGCAGTTCTTCCTCGGCCTGGCCGGCATGCCACGCCGCATCCCCGACTACGCGCTGCAGTTCGCCGAATTCAACGCCATCTCGACGGTCGGCTCGTTCATCCTCGGGCTGTCGCAGCTGATCTTCGCCTGGAACGTCTGGCAGTGCGTCCGGGGCGGCGAGAAAGCGAGCGCCAGGGTCTGGGAAGGCAGTGACGGCCTGGAGTGGGAGCTGCCGTCGCCGCCGCCGCAGCACTCCTGGGAAGTTCAACCCGATCTGACCGGACGCTGAAGCAATGACGACGATCCGACAACCAGCGAATGCCCAGCCCAACTTCACGCCGGACGAGATCGCCCGACGCCGTGCGGCGAGCCGGCGGCTGGCGTGGATTCTGGGCGCTACGGCGCTGGCGATCTACCTCGCCGGGCTGTTCTTCAGGCGTTGATGCGATGGCCACGACGATCACGCCGCGCCGAGCGGAAGACAACCGTCTGGTCACCAAGCTGCTCGCTGTGGTGGCCGTCGCCTTCGCCTTCGGCTTCGCGCTGGTGCCGCTCTACGACGTGCTGTGCAGCGCGACGGGCTTGAACGGCAAGACGAAAGCCGGCGCACTCGGCGTCGGCGGCATCGGCAGCACGGCAGTCGCACCGCCTTCGCAGATCAACCTGACCCGCATCGTCACCGTCGAATTCACCGGCACCGTGATGCCCGGCCTGCCATGGGAGATGCGGCCGCTGACGGCCAGCCTCGACCTGCATCCGGGCGAGCTGCACCAGGCGCGATTCCTGGTGCACAACCGCTCGGACACGACGATCGTCGGCCAGGCCGTCCCCAGCGTATCCCCGGGGCAGGCGGCACAGCACTTCGAGAAGCTCGACTGCTTCTGCTTTACCCGGCAGACGCTGGCGCCGGGCGAAACGAGAGAGCTGCCGCTGACCTTCATCGTCAAGCCTGCAATCGACGCGCAGATCCGTACCGTGACGCTGTCTTATGCCTTCTTCAATATCGCCGGCGACAAGCCGGCGGCGCCGGAAAGGGAGTGACGCATGACCACCGATGCTGCCGCACGCGCGGACTCGCAGCCCAGCCCGCCGGCAAACGCCTACTACGTTCCGCAGCCCAGCCTGTATCCCTTCATGCTCTCGGGCGGGATGTTCCTGCTGGCGCTCGGTTTCGTCCTGGCGATGAATTCCTTCGCGCCCGGCACATGGCTCATGCTCGCCGGCGGCGCGACGATCGTCTACGTGCTCGTCCACTGGTTCGGCAAGGTGATCGCCGAGAACCAGCGCGGCGCCTACCGCGAGTGGGAGGACCGCTCGTTCCGCTACGGCATGGTCTGGTTCATCGCCTCGGAGGTCGCTTTTTTCGCTGCGTTCTTCGGCGCGCTGTTCTATCTGCGGACGATCTCGGTGCCGGCGCTGGCCGGCATGGATCCGGCATTTTCGCTGTGGCCGGAGTTCACCGCCGCCTGGCCGTCGGCCGGCCCGAAAGGCGCCAGTTTCACGCCGATGGGCGCCTGGGGGATTCCGGCGCTGAACACCGCGCTGCTCCTCTCTTCCGGCGCAACGCTGACCTGGGCACACTGGGGACTGCTGAAAAACAGGCGCAGCCAGCTGAAGCTCGGCCTGCTCGCGACCATCCTGCTCGGCGTCAGCTTCATCGGCTTCCAGGCCTGGGAATACCACCACGCCTACAGCGAGCTGGGACTGACGCTCGGCGCCGGCGCGTACGGCGCGACCTTTTTCATGCTGACCGGCTTTCACGGTTTTCACGTGACGCTCGGCGCGATCATGCTGATCGTCGTTTATGGGCGCTGCCTGAAGGGACATTTCACGGCGGAGCGGCACTTCGCCTTCGAGGGCGTCGCCTGGTACTGGCACTTCGTCGACGTCGTCTGGCTAGGCCTGTTCGTCTTCGTCTATTGGCTGTAGCCGGGAATTAGCCCGAAACGGAAACCGATCAGGAGCAGGACGAAAATGGCGATCGACAGGCCGATACGCAAGGTCAGTGCCCTGACCGTGCGCTCGCCGGCGCCGCGATCCCGATAGAGGAAAAACAGCCCGGAGAACAGGCTGCCGACCACGCCGATCAACATCAGGATGACGACAAACTTGAACACGGCCGACTCCAGCACAGAGAGTGACGATTATGCGCGTGCCGCCGGGTGCGCTGCAATCGCGCGCATACCGGCAGCGCGCCGCTTCCGGCCGCGCCTGCTGCCGACGCTGGCGGCGGCGCTGCTCGTGCCGCTCTTCGTCGCGTTCGGCCAGTGGCAGTGGAACAAGGCCGGCATCAAGGGCGAACGGCAAGCGCTGCGCGATGCGCGCAGCGCCGAAGCGCCGCTGCAGCTCCCCGCGACGCCGGTCGACGCCGAGACGCTGCGCTACCGCCGGGTCGTCGTGCGCGGCAGCTACGAACCGGCGCAACAGATCCTGATCGACAACCGCATCTACCGCGAAGAGGCGGGCTATCACGTGCTCACGCCGCTGCGCATCGAAGGCAGCCAGATGCGCGTCCTGGTCAACCGCGGCTGGATCGCGGCGCTCGCCGAGCATCATCGGCTACCCGAGGTCGCCACGCCGGACGGCGTCGTCGAGGTTTCCGGGATGGCGGTCGTTCCCGGCACCCGTTTCTTCACGCTCGGCGGCGCAAAACCGGGCAGCGCGCAGCGCGTCTGGCAGAATCCCGACCTGCCCGGCTACGCCAGGACCGTCGGCTTCCCGCTGCAGCCGGTGCTTATCGAGCTGGCGCCGGAAAGCCCGGCCGGCGGCTTTGCCCGCGACTGGCCGCGCCCCGACGAACGGCGGGAAAGACACGTGGGCTATGCGCTGCAATGGTGGGGCTTTGCCTTGGCCACGCTGGCGATCTGGATCGCCGTCAATTTCCGGCGCGAGCCGAAATCATGACGCCCGCCATTTTCCGCCTCACCCCGGCGCGCCGCACGCTGCTGCTGATCGCTGCGCTGTTCGCCCTGCCTTTCACCGTAGCGTCCGCGCTCTACGGCTTCGCATGGCGCCCGGCCCGGCTCGCCAACCGCGGCGAACTGATCCAGCCGCCGCAGGCGCTTCCCGAAAACGGCCTGACCGACGCCGACGGCCGCCCGCTGCCGACCGCCGAACTACGCGGCAAATGGACGCTGGTGCTGCTCGGCAAAGGGGAATGCGCCGCGCTGTGCCGCGAACAGCTGCAGCAAATGCGCCAGGTGCAGGTCGCGCAGAACAAGGCCATGGGGCGCCTGCGCCGCGTCCTGCTCGGCGAGAGCGTTGCCGCGCTCGCCGGCGACACGGGCTTGCCGGCGATCCGGCAAAGCTATCCCGACCTGTTGATCGCCGCCCCGGCGCCCGGCAGCGCGGGCGACGCCTGGCGCAGCGCACTCGACGGCGCTGCGTATCGCTTCTATCTCGTCGACCCGCTCGGTAACGTGATGATGCGCTACCCCGAAAACGCCGGGATGAGCGGAATGCGCCAGGATCTTGAACGCCTGCTGAAGTATTCCTGGGTCGGCTGAACCACCGGCACGAGCATAAGCTGCGTCCGGCGGCTACTTTCCGGCCAGCGCCGCGAGCAGCTTGTCGTGGATTCCGCCAAAACCGCCGTTGCTCATCACCAGCACCTGGTCGCCGGCCTGCGCCGACGCGGCGATGCGGGCGACCAGGCGGTCGAGATCGTCGTCGACCAGCGCCTTGGCGCCGAGCGGCGCCAGCGCCTCGGCGGCGTCCCAACCGAGATTCGCCGCGTAGCAGAAGACCAGGTCGGTCTCGCCGAGACTGGCCGGCAGCTGCGCCTTCATCACGCCGAGCTTCATGGTGTTCGAGCGCGGCTCGAGAACGGCCAGGATGCGGGCGCTGCCGACCTTGCGCCGCAAGCCGGCGACGGTCGTCGCAATCGCTGTCGGGTGATGCGCGAAATCGTCATAGACGCAAACGCCGTTCGCCGTGCCGCGCAGCTCCATCCGGCGCTTGACGTTCACGAAGCGCGAGAGCGCCTCCAGCCCCTTGTCGAACGGTACGCCGACATGGCGCGCGGCGAGCAGCGCCGCCAGCGCGTTGGCGCGGTTGTGCTCGCCGCTCAGCGCCCAATGTGCGGTGCCGACGACCTCGTCGCCGCGCAGCAGGCTGAGCGAACCGTCGGCGTCGTTGCCGGCCATGCGCCAGCCGGCGGCATCGTTGAACTTCTCGACCGGCGTCCAGCAGCCGCGCGCCAGGACGCGATCGAGGCTGGCCTCGCCGGCATTCGAGACAACCAGGCCGCTACGCGGCAAGGTGCGCACCAGATGGTGGAATTGCGTCTCGATCGCCGCCAGATCGCTGAAGATATCTGCATGATCGAACTCGAGGTTATTCAGGACGGCGGTCCGCGGCCGGTAGTGGATGAATTTCGAACGCTTGTCGCAAAATGCCGTGTCGTATTCGTCGGCTTCGATCACGAAGAACGGAGAATCGCTTAACTTCCCCGACAATCTCGCCGATACGCCGAAATTGAGCGGCACGCCGCCGATCAGGAAGCCGGGGCTCAATCCCGCATCGTCGAGGATCCACGCCAGCATCGCCGAGGTCGTCGTCTTGCCGTGCGTCCCGGCCACCGCCAGCACCCAGCGCCCGTGCAGGACGTGGTCGGCCAGCCACTGCGGCCCCGAGACGTAGGGCAGGCCGCGATCGAGAATCTCTTCGAGCAGCGGGTTGCCGCGCGAAATCGCGTTGCCGACCACATAGACGTCGGGCTGCAGCGCGAGCTGGTCGACGCCGTAGCCCTCGACCAGTTCGATTCCCGACGCTTCGAGCTGCGTGCTCATCGGCGGGTAGACCCCGGCGTCGCAGCCGGTCACCCGATGTCCGGCGGCGCGCGCCAGCTGCGCGATGCCGCCCATGAAAGTACCGCAGATGCCGAGGATGTGAATATGCATGCAATAAATCCCAGTTAGAATGACCCGAGTGCGGCAAGGATTGTACCCTTGCCGGAGCGCCCTGAATCCGCCACCGCAGCGCAACGACTGCCCGCCACCATGACCCATCGGCACGATCGCCCGCACAACCAGCAACTGCAGCGCAGCCGCATCGCCAGCGCCGCCGCCCGGCTGATCGCCGAGGACGGCGTCAGCGACTTCGCTTTCGCCAAACGCAAGGCGGCGCGCAGCCTCGGCCTGCCGGAAACGGCACAGTTGCCCGACAACGCCGAAGTCGAAGCCGAACTGCGCGCCTACCAGCGACTGTTCCAGGACGAGGAACAAAGCCACAGGATCGATTATCTTCGGCGAAAAGCGGTCGAAGTGATGACCATCGTCGAACAATTCAAGCCTTACCTGAGCGGATCGGTGCTCGACGGCAGCGCCGGGCGCTACGCCGAAATCGACATCCAGCTCTTCGCCGACAGTGCCAAGGACGTCGAAATCTTCCTGCTCAACCGGCAGATCGACTTTGCGCACAGCACGCCGCGCAGCGAGCGCGCCGAAGCGGTGCTGACCATCCACGCCGGCGACGCGATCGCCAACCTCGTCATCTACCCGCCCAACGATGAGCGGGTAACGATGAAGACACGCGACGGACGGATTCGCGAACGCGCTCGCCTTGAAGCCGTCAAAAACCTGCTCGCGCAGCCGGGCGACGCCGCATGAGCCGAAACGGAACCCGTCTGATCGGCTTCGTTCTCGCGGTCGCCGCACTGCTGGCCGGCGTCTATCTCGGACAGCAAGGCCCGCAGCCACAGCCGCAGGGCAGCGCAACGCTGGCGACGGAAAATATCGACGCACTCTTTGCCAGCACCCTGCGCGACGCCAGCGGCAAGGCGCAGGCACTGGCCCAGTGGCGGGGAAAGACGCTGGTCGTCAACTTCTGGGCCAGCTGGTGCCCGCCCTGCCGGGAGGAAATGCCGGGATTTTCGCGACTGCAAGAAAAACATGCGGCGAACGGCGTTCAATTTGTCGGCATCGCGCTGGATTCAGAAGAAAACGTCAAAGCCTTCGCCGGCGAATTTCCGGTCGCCTACCCGCTCCTGCTCGGCGGCGAAACCGGCACCGACCTCGCGCGGCGGCTCGGCAATGCACGGCTGGCGCTGCCTTATACCGTGCTGCTCGGCCCGGCGGGCGAAACCCGCTGGATACGGGCAGGCGGCCTTGCCGAGCGCGAACTCGACGCGCTGCTGCAGCAAGCGAGCCGCCGCTGAATCGGCACTACTGGACAAAATGCCGCCATTTACGGCAAACTTGCAGGCATGAAGAAGCAAAAAGCCACTTCGCCGGGATCAGAAAAAGCCAAAGCAGCGGCCAGACTGCTCGTCCTGCACGGCCCCAACCTGAATCTGCTCGGAACGCGCGAGCCGAACCACTACGGCCAGACGACGCTCGCCGACATCAACGTGGCGCTGGCCCGCCGTGCCGAAGCCGCCGGCGTCGAACTCGAATCCTTCCAGAGCAATCACGAAGGCGCGCTGATCGAGCGCGTCCACGCGGCCCGCGAACAGGACGTGCGTTACATCATCATCAATCCGGCAGCCTACACGCACACCAGCGTCGCACTGCGCGACGCGATGGCCGCGGTCGGCATCCCGTTCATCGAAGTTCACCTTTCCAACGTGCACGCCCGCGAGTCGTTCCGCCACCGCTCCTACTTCTCGGACCTCGCGGTCGGCGTCATCAGCGGACTCGGCAGCGAAGGCTATCTGCTCGCGCTCGAGTACGTCCTGAGCAAACTCAACACCGACTGAAGCCTTTCAACCAGGGGCTTCGTCCGCCGCCACCATCGGCCGGCCACCAAAAAACCAGAGGGAGAAAATTCATGGATCTGCGCAAACTCAAAAAGTTGATCGATCTCGTCGAAGAATCCGGCATCACCGAACTCGAAGTGACCGAAGGCGAAGAAAAGGTACGCATCGTCAAGCACGGCGCGCTCGCCGCGCAGCAAACCTACATGCTGCCGCAAGCCATGCACGCGCCGCTCGCCGCACCGGTCGCCAGCGCGCCGGCAAGCGCTGCCGCAGAGGAACCCACCCTGCCGGAAGGACACATCGTCAAATCGCCGATGGTCGGCACCTTCTACCGCTCGGCCAGCCCCGGCTCCGAGCCGTTCGTCGAAATCGGCACCTCGGTCAAGGTCGGCCAGACGCTGTGCATCGTCGAAGCGATGAAGCTGCTCAACGAAATCGAATCCGACGGCGCAGGAACGATCAAGGCCATCCTCGTCGAAAACGGGCAGCCCGTCGAATACGGCGAACCGCTGTTCATCATCGGCTAAGGGAACATTCCGCCATGTTCGGTAAAGTACTCATCGCCAACCGCGGGGAAATCGCGCTGCGCATCCAGCGCGCCTGCCGCGAACTCGGCGTCAAGACCGTCGTCGTGCATTCGGAAGCGGATCGCGATGCAAAATACGTCAAACTCGCCGACGAATCGGTCTGCATCGGCCCGGCCCCGTCGAGCCAGAGTTATCTCAACGTCCCGGCGATCATTTCGGCAGCCGAGGTCACCGACGCCGAAGCGATCCATCCGGGCTACGGTTTCCTTTCGGAAAACGCCGATTTCGCCGAGCGCATCGAATCGTCGGGCTTCGTCTTCATCGGCCCGCGCCCGGAGACGATCCGCCTGATGGGCGACAAGGTGTCGGCCAAGGATGCGATGAAGGTCGCCGGCGTTCCCTGCGTTCCCGGCTCCGAGGGCGCGCTGCCCGAAGACCCGAAGGAAATCCTGCGCACCGCGAAGGCGGTCGGCTACCCGGTGATCATCAAGGCGGCCGGCGGCGGCGGCGGACGCGGCATGCGCGTCGTGCACACCGAAGCCGCGCTGCTCAATGCCGTGGCCATGACGCGCTCGGAAGCGCAGAGCTTTTTCGGCAATCCGAACGTCTATATGGAAAAGTACCTCGAGAATCCGCGCCACGTGGAAATCCAGGTGCTTGCCGACAGTTTCAAGAACGCCGTCTACCTCGGCGAACGCGACTGCTCGATGCAGCGCCGCCACCAGAAAATCATCGAAGAAGCCCCGGCGCCGGGTATCGCAGCGCGCCACATCGCCCGCATCGGCGAGCGTTGCGCCGAAGCCTGCCGACGCATCAACTACCGCGGCGCCGGCACCTTCGAGTTTCTCTACGAGAACGGCGAGTTCTACTTCATCGAGATGAACACGCGCATCCAGGTCGAGCACCCGGTCACCGAGCTGATTACCGGCATCGACCTCGTCCAGGAACAGATTCGCGTCGCCGCCGGCGAAAAACTGCGCTTCAAGCAGCGCGACCTGAATTTCCGCGGCCACTCGATCGAATGCCGGATAAACGCCGAAGATCCCTACACGTTCGTCCCATCTCCCGGCAAGATCACACTTTATCACCCGCCCGGCGGCCCCGGCATCCGGGTCGACTCGCACATCTATCAGGGCTACACGGTGCCGTCGCACTACGACTCGATGGTCGCCAAGGTCATCGCCTACGGCGACACCCGCGACCAGGCGATCCGCCGCATGCGCATTGCGCTGTCGGAAATGAGCATCGAAGGCATCAAGACGAACGTTGCCCTGCATCAGGAGCTGCTGCAGGACGCCCGCTTCGTCGAGGGCGGAACGAGCATCCATTATCTCGAGCAAAAACTCGCCGCCAAGGGCGAAGTCAAGAAAGACGGCTGAAAGCCGGCAAACGAAAATGACCTGGCTCTCCGTCACCATCGAAACCGACTGCAGCCACGCCGAGGCGCTGGCCGACGCGCTGCTCGACGCGGGCGCCCTCTCGGCCTGCATCGAGGATGCCGACGCCGGCACGCCGGCCGAAACGCCGCAATTCGGCGAACCGGGATCGATCACCACCCCCGGCTGGGAGCGCTCGCGCGTCGTCGCCCTGCTCGAGGCGGGTACCGATGCCGGCGAGCTGATTGCCGCCTGCGCCGCCAGCGCCGGACTCGAGGCAGCGCCGGCCTACACGCAGGAAGACGTCGCCGAGCAGAACTGGGTACAGCTCACGCAGGCGCAATTCGAGCCGATCCGCGTCTCGGAACGGCTGTGGATCGTTCCCTCCTGGCACGAGGCGCCGGACCCCGAGGCACTGGTCCTCGTCCTCGACCCCGGCATGGCCTTCGGCACCGGCTCGCACCCGACCACGCGCCTGTGCCTGGAGTGGCTGGAACGCGTGGTGACGCCGGGCGCCTCCATTCTCGATTACGGCTGCGGCTCGGGGATTCTGGCCATCGCGGCGGCCAAGCTCGGCGCCGCCGAGGTCCTGGGTGTCGACATCGACCCGCAGGCGGTGACGGCAGCGCGCAACAACGCCGAGCGCAACGCGGTAGACGCCCGCTTCGACGACTCGGCGAGGCCGCTTGCCGGGCAATTCGACATCGTCGTCGCCAACATCCTCGCCAATCCGCTCAAGGCGCTGGCGCCGGCCATCTGTGGCCATGTGCGCAGCGGCGGGCGACTGGCGCTCTCGGGAATCCTCTGCGAGCAGGCCGAGGAACTGATCGCCATCTACGCCCCCCATATCGCCCTCGCTGTTGCCGACTCGCGCGATGGCTGGGTCTGCCTTGCAGGAATCAGGGAGTAAGCGGTGAAGACGCGCTGCCCCGGCTGCAATACGACGTTCCGGGTCACGCCCGAGCAGATCCGGGCGCGCGCCGGCAAGGTACGCTGCGGCAAATGCGCGACGGCATTCAACGCGCTCGACAGCCTGCTCGAAGAAGCCGCTCCGCCAGTGGCCGCCAATCCCGACATCCTGCTTGAATGGCCGGCCGAACCGGAAATCGCGGAGGAAGCTCTGGCTGAACTCGTTGACGCGGCCGAGCCATCGATCGAAGCACTTCCCGAAACCCCTGCTGAGCCGATCGAAGCGATCGAACCGATGAGCGAGGCCGCCGTGCAGTCTCTGGCCAGGGAGTCGGGCCTCATCCTGCCGCGCGAAACGACCGAAATTCCCGGCTACAGCAAGTGGATCGAAGGCGGCATCAGCAGCCCGGCCTCGCCGTCCGCCCGAAACACCCGCTGGCCATTTACCCTGAGCGCATTTTTGCTCGCCCTGGCACTGGGCGTGCAGATCGTTTTTCATTTCCGCAGTGAAATCGCGATTGCCGCCCCCGCTCTGCGCCCTGCCCTGCAAGCGCTGAGCGAAGCGCTCGACAGCAGCATTCCGCTGCCACGCCATGCCGACCTGATCAACATCGAAACCTCCGACCTGCAAGCCGACCCGCTGCGCAGCGACCTGCTGGTCCTGCACGCCACCTTGCGCAACCGCGCGCCTTACGCACAGGCTTACCCGCTGTTCGAACTGACGCTCACCGATACGCAGGACAGCGCGATTGCCCGCCGGGTCTTCCTGCCAGATCAGTACCTGCCGCCGCAGCGTGTGGCCGCCCCGGCTTTCCCGGCCAATACCGATATCGCGGTCCGACTGCCGCTCGAGCTCAAGGAGATCAGTGCGGCGGGCTACCGGCTGTACGTCTTTTACCCCTGACCCGCCCGGCGCGCGGGCAAACTGCCGGCGAGCCGCCCGATGCTATAATTTTTTCCTCGCCGCCCAACGGGCTACCCCTCATTTCCCCCGGAACGACTATGTCCACGCTCATCTGCGGCTCGATCGCCTACGACAACATCATGGTTTTTCATGATCGTTTCAAGAATCACATCCTGCCCGACCAGATCCACATTCTGAACGTGGCGTTTCTGGTTCCCGAAATGCGTCGCGAGTTCGGCGGCTGCGCTGGAAACATCGCCTACAACCTCAAGCTCCTCGGCGGCGAACCGCTGATCATGGCCACGGTTGGCGACGATGCCGACCCCTACCTGGTCAGAATGGACGACCTCGGTC
>JBAQRB010000016.1:0-2155 GCA_049295655.1 Rhodocyclaceae bacterium
TCGCACCCTCGGGCAGCACCACCGTCAGCGCGTCGAAACCCGCCGTGCTGGCTGCTTCGGTGGCCGCTCTGACGACGCCGGGCAGCGGCCCCGGCGAAAGCGGCAGCTTGAGCGTCAGCGCGACGCGCCGGCCGCAGACTGCGGCCAGACGCGCGCGTTCGTCGGCAACGCCGGCGATGGCGCGGGCGAGCAGCGCGCTGTTTTCTTCGACGAGCAACGGGCGGTAAGCGCGCGCGCTCAGGTTGAAACTCAGGTAATCGGCGACGCCGTAAGCCGCGCGCAGGCCGGCCAGCCAGTCGGCGACGAGGTCTTGCGCTTCGCCGCCGCTGCGCATGCCGAGGCCGACGCCGATACGCGCGTCGTCCGGGCGGCACGCGCCGAGTGTTGTCAGATGCGCTGCCCGGTACGCGGCCAGACGGGCGACCAGCGCATCGACACCGGGCTGGTCCGGCATTTCCGGCAGCGGCGCGACGGTGCCGAACTCGACGCCGGCAAAACCGAGCGCCAGCAACTCGGCCGCGCGGCTGCCGTCCTTGTCGATGCCGCCGGCGAGGCCCGGCCCGGCGCGCCAAAAACCGGAGGTCATCCGCGTCGGCGCGCGAAGTCGCTCATGAAAGCGGTCAGCGCGCCAACGCCGGCCTCGGGCATGGCGTTGTAGAGGCTGGCGCGCAGGCCGCCGGTGTGGCGGTGGCCGCGCAGATGCGTCAGGCCGTGCGCCTCGGCTTCGGCGATAAAGACGTCGGTCAGCGCGTCGTCGGCGAGGTGGAAGCGAACGTTGCTCGTCGAGCGGTGGCCGGGCAGCACCGGCGCGTGGTAAAAGCCGCCGCTGCCGTCGATCGCGGCGTAGAGCCGTTCGGCCTTGCGCCGGTTGGCATCAGCCATCGCCGGCAGGCCGCCCTGCCCGGCGATCCACTCGAAAACCATGCCGGCCAGCGCGATCGCCAGCGTCGGCGGCGTATTGACGCAGCTCCCCTGTTCGCTCTGCAGGCGATACGAGAAAGGCGCCGGAACGAGCGGCGCCGGACGCTGCAACAGGTCGTCGTGGACGATGACGACGCTCATCCCGGCCGGGCCGATGTTTTTCTGCGCACCGGCGTAGATCACGCCGAAACGTGAGACGTCGAGCGGCGCCATCAGGAAGCACGAGGTGCAGTCGGCAGCCAGCGGAACGACGCCGGTGTCGGGCAGCTCCGGGTAGGCGATGCCCTCGACGGTTTCGTTCGGCGTGATGTGGCAATAGGCGCAGTCATCCGGCAACTGCCAGCCGGCTAGCGACGGCGCGGCGAGCGGCGACTCGCCGGCATGCGCGGCGACGACATGCAGGTCGGCGTAGCGGCGCGCCTCGGCCATCGCGCGTTTCGACCAGTAGCCCGAGTCGGCGTAGGCGACGCAGCGCGCGTCGCCGAGCAGGTTGAGCGGCAGCATCGAGAACTGCTGCATCGCGCCGCCGGCCAGGAACAGCACGTGGTAGTTGGGCGGCAGCCCGAGCAGGTCGGCAAGGTTTTGCCGCGCCGCGGCTAGCGTCTCACGAAACGCCGCGCTGGAAAACGGGCGCTCGATCGCCGCCGCGCCGTCGGCGCCGCGCGCGAAGAGTTCCTCGCCGGCGCGCGCCAGCACCGCGTCGGGCAGGCGCGCCGGTCCAGCGGCGAAGTTCCAGATGGTGGTCATTTCGAAAAAACGATTAACCACAACGGGCACAACGAACATGCCCCGCAGGAAATCCCCTCGGGGGACAACGTAAGAACAATGACTTGCATCACTTTTGGCAAACCAGCCAGCAGGCGAAGCCTTCCTCTCAAAACAGAGGCTTTTCGTTGTGCCCGTTGCGTCGTTGTGGTTTGCAGTAAGGTTTTTTGCATGGTTTCAACCCGCCAGCCCGCCGTGCGATCCGGCCATGAAGAAGAGCAGCGGGATCGAGAGCATGGTGTTGGTGCGCGAGGAGAGATGCGTGATGCGCGAGCAGCGCAGGCGCTCGTCGACCGACGCCGGCCGCAGCCCGAGCACCTTCTGCTGGTGCGGCCAGAGCACCAGCCAGAGGTTGAGCAGCATCAGCGTGCCGATGTACATGCCGACGCCGATCGGCGCCAGCGCGCCCTGCAGGCCCAGCGCGCCGGGCAGCCAGCCGCGCTGCGCGAGCATCAGCATGCCGGCACAC
>JBAQRB010000017.1:0-11762 GCA_049295655.1 Rhodocyclaceae bacterium
TGGCCATGGCTACGGGCACCGGCAAGACTAAAACCTGCATCGCACTCATCTACCGCTTGCTCAAAGCCAAACGCTTTCGGCGCATCCTGTTTCTGGTCGATCGTTCGGCCCTCGGCGAACAGGCGGCCAACGCGTTCAAAGACACGCGAATGGAAAAGCTGCAGACCTTCGCCGACATCTTCGGCATCAAGGAACTGGAGCATCCGCAACCGGACGGCGACACCGCCGTGCATATCGCCACCATACAGGGCATGGTTCAGCGTGTGCTCTACACGGCCGAAGACGCCGCGCCGCCACCGATCGACCAATACGATTGCATCGTTGTGGATGAGTGCCATCGCGGCTATCTGCTTGATCGTGAGCTGTCGGAGACCGAGCTGAGTTTCCGGGGCTACGACGACTACATTTCCAAGTACCGACGCATTCTCGACTACTTTGACGCGGTCAAGGTCGGCCTCACCGCCACACCGGCACTGCACACCACGCAAATTTTCGGCGCACCAGCGTTCACCTACGGCTACCGCGAAGCCGTGATCGACGGCTACCTGGTGGACTACGAACCGCCGGTGCAAATCCATACCGAGCTGTCCACCCACGGCATGACTTGGCGGGTCGGCGAGCCGGTCAAGGTTTATGACACTGGTCGCCAACAGATCGAGCTCTTCAAGGCGCCCGACGAAATCAAACTCAAGGTCGAGGACTTCAACCGCAAGGTCATCACCCGCGCCTTCAACGAAGTCGTCTGCGACTACCTGTCGCAGGAGCTGGACCCGGCCGCGCGTCGCAAAACGCTGATCTTCTGTGTCAGTGACAGCCATGCCGACCTGGTGGTGGACCTGCTCAAGAAAGCTTTCGAGAAGCGATACGGCAGCGTCGAGGACGACGCGGTGATCAAAATCACCGGTGCCGCCGACAAGCCATTGCAGTTGATCCGGCGTTACAAAAATGAGCGCCTGCCCAACGTCGCCGTGACCGTGGACCTGCTGACCACCGGCGTGGACGTGCCCGAGATCTGCAATCTGGTGTTCCTGCGACAGGTCAATAGCCGCATCCTGTTCGATCAGATGCTCGGCCGCGCCACGCGCCTGTGCGACTTCGACGGCGCCGAGGACAAGGAATCCTTCCGGGTATTCGACGCCGTGCGCATTTTCGAAGCCGTCGGCGAGATGACGGCCATGCAACCGGTGGTCGTCAATCCAAAAATCGGCTTTGCCCAATTGGCCCAGGAACTCGCTACCCTCAAGGACGAGGCGGCAACCGCCCTGGCGCGCGACCAGTTTCTCGCCAAGCTGCAACGCAAGAAGCGCCACCTTTCGGAACCGGATCGTGAGGCTTTCGAAGCCAAGGCCGGCATGGCGCCAAACGACTTTATCCAGACGCTGAAAACCATGCCGCTTGCCGACGTGGCCAACTGGTTTATGCAGAACCCCGGGCTCGGCGAGCTGCTTGACCGCCAATCCGGCGGCACGCCCCACACCCTGTATGTTTCCGACCACCCGGACCGCTTCGAGCGCGCCGAGCGCGGTTACGGCAAGGCGCACAAGCCGGAAGACTATCTGCGTGAGTTTGGCGACTACCTCAAGAGCCACGGCAACGACATCCCGGCCTTGCTGACCGTACTCACCCGCCCGCGCGACCTGACCCGTGCCCAGTTGCGTGAGCTGGTGCTGGCCCTCGACGCCGCCGGGTTCACGGAAACCAGCCTCGCCACCGCCTGGCGCGAACTCACCAATCAGGACATCGCCGCCCGCATCGTCGGCTACATCCGCCAGGCCGCCATTGGCGATCCCTTGCTGCCCTACGGCGAGCGCGTGGACCATGCCTTGCAACACCTCCTGGCTCACCCACCCGCCAGCACGGCGTGGACCACGCCACAGCGGGATTGGCTGAAACGCATCGCCGCCCAGACCAAGGCCAACGTCCTGGTGGACCGCGCGGCACTCGACGACCCCGACCTCATTTTCAAACGCGAAGGTGGCGGCTTCAACCGCCTCGACAAGATATTCAACGGCCAACTCCAGCCCGTGCTGGCGGCCTTCAACGATGCGCTCTGGGCGACCGTTCAGCAGTCCGCCTGAGCCGATACACGCATCGCAACCTAGAAACTCCCAATGACTCCGCTCAAACCCGCCACCTCCGACATCGTCGCCAAGCTCTGGAACCTCTGCAATGTACTGCGCGACGATGGCGTCACCTACCACCAATACGTCAGCGAACTCACCTACCTGCTGTTCCTCAAGATGATGCAGGAGACCAGCCAGGAAGACAGGCTCATTGTCCACGTGCCTGCCAAGGACGACCAGCCGGCGCACGACAAACGCGGTACCACGTGGGCCGACCTGGTGAAGGCATCCGCCCCCGACCGCCTGGAAAGCTACGAAGACCTGCTGCGGGAATACGGCCGCCACGGCAAGGGCATCATCCAGCATATCTACGCCAACGCCGGCACCATCATCACCAAGCCGGCCACACTCTCGAAGCTCGTCACCGAAATCGACAAGCTCAACTGGTACAGCGTCCAGCGCGAAGACCTGGGTGACCTCTACGAAGGCCTGCTCGAGCGCAACGCCTCGGAAAAGAAAAGCGGCGCCGGCCAATACTTCACCCCGCGCGAACTGATCGACAGCATCGTCAGCGTCATGCGCCCCCAGCTCGACGACGTGATCCAGGACCCGGCCGCCGGTACCGGCGGCTTCCTGATCTCCGCCAACCACTACCTGCGCGAACACAACGACATTGACGCCCTGACCGAAGCTCAGCAGCGCCGCTACCGCAACGCCACCTTCCACGGCATGGAACTGGTGCAGGACACCCACCGCCTGGCGTTGATGAACCTGCTGCTGCACGGCATCGAAGGCGGCATCCTGTTCGGCGACACCCTGGGCGAAGAAGGCTGCCGGTTGACGCCCGCCACCCTCATGCTCTCCAACCCGCCTTTCGGTACCAAGAAGGGCGGCGGGCTACCGACCCGTTCCGATTTCAGCTACCCCACCACCAACAAGCAATTCTGCTTTCTGCAACACATCTATCGTGGCCTCAAGTCCGGCGGCCGGGCCGCCGTGGTGCTGCCCGACAACGTGCTGTTCGAGAGCAACATCGGCACCGACATCCGCCGCGACCTGATGGACAAGTGCAACCTGCACACCATCCTGCGCCTGCCCACCGGCATCTTCTACGCCCAGGGCGTCAAGACCAACGTGCTGTTCTTCACCCGCGGCAAGACCGACAAGGGCAACACCCAGGAAACCTGGATCTACGACATGCGCGCCAACATGCCCCAGTTCGGCAAGCGCACCCCCTTCAGCCGTGATTACTTCCGCACTTCGGCCGATGCACCCGCAGACAACCCGCGCGACAAGTTCGAAGACGTCTTCGGTGATGACCCCAAGGGCGGCCCCGCTGCGCTGGACCGCCGCGTGGATAGCGGCGAGATTGGCCGTTGGCGCAAGTTCAGCCGTGAACAGATCGCCGCCCGCGGCGACAACCTGGACATCAGCTGGCTGAAAGACGACAACGCCGAATCCGCCGAAGCTCAGCTCGACGAACCTGCGCTGGTCGCCCGTCTGGCCCTGCGCGAGATGAATGCCGCCGTGCTCGAGCTGCGCGACCTGATCGCTGCCAGCCGGCAGCGTCTGGCTGGCGCGGTCAATGCCGAACTCACCCGCCTGTATTGGAGCCTAGGCCAGCGTCTGGCGACCGAGGTGCTGGGCGGCGAGCGGGCACGGTATGGCGCCCAGTTGATGGATCGTCTCGGCGAACGCCTGGCGCAGGAATTCGGCCGTGGCTTCGAGGCCAAGAACCTGCGCCGCATGGTGCAGTTCGCCCAGGCGTTTGCAGATGGGGCAATTGTCGCGACGCTGTCACGACAATTGAGCTGGAGCCATGTCGTCGTCCTGCTGCCGCTCAAATCGGCAGAGGCCCGGCAGCACTATGCCGATCAGGCCGCGCAGGAACGCTGGAGCGTGCGCGAACTGCGCGGCCAGATCGAACGCAAGGCCTTCGAGCGCCGTGTCATCGCCAGCGCCCAGGCACCTGAAATGAGCACCCTGGCCATAGCCGCCACAGCACCCAGCGCCGGCAACCCACCCGCCCTGGTGTTCAAGGATCCCTATTTCCTGGACTTTCTCGGCCTGCGCCAGGGCCACGACGAGGCCGACTTGGAAGCGGCCATCCTGCGCCAGCTCGAAGCCTTCATCCTTGAACTGGGCCGCGGCTTCGCCTTCGTCGAGCGGCAAAAGCGCATGGTCATCGACGGCGAGGATTTCTACCTCGACCTGCTCTTCTTCCACCGCCGCCTGCGCCGACTGGTCGCCATCGAACTCAAACTCGGCCGCTTCAAGGCCGCCCACAAGGGCCAGATTGAGCTCTACCTCAAGTGGCTGGACAAGCACGAGCGCCAGCCCGGCGAAGAAGCCCCCATCGGCCTGATCCTGTGCGCCGAATCCAGCCGTGAACAGGTGGAACTACTGCAAATGCACAAGGACGGCATCACCGTCGCCGAATACTGGACCGAACTGCCGCCCAAGGCGGAGTTGGAGCAGAGGCTGCACGAGGCGCTGCTGGAGGCGCGCGAGCGGCTGGCACGGCGGGGCGTGTTGTTGGTGGGAGGCGAGGATGAGTAAGCTACCACCGGCTTGGGAGCAAGTCCCCCTCGCTTCGATTACGAAGGAGGCCAGTCAACGCATACCGTCCGCTGACGAGCAGATTACCTACATCGACATCGGCTCGGTGGATCGAGGCTCGAAAACGATAGTGGCTCCGCAACGTCTGCTGGGTGCAGATGCGCCGAGCCGGGCGCGGAAACAGGTCCGGTCTGGCGATACGCTCGTGTCGATGACGCGCCCAAACTTGAACGCCGTGGCCCTCGTACCTTCAGCGCTGGATGGCCAAATCGCTTCAACCGGGTTTGATGTACTGCGACCGCTTGCGGGTATCGACCCGAGGTGGATTGCCTACCTCGTCAGAACCGAAGCGTTCGTCGAGGCAATGTCATCGGTTGTGCAGGGAGCCCTGTATCCGGCGGTGCGATCGAAAGACGTTCGTGCCTATCGGGTTCCACTGGCGCCATCGGCAGAGCAAACCCGCATTGCCGATCAGATCGACAAACTGCTTGCCCGCGTTCAGGCTTGCAACGACCGCACCGACACCATTCCCGCCTTGCTCAAGCGGTTTCGGCAGGCGGTGTTGAACGCTGCTCTCGCCGGGGATTTAACAGCAGAATGGCGCGATTCAAATGAGGCAGAGGATTGGTCATCTACAACGATTTTTTCAATCTGCGAACCCAATCGTGTAATTACTTACGGCGTGATCAAACTCGGGGATGAAGTCGTTGGCGGAACACCTTGTTTGCGCACAAGCAATGTTCGATGGCTTCGATTTGAGTTGGAGGGGATGAAGCGCATTTCACCAGACCTCTCCGCGCAATATGGGCGAACGATCTTGCTGGGTGGTGAGGTTTTGGTCAACGTGCGCGGTACCTTGGGTGGCGTCGCAGTGGCTAGCAGCGAAATGAAAGGGTGGAATGTTTCAAGAGAAGTAGCCGTTCTTCCAGTGGATCGCGCCTTGGTTAATCCGTCATACGTAGCCTTCTGGGTAGCGAGTGAGAATAGTCAAAGATGGCTTGCCAAGATGGAAAAAGGTGTCGCGTATGTAGGTATCAATATTGAAGACCTTCGAAAATTACCTATTCGCTTGCCGTCGTTGGCTGAGCAATCCGCAATAGTCGCTCAAGTTCAGTCACTGCTTTCCCTAGCCGATCGCATCGAAGCCGGCTGCACCGCCGCCCGCACCCAAGCCCGACGCCTCACCCCGCTGGTGCTCGCCAAGGCCTTTCGTGGCGAACTGGTGCAAAAAGACCCGCAAGACGAGCCCGCCAGCGTGCTGCTACAGCGCATTGCGGCCGCACAACCCGCCAAGGTGCAAGCATCTCGCGGACAGCCTCGCAGCCAGCCCAAACGACGATCCGCAACACCTGAACTCGATCCGACCGACTGGACATCCTTGCCCAATGGCGCTTGGGTCGCGCCGGCAGACCCGGATGGCCAGGCCGCTGCGGTGTGGCTCACCGCCGTGTTGAGAGCCTGGGGCGAGTCCATGCCGGAACGAGAGGCTAGACTGGCCTCCCTGCTGTGCCAGCAGCCACGACTCTTCACCGTCGTATTGCCCGCTGCGCAAGCCGCACAGTGGTCTCGCTTGATAGGTGATGAAGCCAGGCCCCTGCCTGCGCAGGTGCTCCGCTTCCAGCCTGCCATCAACAGCCATTGGGGTCGCGCCATCAAGGGCATGAGGGCACGCGGAGATCTGGTCGAGACCGGTCGTGATAACGACATCATCTGGACGCTTGGCCCTGACGCAGCCGGCATCGAGACAGCGGGCTGGCCCGATGGTCGAGCCGGCTTCGTCGTGGCGTATTTGCGTGCCCACGGCATTGCTTCTGTTTTGCCTTTGCTGGCGCCTTCTGCGCAGGAGTTTGTCGATGTCAGAGCAGCCTGATCTGTTCGAGCGCGCCGCTCTGTCGGTCAAACCGCCATCCGGGGTGAACCAGCCTGTGCTGTGGGTGCGTCGGCTCACCATTTGGCGTGCGCCGGGCGACCTATTGCGAACCATTGAGCTGAGGCCTGGCTTGAACTTCGTTTGGTCACCTGACCCCGCCGATGTGCAGGGGCCAAGCGAGGCGGGTGATCTGGGCCACGGTGCAGGCAAGACCTTGTTCTGTCGCCTGCTTCGCTACTGCCTGGGCGAAGATAGGTTCGCCCCGGAAGCGCAAAGGCTGAGCATCGGCCGCGCTTTCCTCAATGGCTGGGTGTCCGCCGAGGTGATGTTGAACGGCGCCCTCTGGGGCGTGCTGCGGCCCTTGGCCGTTGGCCGGGGGCATTTCGCGGTCGAGGGCGTGCTGCCCGAACAGCTTTTTGACCGCTTGAGCGAGCCCACTGGCATGGGGGCTTTCCTCAAAGCTATCGAGGGCCAGATCCTCACTCCCGATGTCGCCATGCTGATGCCTGTGCTGCGGCCATACGAGGCCTGGCGTGTGGCGCTGGCCTGGCTGACACGAGACCAGGAATGTCGCTTTGACCACGTGCTGGATTGGCGTTCAGCCGAATCGGATTCCGAGTCGCCAGTGCGGGCGATGTCCAGAGGGCGTTTGCAAGACGCCATGCGGGTGCTGATCGGTGCGATCTCAACCGATGAGATCGATCTGAATGAGACGCTATCGGCCAAGACGGAAACCCACAAAGCCCAACTCCAGGATGTGGCGCGTAGACAGTGGTTATGCGAAAGATCCCGGTACATCATCATCCAGGCGCTGGGCCTGAAGTCCGAAGAGGTGCCCGAGGGGAAGCTCGGCATTGAATCGCTTCAACAAGCAGCGCGTCGGCACCTGTCCAAGGTGAGCCAGACCCCGGCTGTGGATGTGTCGAACCTAGGCGACCTGCGGCAGCGTTACCGCGATGCCGAAAAGCAAGTGTCTGAGTTGACCAACAAGCTGGCCGGTTTGGCGGGCAGCTTGCAGCCCCACCAGGAGTTGTTGCGTCAATATCGCTCGGAGTTGCCTTTCAGCTCGGTTCAGGTCCGCGACGCCGAAGTCCCCCTTTGCCGGACTTGCGAGGTGCCTATTGACCGAGCCCTGGCTGAGGGATGCAAGCTGTCCCACAAGCTGCCAGATCTGGCTAAGTTGAAACAGCAGCATGAGGCATTGACTCAGACGATCGGCAAGCAGCAAGCCGTGGTGGAGGACGTGCAATCGGCCATCGCAAATCTGCATCAGCAGTTGCCGCCCGTGCGGGTCGCACGGGACGCCATCAGGCAGGCCTTGAGCAGGGCCGAAGAATTGAACGAACAGCGTTCGTCCACTTGGTTCAAGTCCCGCAGAATCCTTGATGACATCAAGCGCCTGGGCAGCGATTGGGACGAATGGGAACTGGCGCAAAGGCAGGTCTCCAAGACAGCCATGCAGATTGAAGCTGATCGTGAGCGCTTGACTGCTTTCCGTGATCGTCAAGCCATCGTCTTTGATCGGTTGTCGGCGCACTTCGACGCGATCATCCGTGTCACCGTAGGGCCCACTGCATCTGGCCGGGTCACCCTGGACGGTAACGGGGTGCGGCTGGTGGTTCAGCTGGGAGGCGAGCGATCCACTGCGGCCATCGAGTCATTGAAGATCATTGCATTTGATCTGGCTGTCATGTGCATGAGCATCGAAGGGGGAACGCACCTTCCAGCGCTTTTGGTGCATAACAGTCCACGTGAAGCTGACTTGGGCCTGAGCGTGTATCACCGACTTTTCAGTATGGTGGCAGTGCTGGAAGGACCAGATAGTTCGGCCTTCCAGTACATCGTGACCACGACCACACAACCACCTCCAGCATTTCAGCAGAAGCCTTGGCTGCGACTGGAATTGCATGGGGCACCGGCCACCGAACGTTTGTTGAGATGTGATCTGCCATGAGCGACATCAAACTCTTCCGCCTCTCCGCAGGTAAAGCCACCGAGCTGCAAGGCGATGCCGCCGACCTCGAAAAACCCCTGCAGACCCTGATCGAGGCCAACCTCGACCCCTTGCTCGGTATTCGCTTCTTGGCCACCGAATACTCCACCGGCAAGACGCACGGCGGGCGCATCGATTCCCTGGGCCTGGACGAAAACAACTGCCCGGTGATCCTGGAGTACAAGCGTTCGGTCGGCGAAAACGTCATCAACCAGGGGCTGTTCTACCTCGACTGGCTGATGGACCACCAGGCCGAGTTCAAGTTGCTGGCGATGGACAAGCTCGGCAAGGCAGCGGCAGACGCCATCGACTGGAGCGCACCCCGCTTGGTTTGCATCGCGGCGGATTTCACCAAGTACGACGGACATGCGGTGCAGCAAATCAACCGCAATATCGAGTTGATTCGCTACCGCCGCTTCGGCGAAGAGTTGCTCTTGCTCGAACTTGCCAATGCCACGAGCAGTGGTAACGGCAAGCCCGCCACCAGCAAGGCGGCAAAGTTTGCGACGACTGAGGAAAACTCGCTCAAATCGGCGCCACGCGATCGCTCCTTCGCCGAGTGGTTGCCCTCGCTCCCGACTCATTTGACGGAATTGTTGTCGTCATTGGAGGGTTATGTGACGTCCTTGGGCGATGACGTGCAACGCAAGGAGTTGCGGCTTTACCTGGCATTCAAGCGTCTGAAGAACTTTGCGACGGTGGTAGCGCAAAAGAACAGGCTCATCCTGTATCTGCACCTGAACCCGAAAGACCTGGAGCAACTGCCCGCCATTGCTCGTGATGTCAGCCAGCAGGGCCATTGGGGGACTGGCGATCTGGAGTTGTCTCTGACGAATCAGACAGACCTGGATACGGCAAAACCGTTGATCTTGATGTCCTATCAGGGCCGCAGTACGACGGGCCAAGGCCGGCCCGATGCCGAAAGCAGCCGTGTGGTGTGAGCACCGAATCAATGGTCGGTAACGAGAACCTGGCAGCCATCGGTGTCGTCGGTAGCCAACGACCGTAAAGGCCGATTATGTAGAGCCATGACCAGCGCCTTATCGGAGGCACAGTCCCCTACACCGTCGCCGTAACCCGTTCGCGCAGCTTCTCGATGGCGTCGTGTTCGCCACGGACGCGGAAGAACGCGCCTTCCTCGTCGGCGCGTTCGGCCAGCACCTCGCAGTTCGCGTAGATTTCCCCGCGCAGTTGCTGTGCCGACCAGGGCAGGAAAAGTTCTTCCTCGACCAGGCCTTGCTGGAAAAATGCGACGATGGTCTGGTGCAGCTTTGCCACTTCGTCGGGGCGGCGTGCGCTCATCACGACGCAATCGGGGTACTGCGCACGCAATGCCGCTGCGCATTCGGCCTGTGCCGCGGCGTCGCCGACGTGGTCGATCTTGTTGAAGACGCGGATGCGCGGCACGACATCGGCGCCGATCTCCTCGAGCACCTTGTCGGTGACTTCGAGCTGGCGCTCGAAGCCGGGGTCGCTCGCGTCGATCACGTGCAGCAGCAGCGAGGCGTCGAGCGCTTCGTCGAGCGTCGACTTGAACGAGGCGACGAGGCCGTGCGGCAGGTTCTTGATGAAGCCGACCGTGTCGCTGACCAGCACGCGCGGCACGCTCTCGGGGTGGAGCGCGCGCACGGTGGTGTCGAGCGTTGCGAAGAGCTTGTTGGCGACCAGCACCTCGCTGCCGGTCAGCGCGCGCATCAGCGTGGACTTGCCGGCGTTGGTGTAGCCGACCAGCGCGACGCCGGCGAGGTTCTGGCGCTCCTGCCGTCGCGCGCGCTGCGTCTTGCGTTCGGCGTCCATCGCGACGATCTCGAGCTGCAGTTCGGCGATCCGGTCGCGGATCTTGCGCTTGTCGAGTTCGGTGCCCGATTCGCCGGCACCGCGGCCGCCGACGCCGCTGCGCTGCCGCCCCTGCGGCCCGGCGAGCTTGGCCATTTCTCGCAGGCGCGGCGCCATGTAGCCGAGACGGGCGATCTCGACCTGCGCGCGCGCGGCGCGCGAACGCGCGTTGTTGTGGAAGATTTCGAGGATGACCATGGTGCGGTCCATCACCTCGCAGCCGACTTCCTTTTCGAGGTTGCGCGCCTGCGACGGCGAAATTTCGTGGTCGACGAGGATGACGTCGATTTCCCGGGCAGCCGGGGCGGCGGACCATGCCGTTTCCTCTTCCCCGGCTTCGTTGTTCACGAAGCAGCGTATTTCCTCGCGCTTGCCGACGCCCAGATAGGCCGTCGTGTCGAAGCCGGCGCGCTTCTGCACGAAGGTATGCACGACGTCGAAGCCCAGTGTTTTCGCCAGTTCGCGCAGCTCGTTGAGCGAGGCCTCGAACTCGACATCGCTGACGCTCGGCAGCTGGACGGCCGCCGCGACGGCGTAACGGGGTTTTTCTTTGGCTTCTGTTTGCATTCGGGGAGGGCTTTTCTCGAGTGGGGCAGGCCGGATCATACCGGCCAATGGAATGGTTGCTGGCGTCGTGCCTGCGTTATGCCTTCTGGCCCAGCGCTTCGCTCAGCGCGCCCGCCGTGGCGTGGGCGAGGAAGTCGATTTCCTCGTCGCTGATGATGTAGGGCGGCATCACATAGACGGTGTTGCCGATCGGGCGGATCAGCGCTTCGCGGTCGAGCGCGGCGCGGTAGCAGCGGCGCGGGAAATCGGGGTCGCTCGTCTCGACGTCGAAAGCGAGGATCGTGCCGCGCTGGCGCAGGTGGCGCACTTTCGGGTGTTCGGCGAGCGGAGCAAAGCTGCTGCCGAGTTTGGCTGCCAGCGTTTGATTGGCGACCAGCACATCGTCCTGCGCGAAGATGTCGAGCGTCGCCAGTGCGGCGCGGCAGGCCAGCGCGTTGCCGGTGTAGGAGTGCGAATGCAGGAAGCCGCGCGCCGTCGCGTCGTCGTAGAAGGCGCCGTAGACCGCGTCGGTGGTGAGCACGATCGAGAGCGGCAGGTAGCCGCCCGAGATGCCTTTCGACAGGCACAGGAAGTCGGGTTTGATGTTGGCCTGCTCGTGCGCGAAGAAGGTGCCGGTGCGGCCGCAGCCGACGGCGATCTCGTCGCAGATCAGGTGCACCTCGTAGCGGTCGCACAGGGCGCGCGCGAGGCGCAGGTATTCCGGGTCGTACATCGCCATGCCGCTGGCGCACTGGATCAGCGGCTCGACGATCAGCGCGGCGATGCGTTCGCCGTGATGCTCGAGATGGGCTTCGAGGGCGGCGGCGGCGCGGCGGGCGACATCGGCCGGGCTTTCGCCGGCTTCGGCGAGGCGGAAATCGGGCGAGGGCACCAC
>JBAQRB010000018.1:0-11408 GCA_049295655.1 Rhodocyclaceae bacterium
GCCTATCAGACGCGCAAGAGCGAACAGCTGGAAATTGAAGAAGTCGAAGCGGCCAAGTTCGACAAGTTCCTCGCGCAGGAAGAAGTGTGGATCCGGCAGGGCGTCAAGGCCCGGCGCACGCGCAACGAGGGGCGCGTGCTGCGTCTCGAGCAGCTGCGCCGCGACCGTGCGGCGCGCCGCGACCGGCAGGGCAAGGTCGAACTCGCGCTCGATGCCGGCGACAAGAGCGGCAAGCTGGTTGCCGAGCTCGAACATGTGACCAAGCGTTTTGGCGATAAAACGGTGGTGCGCGATTTCTCGTGCCGCCTGCAGCGCGGCGACAAGATCGGCCTGATCGGCCCGAACGGCGCCGGCAAGACGACGCTGCTGCGCCTGATCCTCGGCGAGCTGGCGGCCGACGAGGGCCTCGTTCGCCTCGGCACCAAGGTCGAGGTCGCTTACTTCGACCAGTTCCGCACCCAGCTCGACGAGGAAGCGGCGCTGGTCGATGTCATCTCGCCGGGTTCCGATTTCGTCGAGATCGGCAACGAGAAGAAGCACGTCATCAGCTACCTCGGCGACTTTCTTTTTGCGCCGCAGCGCGCGCGCTCGCCGGTCAAGTCATTGTCCGGCGGCGAGCGCAACCGCCTGCTGCTGGCCCGCCTGTTCGCCCGCCCGGCCAACGTGCTGGTGCTCGACGAGCCGACCAACGACCTCGACATCGAAACGCTCGAGCTGCTCGAAGAGTTGCTGCAGGAATACAAGGGCACGCTGTTCCTGGTCAGCCACGACCGCGCCTTCATCGACAACGTGGTGACGCAGACGATCGCGTCCGAAGGCGACGGCGTCTGGCGCGAGTACGCCGGTGGCTATCAGGACTGGGCCGATTATCAGGCCGGACGGCGCAAGGACGAGGCCGCGCAGGCGAGCGCGGCGAAGCGCAGCGATGCCCGTGCCGCCGAGGCAGGAAAAGCCGCTGCGCCAGCCGGCAAGCCCAAGCTTGCAGCGGCCAAGCTCAATTACAAGGACTCCCGCGAACTCGACGCCTTGCCCGGGAAAATTTCGGCGCTCGAAGCCGAGCAGAAGACGCTCAGCGCACGCCTCGAAGATCCGTCCTTGTATCAGTCCGAGTCGCAAGGGGCGCAGGAGGCACAGCGTTGCTCGGCGCGTCTGGCCGAGATCGACGACGAGTTGCTGCTCCTGCTCGATCGTTGGGAAACCCTGGAAGGCACTACGGCGGATTGAGTGCCGCTGGCTGGCCGCAGTTTTCTGCGGTCAGCGCTTGTCCGTATTCAGCTTGAGGCCGGCTCGTCGCGGCTGATGAAGCGGTTGCGGCCGTTTTGCTTGGCGTAATACATCCGCCGGTCGGCCTTGTCGACCAGATCCTTCCAGTCTTCTGCCTGATCGACGTTGCGTTCGGCGACGCCGATGCTGGCGGTCATCGGTTCGCCGTCGGGGCGCAGGCCGAAACCGGCATCACGGATGCGTGAGATGGCGGCGCGTGCCTGTTCGATGTTGGTGTTGGGCATGATCAGCAGGAACTCTTCCCCGCCCCAGCGGACCAGCATGTCGCTACGGCGCTGGGCGTGTGCGATGCGCTCGGTGGTGACGATCAGCGCCTGATCGCCCGCCTCGTGGCCGAAGCGGTCGTTGATGCTCTTGAAGAAGTCGAGATCGAAAAAGGCGATGGCCAGGGGCTGTTTGCCACGCCCGGAGTTGTTGAAGTGCAGCTCGAGGACTTCTTCGCCGCTGCGCCGCGAGAAGCCGCTGGTCAGCGGGTCGCGAATCGCCTGGTTGACGAGGACGGTCATGAAGGTCAGCTGGCTCATGCCAGCCAGCGCCGAGACGCCGGTAATCAGCGCCAGCAGCCAGAAGGCCGCGGCAAACGACGGCCAGTTCACGGTTTCCCAGCTCAGATAGCCGGCCATTGCCTGGGCCATCAGGATCGGGCTGGCGATTGCCATGCTTTCAATCAGCGTCAGCGGAAAAATCGACAGGCCGGCGAGCAGGACAAAGGGCAGAAAGGCATAGCCGGAGCCAATGGCCGCAGAAAGCCCGTGCAGTTCGTGATTGCCGAGCAGAATGTGCGACGAGACGTAGAAAGCGGTCGGGATGGCAAAGAGGATGGCGATCGCACGGTAGGCGTCGAACAGGTTGCCCGACGGTCGATAGCCGGCCAGCAGCCAGCTGAAGGCCGCGCAGGCCATCAGGCGCATGACGGCAAGGGTCATCCACAGCGACGACGGAAAGACGATGATGTCGATGATGCTCCACAGCGGGGTCAATACCGCGAACAGGAGCGCGAAGAGACGGACGCGATTGACGATCATCGTCGCCCGCCGGCGTGCCAGCAGCGTCGGGTGCAGGTGGGGAGAAAGCAGCCAGACGAGCTCGGATTTCTGCAACTCGCTCGGCATCAAACCGGTGAGACGGTGCCAGCCGATATCTGCCAGAAGGGACATTCTTGGTGCGCTCTCTGTATAAAAATCCGCCTACCCTGGAAGGCAGGCCAGCTGGGGATTGTAGCAGATGCAGGCGGGGCCTGCGGTTGCAGGCAGGTTGTCGGGGTCAGCGCGAGCGGAGCAGGTCGAAGTCCGCGCTGTTGCGTTCGTCGATATAGAGGCTCGCTTCCCGTGGCTGGTTGCCGTTGTGGCAAACGACAATCACGTTGCTGAGCGGCTGGGTCCGGTGCAGGATCTCGACCGCGCAGCGGCCATAGACGCTCTCGATGGTGGCCAGCAGGTTGCGCGCGTAGGGGGTGGCGAGCTTGCCGTCGAGAATCAGGTTGGCAATCATCACGCCTTCCCCTGTCAGTATGCCGCGCGTGCTGTGCCAGAATTCTCGGGTGACGAGATGGCCGGGAATCGAGCTGTGCGAGCTGTAAACATCGACGACGGCGGCGTCGAAGCGCTGTTTGCTGCTGACGACGAAGTGCCGGGCATCGTCGACGACGAATTTGCCCAGCGCGGCTTCGCCCAGGAATTTTCGTTCGGCAATGTCGCGGATCGCTGGGTCGATATCGACGTAGGTGTAATGGTTGTCGGGCTCGCGGTGCGAGAGCGTGAAGCCGCCGGCGCCGAGCACCAGGATCTGGCGGTCGCGGAAGGCCAGCGCTTCGAGCAGGATGGCGCGGATGTGCTGGACGTAGCGCGCGTAACGCGGCGGTTCGCTGTGGTCGATCAGCGAGGCGAGCGAATTGTTGTTCCTGAAGGCGCGCGGCTCGATCATGCCGTTGATTTTCACCGGGACCACGCTGTAGTTGGCGTAGGCCGTCTCGATGACCGGGCGTAGCCAGGCATGGGCGGCGACGGTCGGCAAAAGAACGGCAAGGACGGCGAGCAGCGTCCGCCCGTTGCGGGCACTGAGCAGTACGTAGCCGGCGAGCAGGAGGAGGGCGCAGAGGCTGACGGCAGCCGAGACGCCGAGCCACTGCATGATCAGCAAGGACAGCGAGATCGAGCCGAGGAAGGAGCCGAGCGTCGAGTAGTACAGGGCGTAGCCGCTCGCTTCGCCGGTTCGCTCGTGCTTCATCAGGTTGCTCAGGATCGGTACGGTTTGCCCCATCAGCCAGGCCAGCGGGCAAAGTACGGCGCCGATGAAAGCGAGGTAGGCGAGGGGCGCCGGCTGCAGTGCGTCAAAAATCAGATCGACGCTGATCCCGGCCAGCCCGGCGCCGGTCAGCACTGCGGCGATCAGGAAGTTTTTTGCGACGACGGCAAGATAGTTGTCGGCTATCTTTGCCCCGGCCTGGTAGCCCAGCGCCAGCGCCAGGAGGAAAAAGCCGATGGTCGGCGCCGTCACGACGATCGAGCTGCCCAGGTGCGGAATGATCTGGCGCAGGGCGATCACTTCGGCGCCGAGCGAGCAGAAGCCTTCGATGAAGACGATGGCAAAGAGCAGCGGGCGGGACAGGGTTTTTTGCAAGCGTTTCACCAGTCGGCACGATGGGGCGGGGAGCGCGGACCGGGTGCCCGGCTGGGACTCAGGCCGGGTCGGTTGGCTGCGGAGCCGGCGTTTTGACGCCTGGGGCGGCGGTCGGTTCGGCTTCGGCAGTCACTTCTTCTTCCGCTGTGATTTCCGGCGGCTGGGGCAGGGCTTCCGGCGGAATGTGCAGCTGTGCCATCAGGCTTTCGCGGCCGATATGCAGCAGTTTTTCGATTGCCGAAAAATCATCGGGCAGTGCCGCGTCGGTCCAGCCGTTGGCCGAGTGGCGCGCCAGATTGACCGCCAGCACGACGTTCTGTACGCGTGCCTGTTCGGCGAAGGCGTCGTTCATCAGCGTCTTGAGCAGTTCGGGCAGATGCCAGGCCTGACAAAGCGCCAGTTGCAGATCGAAGAGATTGATGCCGAGGACGCGTTCCTGCGCCAGGGTACTGCGCAGGGTCTTGTCGGCCTGCTGCATGGTGCGGATTTCGATGGCCAGCTTGGGGGCAAAACACCACAGCAACACCTCGGTCAGATCGTGCAGCAGTGCGGCGAGTGCGACTTCCTCGACGTTGATGTCGTGCCGGGCAAAGGCCCAGTCGTGCGCATAGCGCGTTGCGCGCTGCGCGCGGCGGATCACCTGCAGTACGCCGAGCAGCGCCTGCGGCTCTTCCTTGAGCGTGCTTTCGATGGTCAGGGGATTGTCGAACTTGCGGAAAAATGGCTCGATGCCGAGCATCATCACGGCGCTGGCGATGGTCGTGATATCCGAGCGCAGATGCTTGCTGTGGAAGGGCTGGATGTAGGCCAGGACGCGAACGGCCATCAGCGGGTCCTGCAGGACGATCCTCGCGATGTCGCGACCGCTCACCTTGTCGATGTTCTGGCGTGCTTCTTCGAGGCGCCGTGCGGTCTGGCGCAGGATCGGCAACTCGACTCCCCTGAAGTGGAGGAGCCAGGTTTCCATATCTTGCAAGGGATGATCAAGCATCGCTGATGACTTCAATGAATGCGTGAAAAGAAAGCGCTAATTTGTTGATTTATAGACAATGCGCTGAGTATTTGCAAATAGTACTCGCCACATGGCGGGTTCGCAAGTGCGCGATGCCGGCGCGGCTTCAGGCAAATTGTCCGGCAACCCAGCCCGACGACCAGGCCCACTGGAAATTGTAGCCACCCAGCCAGCCCGTCACATCGACCACTTCGCCGATGAAATAGAGGCCAGGTGCGGCTTTGGCTTCCATCGTCTTCGATGACAGCGCGGCGGTCGACACGCCGCCGAGCGTCACCTCGGCCTTGGCGTAGCCGAGCGTGCCGGCCGGCATCAGCGTCCAGCCCTTGAGCGCCGCGGCAAAAGCCTCGATGTCGCGCTTGCCGAGTTCGGCGAGCGGGCGGCTGAGGATCTTTTCTCCGGCGATTTGCTGACCGACCAGCGTGCACCATTCGTGCGCAAAACGGCGTGGCAGATGCTCGGCGAGCAGATTGGGCAACAGCGCCCTGCTTTGCCGATGTTCGGCAAGCCAGGCGCCGGCGTCGAGGTCGGGCAGCAGGTCGATTTCGATCGGCGTGCGTTTGCCGTGGTATTCGTTCAGTTGCCAGTAGCTCGAGATCTGCAGGATGGCCGGGCCGGAGAGGCCGCGGTGCGTGAGCAGCACGTTTTCGCGAAAGCCGGCGTTGCTGCCGGCGCACTGCGTGCGCGCATCGAGCGTGGCGCCGGCCAGCGGCTTGAGCGGCAGCAGGATCTCCGGCGCCAGCGCGAGCGGCACCAGTGCCGGCTTGGGCGGTACGACGGGCAGGCCGAACTGTTCGGCGATCTGGTAGCCGAACGGGCTGGCGCCGATCTGCGGGACCGCCAGCCCACCGCTGGCGACGACCAGCGCATTGCAAGAAAAGCGCCCGTGCGCGGTGCTCAGCGTGTAGCGCCGGGTTTCTTCTGCGCTTCGTGCGATGGCTTGGATGACGCAGCCCGTCGCCCACTGCACGCCGGCGTCGTCGCAGGCGTCTTTCAGCAGGTCGATGATGTCCTGCGCCGAGTCGTCGCAGAAAAGCTGGCCGTGCTCGCGTTCGTGGTACGCGATGCCGCGTTTGTCGAGCAGCGCGATGAAGTCGTGCTGCGAGAAGCGGCTGAGCGCCGAGCGGCAGAAGTGCGGGTTCTGCGAGAGGTAGTTTTCGGCGCTGACGCTGCGGTTGGTGAAGTTGCAGCGGCCGCCGCCCGAGATGCGGATGCGCTCGCCGATTTTTTCGGCGTGGTCGATCAGCAGCACGCGCCGGCCACGGCGGCCGGCCTGCGCGGCGCACATCATGCCGGCAGCGCCGGCGCCGATGATGATGACGTCGAAATTCACGGGCTTTCCTTTGCCGGGATTGCCGTTGCCCAGCCGAGGCCGTCCAGCACCGCGACGAAGTCATCCGCCAGCGGCGCGCAAAGCGTCAGCGGTAGGCCGCTGACCGGGTGCGTCAGGCGCATTTCAAGGCAGGCGAGTAGCATGCGCCGGCAGCCGAACAGTTCCTGGAAGAGGCGGTTGTGGCGGCCCTTACCGTAGGTCGCATCGCCGATGATCGGGTGCGCCAGGTGTTTGAGGTGGCGGCGCAGCTGGTGCCGGCGCCCGGTTTGCGGGTGGAGCTCGACGAGCGCGTAGCGGCTGGTCGGGTAGCGGTCGACGCGATGCGGCAGTTCGGTTATGGCGAGGCGGCGATAGTGCGTGAGCGCCGCTTGCGCTTCGTTGCCAGTGCCAGCCCTTGAGTTTGTTGTACCGGCATTGGTCGAACGGAACTCGTAATCGTCGTATTGCCGGGTCAGCGCATGATCGATGCAGCCGGCTGCGGGCGGGTGTCCACGGACGACGGCTAGATAGGTTTTATCGACCTGCTGCGCCTCGAATTGCGCGCTGACCTGCTTGCCGACCTCCTTGTCGAGCGCGAACAGCAGCACCCCCGACGTGCCACGGTCGAGGCGATGCACCGGATGGACGTGCTGCCCGATCTGGTCGCGCAGCAGCTGCACGGCAAAGCGCGTTTCGTTGCGGTCGAGCACCGTGCGGTGCACGAGCAGCCCGGCGGGCTTGTGAATGGCGATCAGCTGTTCGTCGCGATGGATTATTTCAAGCAAGCGATTTCCTTAAAAACTTCAGTTCCAACCACGGCGGGCACGGCGGGCACGGCGAAAAGCCATGACTTTGAAGGTTTTGATGATCCACCGGTTTTTTGGGTAAATGTTTGCTTTTCGCCGTGCCCGCCGTGTCGCCGTGGTTAATTACAGCCGTCGCAGAACTTTACACAGGAACGCCGAGAATGACGCTCGATGCCTTGAAAATGGCGGTCGCCGCTTGGCCGACGGCGAGTGCCAGCGAGCTGCCGCTTTCGTTGGTGATGATCGCGGCAATCGCCGCACCGCCGTTCAGGTCGACGACCACCTCGGTGTTGACTGCGCCGGGCAAGACGCGGGAAATCACGCCGGAGAGCTGGTTGCGGGCCGAGAACCTTGCGCCTTGCGCATCGCCGACGAGGATTACCGACGAAGCCTTGATCAGTGCGAACGCTTCGGCACCCGCCTGCAAGCCGAGGCTGGCCGTGCTGTCGTGCGTCAGAATGGCCACGATGCGCTGCCCGCCGGCGATCTCCAGTTCGATTTCATCGTTGATCGATCCCCGTTTGACCTCGACCACCTTGCCGATGAACTGGTTACGGGCGCTGGTTTTCATGTTCATTCGCCTGATCAAAATAAAATCATCGGCAATCCCCTCGGCCTGACGGCTGAGTTGATCGACAAACTTGCGGTGTTCGTCTGCAATCGTCCTGAAATTCTTGACCAGCTGCGCGCCGCGCTGCGTCAGCCGGGTGCCGCCGCCGCCCTTGCCGCCGGTCAGCCGCTCGACCAGCGGTTCGCCGGCCAGGTTGTTCATGCTGTCGATGGCATCCCATGCCGCCTTGTAGCTCATCTTCATGGCTTTGGCCGCCTGGGTGATCGAACCGCATTCGGCAATCCGGGCGAGCAGCTCGACGCGGCCCGGTCCGCCGAAGTTTTCTCCGCCAACCGTCATCCACAGCGAGCCGCGCAGCTCGATCGACTCTCCTTTGGCTTCGCTTCGCTGGCGGTCCATTCAGCTAGCCTCCTCGGCTTCGGGCGTTCCCTGCGGGGCGACGATCCGGCCATCGTTCAGGCACAGGACTTGATCGCCGAACACGTCGGCGTCTTCCGGGTCGTGCGTGATTAGAATCATCGGCACGGACAGGCGGCGCTGCAACTCGTCGAGTTCAAGCCGCATTTTCCGGCGCAGGCCGGGGTCAAGCGCCGAGAACGGCTCGTCGAGCAGCAGCGCCCGCGGCCTGGCGATCAGCGCGCGGGCCAGCGCCGTTCTTTGCTGCTGCCCGCCGGAAATGTCGGCCGGGTACTGGTGCGCGAGGTGATCGAGATGAAAGGCGTCGAGCCAGTAATCGACGGCTTCGAGCTGCTGCCCGGCGGGTGGGTTGCGCAGCCCGCCGAACAGGCCGAAGCCGATATTCTGGCGCACCGTCAGGTGCGGAAACAGCGCGTAGTCCTGGAACAGGTAGGCGACCTGGCGTGCCTGCGGACGCAGGTCGATCCCGGCGGCGCTGTCGAACAGCGCGCTCCGGTCGAGGCGGATATGGCCGCTGTCGGGTTTGATCAGCCCGGCGATCGCTTTGAGCGTCATGCTCTTGCCCGATCCCGATGACCCGAAGATCACGATGCGCTGGCTGTCCGACGAAAAGCGGACGTGCAAGCGGAAGGTGCGCTTGCCGGAACGCACGCTCTTGTCGATATCGAGATCAAACAGCATCCGCTTCTCCGGTCACTTCCGTCAGCGCCGGCTGATCCGGCCGGGTGCCAGGCGCCCGGCCGTCAACAGCACGACGACGCAGACCAGCGAGGTGATCAGCACCAGCTGGTTGGCGACATCGTCCTGCCCGGCCTGTACGGCTTCGTACACGGCGATCGACAAGGTTTGCGTCTTGCCCGGAATGCTGCCGGCGACCATCAGGGTAGCGCCGAACTCGCCCAGCGCGCGGGCAAAGGCCAGCAGTACGCCGGCCAGGATGCCGCGCCAGGCGAGCGGCAGGGTGATGCGGAAGAAGATGCCGAGCTCCGACACGCCAAGGACCCGTGCGGCCTGTTCGAGCTGCCCGTCGACCGCCTCGAAAGCGGCGCGCGCCGGCTTGAAAACCAGCGGGAAGGCGACGATCGCTGCGGCAATCACCGCGCCCTGCCAGGTGAAGATCAGGTTGATGCCGAAATTGTCGTGCAGCCAGGCGCCCAGCCAGCCACGCCGACCGATCAGCACCAGCAGGTAGTAGCCGAGCACGGTCGGCGGCATGACCATCGGCAGGGTGAGCAGGGTATCGAGCAGGTCGCGCCCGGGAAAGCGCGCGCGGGCGAGCAGGAAGCCGACACCGACGCCGGCAACGAGATTGAGCGCGGTGGCCCAGCCGGCCACTTTCAGCGAAAGCGCGAGTGCGGTCCATGCGGCTTCCATCGGCTCCGGCGCGCTCCGCTCAGGGCTTCAGGAAGCCGTATTTGCCGAGGATCGCCTGCCCGGCAGGCGAGAGCACGAAGCCGATGAAGCGCTGCGCTTCTTCGCCGTTCGCGCTGCCGGCGGTTCTGGCGATCGGATAGCTGATCGCCACGTCGAGCGGCACATTGAGCGCGACCCTGACCTTGTCTTTCATGATCGCCGCGTCCGTTGCATAAACGAAACCGGCATCGACTTCGCCGCGTGCGACGTAATCGAGCGCCTGCCGGACGCTCTGCGCGCCGATCATCTTCGCGCTGACGAGCGGCCACAGCTTGGCGGCTTCGAGCGCGTGTTTCGCATAACGCCCGACCGGTACGCTGTCGGGATTGCCCACGGCGACGCGCGACATGCCGCTCTGGCCGACGTCTTCAAGCTTGCCGAGTGCCAGCCGGCTGTCGGCCGGAACGATCAGGACCAGCGCGTTGCGCGCAAAATCGCGCCGGTCGGGGGCTGCGACCAAGGCATTCCTTTGCGCCAGATCCATCGTTTCCTGATCGGCGGAAGCGAACACATCGACCGGTGCGCCTTTGCTGATCTGCTGCAGCAGCGCACCGGAAGCGCCGAAATTGAGCAGCACCTTGCTGCCCGGATGCTGCGCTTCAAAGGCCTGGGCGATTTCCTTGAAGGCGTTGGTCAGGCTGGCCGCCGCCGAAACAGTCAGCTCCGCTGCGTGAGCGGCCACTGAGCAGAGCACGATGCTGGTGGCAAACAGCCAGTTTCTGGCGCGATTTTTGGCGAGAATCGGCATAAGACCTTTGCATTTTGTCGTGTGGCGAACGAGCGCAATATACATCCTTGTATAACGCCTCGCAAGCGCAGGAACGGGAAGCCTGTTCGCACTTGTGGCGCTTCTGCGCTCTATCCGGGGGGCCTGCTCAGGCGGGAGCCATCTCGCCGTCGACGTAATACCAGCGCCCGTCTTCGCGGATGAAACGGCTCGTTTCATGCAGGCGATGGGCGCGACCGCCGGTTTTGTAGCGGGCGACAAATTCGACGATGGCGCTGTCGGCGCTCGTCGCTTCGTGCCGCCGGACCGTCAGTCCGAGCCATTGCGGCTGATCGTCTTCGGCGAGCCCCAGCTGCGCCGGACGGCTAGCGGCGTGCCAGGTCGCCAGCAGGTAAGGTTCCAGCCCCAGCACGTAGGCGCTGTAGCGCGAGCGCATCAGCGCTTCGGCGGTCGCTGCCGCGTTGCCCTCATGCAGGGGAGCGCAGCAGTCAGCGTAGCGCTGCGCGCTGCCGCAGGGGCAGGGGGCAGGGCCGGGGCGTGCTTTCTTCATCGGCTGCTGCAGATCCCTAGAAGCGCTCGTTATCGCGCAAATAGCGCCATTGTCCGGGCGGCAGCTTGCCGAGCGAGACGCTGCCGATGCGGATGCGCTTGATGCTGGTGACGCGCAGGCCGACCAGTTCGCACATGCGCTGGATCTGGCGTTTCTTGCTTTCGTGCAGGACAAAGCGCAGTTGCTGCTCGTTCTGCCAGGAAACCTGCGCGCGCTTGAGTTTCACGTCGTCGAGCGAGAGACCATGGTTGAGCAGCTTCATGCCTTCCGGCGAGAGCTCGCCTTCGACGCGCACCATGTATTCCTTTTCCAGCCGCGCGTCGTCGCCGGTAATCCGCCGCGCGACGCTGCCTTCCTGCGTGAACACGAGCATTCCGGTGGACTCGGCGTCGAGCTTGCCGGCCAGCGCGAGGCCGCGCAGGTGGGTGGCCTTGAAATTGAGCCGGCTTTCCTCCTCGGCCCAGCGGTTCTCCGGGCGGATCAGCGACAAGGCGGCCTCGCCGCTGCCTTCAAGCGGCCCGGAAACGTCATCGAGCGGCTTGTTGAGCAGGATCGTGACGCTCTCGCTTTCGTGCTTGCTGGCTTCTTCCTTGATCTCGATTTTCGCGTTGGGGTGCACGCGCGTGCCGAGCGTCGTGACGACCACGCCATCGACGCGGACCCAGCCGTTTTCGATCCACTCGTCGGCCTCGCGGCG
>JBAQRB010000019.1:0-2086 GCA_049295655.1 Rhodocyclaceae bacterium
ATTCCCGGCGTGACGGCGAACCCGACGAAGGATGTCGCCTTGTTCGAGGATCCCAACAAGATGGAACGCTATCTGTCGCAGGCCGAGGTGCAGCGGCTTTACGCGGCCGTGTGCGAGAGCGAGAACACGATGTTGCCGTTCATCGTTCCCATGCTGATTCTGACCGGGGCGCGCAAGCGCGAAGTACTCGATGCACAGTGGCAGGACTTTGATCTATCGCTCCGGCAGTGGCGAATCCCGGTGACCAAAGCCGGTAAGCCGCGCTATGTGCCTTTGTCGGACGGGGTGTTGCAGTTGCTGGCAGCGGTTCCGCATGACGACGATTGCCCCTGGGTGTTCCCGAATCCGAAGACACGGCGCCCGTATGTATCGTTTTTCTGCTCGTGGGATACGGCGCGAGGCAAGGCGGGGCTGGCCGATGTGCGCATTCACGACCTGCGGCACTCGTTTGCCTCGTTTCTAGTCAATGCCGGTCGCTCCCTTTACGAGGTGCAAAAAATTCTCGGCCACAAGCAGGTAAAAACTACCCAGCGTTATGCGCATTTGAGCCAGGAAACCCTGATCGATGTGGCCAATGCGGCGATGGCGGCAACCGGCGTGACATTGATGCCACGGACTCCCTCCGGCGCGGGTACAACCGGATGTGCCGGATCATGCTGACCGACGTTCGCCCTCTTCTCGCGACAATGTTTTTTGCGAAACGGATGACAAGGTCAACCTTGCATTGAGGCACATAGCCAGAAACTAACTGCTCGATGCCTTAACGCAAGACTCTGGTTTTCAGTCGGCATGTCATAGGGTACTGCCCTGAAAGCCAATAAATACGCGACTCTCCGGGCATCGCCTCGGCAGGGTCAGGTTGCGTGCAGTGCCGACAGCGCGTTGGGGTTTGCCTCAACGATCTTCAGCAGAGCACGGGCAGGGCCCGCGGGACGGACCCGGTGCTGTTCCCAATTCTGTAGAGTCTTGGGTTTGACCCCGATCAGGTGGGCAAAGCGGGTTTGGCTCAGACCAGTGCGTTCCCGGATGGCCTTGACGTCTGGTTCGGGAAACTCGCGCACCTTCGTGCCCACGACCACTTCGCCACGCATGTGGCGCCCCATGTCGCGGACACTATCCAACAGCCCATCAAATTGCTCATCGTCCATGATTCACCTCCGCATCGATCACATCGAGTATGCAGCGCGCCGCTTCCGCGAAGTCCGATAGCTTCTTGCAACAATGCGTTTCACAAAACGCGGCTACACACCTCAGGCGCGGTGCCGGTGGCGGCGTTCGTGCGCCGCTTCCTTGTTCGGGATGTCGATCTGCAGGGCCGGGTATTGCTGCAACAGGCGGTCGAGTACCCAGTGGTTGGCTTCGCTGGCGAATTCGCGCGCTGTCAGCGGTGCGGCGGTATACGCTTCGACAAACAGGGCGACGGCCGCCGAGCGGCTGATGCCGTACTCGCAATGCACCATCACCGAGATTTCAAACGGCGCAGCGTGCAGTTCCTGGATGAACGCCCCGATTTCGCGCGCCATGTGCCAATCGAACAGTCCGAGCGGCGCCGGCTGGTATTCGTCGGCCGGCGCCGCATCGTAGAAGGACAGGCGCAGGACGTGGTGGAACAGCGGATCGAGCTTGGCGTCGGCGGTGCCCGGATCGGTGATCGAAATCACCGCCATGTAGGGATTGCCGGCCAGCGACTCGGCGAGTTCGCGCGAGGCGAAGAAAACCTGCTTGATGCTCATGTTCGGGAAGGGCCAGGAGAAATACGGATTGAAAGTGGACGTGCAGAAATGGCTGTAGCCGAGGGGCTCACTCCATGAACACCGGGTCGGAGAAGACCAGCGTGCCGTCCTTGCGCATCATCAGGTTGTCCGCCTTGATCAGGTCGGGCAGCGCGCCGTATTCGTCGGAGAAGCCTTCGAGCGCCTTGAGCGACTGCTGCACGGTGTCGGTCCAGCCCATCGGCGTGACCACGAGATGGTGCAGGGCGATCCGTCCCATATCCTGCGCGAGGTTGCGCCACATCAGGCAGGCGTCGAAGTAGGAGGTGGAAATCTGGCTCGCCAGCTCGGTCGCGGCGCCGGCGCCGGGCAGC
>JBAQRB010000020.1:0-21085 GCA_049295655.1 Rhodocyclaceae bacterium
CGTGACGGTCGAACTGGTCTGGGAGCCGCCGTGGTCGCGCGAGATGATGAGCGAAGCGGCGCGCCTGCAACTCGGCATGGTGTGAGCGTGGACGACTGGATCGACGTCGCCGCGGCCGCCGATTTTCCGCCCGGCAGCTGCCGCACGGTCAATGCGGGCGGAACACCAATCGCCGTTTTCAACGTCGATGGCGCGTATTACGCGATTGAGGACCGCTGCACGCACGAAGCCGAAACGCTGTCGGGCGGCCGGCTGGAAGGCTGCGAAATCGTCTGCCCACGCCACCTGGCGCGCTTCTCGCTGCGCACCGGCGCGGCGCTCTGTCCGCCGGCCTACGAAGCGGTTGCGACCTTCCCGGTGCGTGTCGCCAGCGGCCGGGTGCAGGTCCGCGACGAGCGTTTCGATACCGGTTTCGCTGCCTGAAATGGTGGCCCTGCCCGGAGTGCGCGCCGCCATCGGGCAACGCCCAATCGATCGTGAATACGGTAAAATCGGCCGCTCGATAGACGCTTGTTCGCAAGCCGTGCGTCACGCAGGTCTGGTCTGCTTTTTCCAGTTTACTGCCGGATGCTGGATTCCATCCCCGCCGTCTCGCCTGCCCACCGCTTCAATGACCGCCGATACGTCGCCGCTAATCAGGACCGCATAAACCATGACTGCAAAAGCTCAATCCCTGCTGCTCCAGGCCCAGAAGACCCTGCTGACGCCCTACGGTCTGGATGCCAAGGATTTGACCAAGGTGTTCGCAACGATCATGGCGCACGACGTCGATTACGCCGACCTCTATTTCCAGTACAGCCGTTCCGAGGCCTGGAGCCTCGAGGAGGGCATCGTCAAGTCGGGCAGTTTCAATATCGACCAGGGCGTCGGCGTGCGCGCCGTCTCGGGCGAGAAAACGGCCTTCGCCTACTCCGACGACATCAGTGCGCCGGCGCTCGGCGACGCGGCGGCGGCGGTGCGCGCGATTGCCGCCGCCGGCCAGCGACGCCGGATTCCGGCCCTGAAGCAGCGCGGCGGACACGCGCTCTACCTGCCGCACGACCCGCTCGTCTCGCTCGACGCGACGGCCAAGGTCAAGCTCCTCGAGCGGCTCGAATCCTATGCCCGCGCCGAGGATTCGCGCGTCACGCAGGTGATGGCGCACATCGCCGGCGAGTACGAGGTGGTTCTGGTCGCCGGCAGCGACGGCCGGCTGGCGGCCGACGTGCGGCCGCTGGTGCGCGTCTCGCTGACCGTCATCGTCGAAGGCGACGCCGGCAAGCGCGAGCAGGGCTCGTCGGGCGGCGGCGGACGCACCGACTACAGCTATTTTTCCGAGACCGTGCTGCGCGGCTATGCGCGCGAGGCCGTGCATCAGGCGGTGACCAACCTCGATGCGCGTCCGGCGCCGGCCGGCACGATGACCGTCGTCCTCGGCTCGGGCTGGCCCGGCATCCTGCTGCACGAGGCGGTCGGCCACGGCCTCGAGGGCGACTTCAACCGCAAGGGCAGCTCGACCTTCGCCGGCCGCGTCGGAACGCGCGTCGCCGCCAAGGGCGTCACCGTGATCGACGACGGCACGCTGGACGGCCGGCGCGGTTCGCTGAACATCGACGACGAGGGCAATCCGACACAGCGCACCGTGCTGATCGAGGACGGCATCCTCAAGGGCTACCTGCAGGACAGCATGAACGCCGGCCTGATGGGCGTCGCCTCGACCGGCAACGGCCGGCGCGAATCGTTCGCCCACCTGCCGCTGCCGCGCATGACCAATACCATGATGCTGGCCGGCGACAAGAGCCCCGAGGAAATCATCAAGTCGGTGAAGAAGGGAATCTACGCGGTCAATTTCGGCGGCGGCCAGGTCGATATCACCAACGGCAAGTTCGTCTTCTCGATGTCCGAGGCCTACATGATCGAGGACGGCCTGCTGACCTGCCCGGTCAAGGGCGCGACGCTGATCGGCAACGGGCCGGAAGCGATGAACCGGGTGTCGATGATCGGCAACGACCTGCGCCTCGACCCCGGCGTCGGCACCTGCGGCAAGGACGGGCAGAGCGTTCCGGTCGGCGTCGGCCAGCCGACGCTGCGCATCGACGGGCTGACGGTCGGCGGCACGGCGTAGCCGGGGCTTTTGCCATCTTGCCCTGGCGCGCGACGAGGAACGCCTGCGCGCGCAGGCCCGGCATCTTTCGCATCCGGTAATTTTTGCGGCAGCGCCATTCAAAATGACGTTGACGCGAGGTCAGGCTTGCCGCGACACCGTCTCGGGCTGCTAAACTACCTGTCACCCGGAACACAGCCGAACGACTCTTCGCTTTTCACGAAAACTCATGGCGACCGCTCAGATCTCCGAACAAAGTAGCAGTGAAAATAAATCTGACTGGCAGGACGGCCAGAGCGGACTGTCACGCTTCATCGTCAAGCGCGATGGCGGCGTCTATGTCAATCTTTCGCGCCTGGAATCCCCCGCCGATTTTTGCGGCTTCGCGGTTCGCGTTTTTTCGGCCAGCGCCTTCTTCCGCTCGCTCGATTATCCGACTTTTCTTTCGCTGCTCTACGGCGAGGGCAATCACGGCAACGCGCAGGAAGTCCGCTTTGCCGCCGACATCGTTTCCTTCCCGCTGGAGCGGCAGGCGCTTTACAAAACGCTGAAAATCGAGGGCGACGAAGCTGTTTACATGTTCGAGCCGGTCTTTCTCGAATCGACCGTCGACGAGCCGCTGATGGGCGAACTGGCCGATGGCGGTATCGGTGTCATTGGCAGCGTGGCGAAGGCTGTTTCAACGCCGACGAAGCTCGATATCGACGAGTTTATCGCCGCCGCATGGGCGCAGGGCGTGCGTTTCGGCATCGATTTCGGTGCGGTGTACGATGCGATCCGCAGCCAGAAGACCGTGCGTATCGTGGTGGCGCGACCGCGTCCTTTTACCCTCGGTCAGGATGCCGAAATCAAGGAGCAGACCAAGGATTTGCAGCGTGACAATGCGCCGCGCAAGCTTTTCGGCGGCAAGGTCGACCTGTGCCAGTTCGAGAATCGCTATCCGCAGGTGCTCGCCGACATCCGTCTGCTGCGCAAGATCCCGCGCGTGCTCGGCGTCAATGGCCGCGACATCGCCGGCGACCTGTTGCTCGCCCCGGTGCCCGAAGATTTCGATCTGGGCAGTTTGTGCAGCGCGGGAACGCGCGTCGAGTTTCAGAAAGACGGCGAATTCCTGTTGTCGGCCGTCGGAGGGTTCCTGAACGTCGACAAGGCGAGCGGCCAGCTGTCGATTACCGACAAGATCATCAACCGCGAGGGCGTCAGCGCGCGCACGACGGGCGATCTTTCACTCTCCGGCGATGACTACGAGGTCCACGGCGAGATCCAGGAGAAGCGGCTGGTCGAGTGCCGCAGCGTCACGGCGTATGCCGATGTTTTCGGCAGCATCCTGTCGCGCGGCGGCAAGGTCCACATGAAGAAGAATCTGGTGGGCGGCAGCGCGACCAATGAAAGCGGCGACATCGTCGTCGATGGGCTGGCCTCCGCTGCCGTGCTGATCGCGCTGAACGGCAGTGTCACCGTCGCACGCGCCGACAGTTGTCTGATCGTCGCCCGCGAGATTTTCCTCGGGCAGGGAACGCGCTGCGATCTGCTGGCCGAGTCCATCGTGGTCGACAAGGCCGACGGCTGTGCGCTGGCCGGGAAAAACCTGCGCGTCGTGGCGAGCGGGTCGCGCGGGCAGAACGATTGCGTCGTGTCGGTGCTGATCCCCGATCTGTCGGCCTATCGCGCGCGTATCGGTGCGCTCGCGGTCAAGCGCGACGCGCTGCTGCAGGAGGTTGACGCGCTACGCGCCAAGAGCGCTGCGCTGCGCGCTCAGCCGGAAGTGGTCCGCTATGTGGGGATTGCCGGCAAGCTGCAGCGCAAGGAGCTGAACTTGAGCGCCGAGCAGCAGGCGGCCTGGCAAAAGATGGTCGCCCAGGTGACGCCTGCCCTGCGCACGCTCAAGCAGATGGGCGAGTCGATCAAGGCGCTGGAAGAAGATTCGGCCGAGCTCGTTTCCCAGGCCGAAACGCTGCAGCAGGCCGAAGGGACAGCGTGCAACGACATCGCTTGCGTCATCGACCAGATCAACGGAGACACGCGGGTGCGTACCCTGGCCGTGCCGCTCGATGCGCCGGCGCTGGCCAGCCTGCCGCCGAAGGAGATCAGGCTGCGTCTGCGGGCGACCGACGCGGCGACGGCCAGCCTGTTTTCCGGGAGCAGCGGCGCATTCGACTGGCGTTATACGCCGCCGTCGCCCTGATCCGGCTCGGGCCGAACCGATCCGCACCGTCGCAAGCGTTTGACGGATACCCGCGCCGGCCCTGCCGCGTGCAAAGGGCGGGGCCTTTCGAGTAAAATCAGGCCCCATCCGCTTTATCCCCTTTGAATCCAGCCATCACGCCAGAGGAAATCCCATGACGCAGCACAGCAAGCCGAACACCGACGATCTTCGCATCAAGGAAATCAAGGAACTGGTTCCGCCAGCTCACGTTTTTCGCGAGTTTCCGGTCGGCGTCCGCGCTGCGCAGACAACCTACGACGCGCGCCAAGGTATCCACCGCATCCTGCACGGCGCCGACGACCGCCTGCTGGTCGTCATCGGACCGTGCTCGATCCACGATGTCGACACCGCCGTCGAATACGCAAAAAAACTGCACAAGGAAATCGGCCGCTTCGCCAACGATCTGCTGATTGTCATGCGCGTCTATTTCGAGAAGCCGCGCACGACCGTCGGCTGGAAGGGCCTGATCAACGATCCACGCCTCGACGGCTCGTTCCGCATCAACGAGGGCGTGCGCCTGGCGCGCGGCCTGCTGCTCGAACTGAATGAGCTCGGCGTTCCCTGCGCGACCGAATTCCTCGATACGATCACGCCGCAATACACGGCCGACCTGATCGCCTGGGGGGCGATCGGCGCGCGCACCACCGAGTCGCAGGTGCACCGCGAGCTGGCGTCCGGCCTGTCGTGCCCGGTCGGCTTCAAGAACGGCACCGACGGCAACGTGCGCATCGCGATCGACGCGATCCGCGCCGCGCAGTCGCCGCACCATTTCCTCTCGGTGACCAAGGCCGGCCACTCGGCGATCGTGTCGACCACCGGCAACGAGGACTGCCACGTCATCCTGCGCGGCGGCAAGGAGCCGAACTACGACGCCGCGCACGTCGATGCGGCAAGCCGGGAAATCGCCGCCGCCGGTCTCGCCGCGCGCCTGATGGTCGATTTCTCGCACGCCAACAGCAGCAAGCAGTTCAAGCGCCAGATCGACGTTGCCCGGGATACGGCGGCGCAGCTCGCGGCCGGCGAAGAGCGCATCATGGGCGTCATGGTCGAGTCGCACCTCGTCGAGGGGCGGCAGGATCTGGTGCCGGGCCAGCCGCTCGAACACGGCAAGAGCATCACCGATGCCTGCATCGGCTGGGCCGATTCGCTCGAGGTGCTGGAGATCCTGGCGCAGGGCGTTCGCGCCCGCCGGCTGGTCGAAGCCACGCAATAAAAGGCGGGTCAGGCGGGGTACTGCCCCGAGACCCGCATAAACAGGCGGTCTACGTGCCCTGTGTCCGGAGAGTGGCGTAAACATTGGCTCTCCGGGCAGCTCGTCGGTAGATGACCATTTGGGGCGCCGCGCAGCAAGTACCCTTGGGGTGCGCCGCGCGCAGGCCTGTATCGGCAAAGCCTCTTCGCAACGGCCAACTTGAAAGACTTCTCCCGTGCGCCTGATTCGATTCCCCTGGGCCGGCCTGTTCGCGCTGCTGCTGCTTTTTCTGCTTTTTCTTTTTCGCCTGTGGTTCGCCGCCACGCTGCCGATGACCGGCGACGAGGCCTATTTCGTCCTCTGGGGCGAGCATCCGGCCGGCGGCTACTACGACCACCCGCCGATGGTCGGCTGGTGGCTCACCGCCCTGCTGGCGCTCTCGCGTGCCGAGTGGGTGCTGCGCCTGCCGGCGCTCTTGCTGCCGCTCGTCCTCGCCGCCGGCGCCTGGTGGCTGGTTCGCCCGCACGGCGTCGAACGGGCGCGCGGTGCGGCGCTGCTCGTGCTGCTGGCGCCGGTCGATGTCTGGAACGTGCTGATCACCACCGATACGCCGGTGATCCTGTTCACGCTGCTCTCGGCGCTCGCCTACGTCGCCGCGCAGCGCCGCCATTCGCTGGCCTGCTACGCGCTGGCCGGCGTCCTGCTCGGCCTGGCTTTCCTCGGCAAGTACTTCGCCGCGCTGCTCGGCATCGCCTTCCTCGTCCATGTGCTGTTCGTCCGCAGCGACGCCCATCGCTGGGCCGGATTCTTCGTGCTGCTCGCCGCGTCGCTGCCGGCGCCGATCTACAACCTGTGGTGGAACAGCAGCCACTGCTGGGTGAACATCCTTTTCAACTTCATCAACCGCAATCAGGACGCCGGGCTGTCGTGGCAGAACCCGGCGCTCTACCTCACCTCGCTCGTCTATCTCGCGACGCCGTGGCTGCTGTTCGCCCTGTGGCGCCAGCGCAGCGCCGTGCGCCAGGCGGCGCGCACTAGCGTCGAGGCGAACACGGCGCTCTGGCTGAGCCTCGTTCCGCTCGGTGTGTTCGCCGCGCTGTCGCTGACCCGTTCGGTTGGCCTGCACTGGCTGGTCTCGTTCATCCCCTTCCTCATCGTGCTGGCCGCGATCGCCCTGCCGCTGGATGCGTTGAAGCGGGCCGTCAGGTGGTCTGCCGGCTTCGCCGCGCTGCATGTCCTGCTGATCGGCGTGATTGCCGCCTTGCCGCTCGAAACCTGGAAGAAGAGCGCGGCGTACGACGGCATCGTTCTCACCGTGCGCGCCGACGAATTGCTCGCGCAGCTGCAGCCCTACGCCGCCGATTACCTTTTTGCGATGGACGGCTACTCGCCGGCCGCGACGCTGGCCTATCACGCGCAGCGCCCGTTCGCCGTGTTTGGCGAAGGATCGCTGCACGCCCGGCAGGACGACTTCCTGACCGACTGGCGCGCGCTGGACGGGCGCAAGGTGCTGATCGTGCGCAAGAGCGCGCCGGACAAGGATTACTACGCGGCCTTCTTCGCCCACGTCGAATTCAGCGAGTTCGACCTGCACGGCGCGCGCTACTACCTCGTTCTCGGCCAGAGTTTCGATTACGCGGTGTATCGCGAGCGCGTCCTGCGCCGCATCGGCGAGCGCTTCTACCGCATGCCGGCGTGGCTGCCGCAGCGTGGCTGCGCGTTCTGCGAGCGTTATTTCCCGGAAGGGAAATAAGGTATCGGGGCGGAGCGCGATTGCGCTCGCATCAGAACTTGCGTTTTTATGTATACGTTCATAATATACATAAATGATCGATCTGGATAAAATCGCCGGGTTCGAATGGGATGACGGAAATGCTCGGAAGAACGAGAAACACGGCGTCTCCATCGCAGAATCCGAGCAGGTGTTTTTTAACGCGCCCCTGTTGGTGTTGGCAGACGGAAAACATAGCGGCTCGGAAGTGCGCTTTCACGCATTGGGCAAAACCGACGAAGGACGCCTGTTGCACATCACCTTCACGTTGCGGAAAGCGGACGAGAAGATTCGGGTGATCTCGGCCAGAGACATGCACCGGAAGGAGCGAGAAATTTATGAGCAAACAGCTTAAAACCGCGCCGAAATTTGCCAACGAGGCCGAAGAACGAGCCTTTTGGGAGGCGCACGATTCGACCGAATACCTTGATTGGAGCAAGGCCAAAAGCGTTGTGCTGCCAAACCTGAAGCCGACCACCAAGACGATCTCTTTGCGCCTGCCCAGGCACCTGCTCGATTCGATCAAAGCCGCTGCCAACGCGCGTGACGTTCCGTACCAGTCACTGATCAAGGTGTGGTTGCAGGAAAAGCTGCATAGCCACTGAGCAAGGCTGCCTGCTGGCTGAACGCCATTGCCATGAGTTGCCGATTTACGGTCACCGTTCTGGCGCTGCGCCATCAACTGGAAGATGATTAGCACTGAACGCAGAAGAGGTCTTCCTCTCGCGGCACGAAGCATCAACGGGGCCAAGCGCGATTGAATTCTGTCCGCCTCGATTACGCGCGCTATCGCGGCCGCGTAATTCCCACGGCCAGGGTTTTGCTGGCCATCGCCACCCCGGTGGGGGAGTTCAGTCGGCGGCGAGGCGCGAACGGAGAGCGAGCCTGGTGAAGTCGGCCTCGCTGCCCATCTCCAGCTTGCGCATGATGTTGCGCCAATGCAGATCGACCGTCGATGGGGCGATGCGCAGGTCCGCCGAGATCTGGGCCGAGGTGCGCCCCACCGCGACCAGTTGCAGCACCTCGCGCTCGCGCGCGCCGAGGCGGGCAGCGCCGCCGGTATCCCGTGCGCCGCTCTCGTTGAACAGGCTGGCGGCAGCCGCCAGGCACAGGTATTTCCGGCCGTTGTGCACCGCCCTGAGCGCGCGCGGCAACTCGCTGCCGGCGGCCTCCTTGGTAACGTAGCCCGAGGCTCCGGCATCGAGCATCTTGCAGACGTTGCCCCGGTTGGCGCCGGCCGATAGCCCGATCACCTTGATGCCGGGGCGGGCGGCGATGAGGCGTCGGGTGGTTTCGATGCCGTCCATGCCCGGCATGTTGACGTCCATGCAGACCACATCCGGTTCTGTTTCCCGGGCCAGCAGCGCGACCTCGATCCCGTCGCCCGCCTCGCCGACGATCTGGATCGTCGCTTCCCCCGCGAGCATGAAGCGCAGCGCTTCGCGAAACAACGGGTGGTCGTCGGCGAGCAAAACGCGCACCTTCGCCGTTTCAGCCGCATTGGGAATTTCTGGAGCTTTTGGCGAACCCATTCCGTCGTGTTTTCAAATATCGACCGTCGCAGCCGCGGTCATGGTCAATGCGGCAGAATGCAAGCCGGGGCAATGGAGAGCGCAAGTATAATGGCGATCACCTACACTGCCGCCATATAAATCGATGAGCAAGTCGTAATGCCTCCGCCCCGTCAAGCAGCGCTCATGGCAAAGCAAGTTGTATTGGCGATCGCCTATTTTTCCGCCGGCTGGCTCGGCCTGCAGATTCCTTCCTTCGAATCGCATATCGCCCTCGTTTGGCTCCCGACGGGTATTGCGCTGGCGGCCTTGTTCCGCTGGGGGTGGGCCGTCTGGCCCGGTGTCTGCCTTGCCGCGTTTCTCGTCAATCTGTCCCTTGATTCGTCCTGGTTGCTGGCCGCAGGTATCGCCGTCGGCAATACGCTGGGGCCGCTCCTGGCCGTCGGCATGCTCAAGCGTGTCGGCTTCCAGCCTGCGCTCGAGCGTCAGAAAGATGTTGTTTCGCTCATCGCCGCAGCCGGCGTGGGGATGACCGTCTCGGCATCCGGCGGGGTCGGCAATCTCTATGCGGCCGGATTGGTCCCGCTGGAATCTACGGGCTTCGCCTGGCTGGGATGGTGGATGGGAGATACGCTCGGCGTGCTGCTGATCGCCCCCTTTCTCCTGACCCTTGGCCGGGAAAGCATCGAACAACTCAGCCGCCACCGCAGGGGCTTGTGGCTGTGGAGTCTCGTCGCTGCCACGGTGACTTGGCTGGCATTCGCCCAGGATTACGGACCGACAAGCCGTGCGTTGCCTTTGGCTTTTTTGCCCCTGCCTTTGGTCGCCTGGGCCGCACTGCATTTTGGCAGCTTGGCCAGCGCATCGGCATGCCTGTTTTTTTCGGCGCTTGCGGCGTTGAGCACCGCGACGGGGTACGGCTCCTTCGTCCTGGCCGATGCAAATGTCCGCCTGTTTCTGCTGTGGAGCTATATGGCGACCATCGCCGTAAGCGGATTGCTGATTGCCGCAAGGCAGGGAGAACGACTGCGGCTGGAAAGGATCCTGTATGAGAGCGAACAGCATTTGCGCACCTTGTTTTATAGTGCCGCCGTCGGACAATTGATCATCGAGCCGGATAGCCTGCGCATCCTGGACTGCAACCAGGCAGGCGCCGATGTTCTCGGCTACAGCCGCGAGGAGTTGTGTCGCTTGCGGGTTGCCGATTTCGAGGCCGCCTCGAGCAATGAAGAGGTACAAGCGCAACAGCAACGTCTGCTGACCACCGGAGAGTTGCAGCACGAGACCCGGGTGTGTCGAAAGGACGGCGAACTGCGCGACGTGCACGTCACGGCGGTGATGCTGAACACGGCGGAAGGGCTTCGCTTCCATATCACCCATGTCGACATCACCGAGCGCAAGCGGGCAGAGCGCGAGCAGCAGCGCCTACTGCGCGCCCTGCGCCTGCTGAGCGAGTGCAACATGAGCCTGGTTAAATGCGAGGACGAGCATGCGCTGCTCGCCGATGTCTGCCGCCTCGTCGTCGAAACCGGCGGTTACATGTTGGCTTGGATAGGCTTCGCCGAGCATGATGCCGAAAAATCCATCCGGCCCGTCGCCCAATTCGGCTACGCGGATGGCTATCTGGAAAGCCTGCGCTTCTCGTGGGACGAGGCGCTCGAAATCGGGCGCGGTCCCACCGGGACGGCGATCAGAACGGGCACGACGCAGGTCAACCAGAACTGCCTTGCCAACCCGCGGATGACCCCGTGGCGTGACGCGTGCATCAAATCCGGCTGCCAGTCGAGCATCGCGCTTCCCTTGGCAAGCCAGCAGCAGACGCTTGGCACCCTGAACATCTACGCGGCCGAATCCGATGCTTTCACTGTCGAAGAATTGGCCTTGCTGGAGGAACTGTCGCGCAACGTGGCATTCGGCATCGATGCGTTGCGCGCGCGCGTCCAGCGCGCAGCGGCCGAAGCCGCGACGCAGGCCAAAAGTGCTTTCCTCGCCAACCTGAGTCACGAGATACGCACGCCGCTGCACGTCATCATGGGCATCGGCCACCTGCTGCGCCGCGACCTCACCGACGTCAGCCAAAAGCAGCGGCTCGATCAGCTCTACGCCACGTCCGACCATCTGTTGAGCATGATCAACGACGTCCTCGACCTATCGAAGATCGAAGCTCGGCGATTTGCACTCGAGTGTAGCGACTTCAGGTTCGATGCCGTGGTGAGCAGCGTGGCGTCGATGGTCGAAAAGGGGGCCAACGAAAAGGGATTGCCGCTGATCTTCGACGTCGCGCCGCAGATACTCGGCATGACGCTGAAGGGCGATGCGTTGCGCCTGACGCAGGTGCTTGTCAATCTGTGCGGCAATGCCGTGAAGTTTACCGACCAGGGCGAGGTGCGCCTGCGAATCAGCTGCCTGGCGGAGCGTGCCGACAGCGTTGCCCTGCGCTTTACCGTCGAGGACACCGGCATCGGCATTGCGCTGCCGGATCAGGCGCGGCTGTTTCAAGCCTTCGAGCAGGCCGATCATTCGAGCACACGCAAATACGGCGGCACGGGCCTGGGACTGGCGATCAGTCAGGAACTGGTGGCGATGATGGGGGGAAGGATTCGCGTCGACAGTCAGATCGGAGCGGGCAGTAGCTTCGGCTTTGAGGTGGTTCTGCTACGTACCACCGCCATCGTGGCTGAGACTGCGTCCGCCCGCTCCGTTCCGCTTGCGACCGATTTCCACGGCAGACTCGTCCTGCTGGCCGATGACCACCCGCTGGGCCAGGAAATTCTTTTCGAAATGCTCGAAGACATCGGCTGCGCCGTCGATGTTGCCGCCGACGGGATCGACGCGGTCGAATGTGCCCGGGCGCGTCGCTACGACCTCATTCTGATGGATCTGCAGATGCCCAGGATGGACGGGCTGGCGGCGACGCGCGCCATCCGCACGCTGCCGGCGTACCGGGAGACGCCGATCATCGCCCTGACGGCCAACGCTTTTGCCGAAGATCGGCTGCTCTGCCTCGATGCGGGCATGAGCGACCACATCGCGAAACCGGTCACACCGGCCACGCTCTGCGCTGTCCTCGGCAAATGGCTGCCCAATCTGGTCGTGCCCGACGAGCAAGCGCCGCTCTGCGAAAACGAACTGAGCCTCGCCCTGCTGAAAATTCCGGGGCTTGATGTCGGCCACGTTGCGCGGCGCTCGCCGGAGCATCTGGCTGACTACTGTGCGTTGCTGAACCGTTTCGTGCAGTTCCATGGGCAGGACATGGAGCGACTGCGTGAGCAGCTGACGAACGGCGAGATCGATGCCGCGCATGTCGTCGCCCATCAACTCAAGGGGGTCGCCGGCCTGATCGGCGCGCGGCGCATCGCAGCGCTGGCAAGCGAAATCACGCAAGGACTGCGCGCGAAGGCGGACGAGTCGGTGATCAAGAATCTGGCGAGCGAATGCGAGTCCGAACTGGCAAGCCTGCTGGAAGCCCTGCGGACGCTGCCCGGAGTGCTGGCGGAAACCGCCTCAACGTAAGTAAACTGTGCTTTACCCGAGCGGCGCGCAAGCTTGCTGGGCAGGGTCGACCGGCGGCTCGCGAAAAGTGCCATTGGCAACTATCGGCCGGGGCTGCCGGTTCCCCGGTGCTGAAACGAATAACCGGAAAATGAAAAGCAATGAACGTAATCCGCCCCTACTTCAAGCTCCTGCGCCCGCACCAGTGGGTGAAGAGCGGCTTTGTCTTCGTCGGCCTGCTGTTCGGCCACGCCTGGCACGACGCGCTGCTCGTGCAGGGTGTCGTGCTTGCGGCGGCGGCTTTTGCGCTGGCCGCTTCGGCGGTCTATGTGCTCAACGACCTCGCCGACCGCGAGCGCGACCGCGAGCATCCCGAGAAGCGGCATCGGCCGCTCGCCGCGGGTACGGTGAATACGACGCAGGCCCTGCTGCTCGCCAGTGCCTGCCTGCTCTCGGCGCTGATGCTGGCCAATGCGGTATCGACGACGGCGCTGGCCATCGTCGTCGCCTATGCGCTGCTCAACGTCGGCTATTCGCTGGGACTCAAGCACGTCGTCCTGCTCGACGTCTTCATCATCTCGGCGGGTTTCATGCTGCGTATCCTGGCCGGAACGCTGGGTGTCGGCATCGCGCCGTCGCACTGGCTCTTGCTCTGCGGCATGATGATCACGCTGTTTCTCGGCTTCGCCAAGCGGCGTGCCGAACTCAATGCGCTGGCCGGGCGCGGCGGCAACCACCGGCGGGTGCTCGACGACTACGATCCGGCGCTGCTCGACAAGCTGATCGGCATCTGCGCGGCCGGCGCCATCGTCAGCTACAGCCTGTATACGGTGAGCGCCGAGACGGTGGCGATGCACGGCACGACGAACCTGATCTACAGCGTGCCCTTCGTGCTGTACGGCATCTTCCGTTACCTTTTCCTGCTGCATCGGCGCGGCGGTGGCGGCGATCCCGCGGCGGCGCTGCTGCGCGACGTTCACCTGCTCGGCGCATTTGCCGGCTGGCTCGCGCTGGTGCTCTGGATACTCGGCCGGGGCTGATACGCAGGCCCGGCCTGGAACCGTCAGCAATAAAGTTTACATTCATGGAGAGGGTGAATATCATTGATATACACCATTTTTTAAAGGAGTTTCTCCATGGATACCGCCCGCATTTTTCAATCCGGCCGCAGTCAGGCCGTGCGGCTGCCCAAGGAATTTCGCTTTTCCGGCACGGAGGTGGGGGTGCGCCATTTTGGCAATGGTGTCCTGCTACTGCCGGTTGATGACCCGTGGGCGACGCTGGAATCGGCGTTGTCTGCTTTCGAACCCGGCTTTACCTTGTCCCGCGAACAGCCAGAGAGCCAGGTGCGGCCTGAGATCGCCGCATGATTCTGCTCGACACCAATATCTGTATCTACATCATCAACACTCGACCGCCTGAGGTTCTGGCACGTTTTCACCGGTATCGGCTGGGCGAAATCGGCGTATGCAGCGTGGTGGCGGCAGAGTTGGCCTACGGCGTGGCCAAGAGCCAGTCCGCGCGCAATCGTGCTGCACTGGAAATGTTCCTGTCCCCTCTGGAGATTCTTCCTTTCGATGACAAAGCGGTCTGGGCGTACGGGGAACTGCGCGCCGATCTGGAGCGCCAGGGCCAATCGATCGGTGCGCTGGACACCATGATTGCCGCCCATGCACTCAGTCTGGATACGACCTTGGTGACCAACAATACGCGTGAGTTCGAACGGGTGGCCGGTCTGCGATTGGAAAACTGGATCGCGTGAGCGCTTGTGAAAAAAAGCTTTAACCCCTACCGCCGTGCGGTAGGTTTTTGAGTTTTTTACAAGCGCTCAGTGCTTGATCGCCTGCCAGCCGGGATGGTCGAAGTGTTCGTTGTAATGGTCGAGCGCGCCGAGGATTTTCACGGCGCCCGAGAGGCGCTTGGTTTTCTTCAGACGGCCTGCCATCGCTTCGATCCCTTCGCCCATTTCGGCAATGACGACGTGCAGTTGCGCGTCGGCTTTCGGGTCGAGCTTGCAGTGCGCGACGATCTCGCCGACTTCTTCGTTGATTTTCTTGGCCAATGCCGCGTAGCCGGCAGTGGAGAGCTTGCCCTCATGGATCTGGTGCAGCGAGGCGTCCATCGCTTGGCGGATGTTTTCCATGCCCTTGCGCAGGGCCTCGTCGGTTCCCCATTTCCTGCCGTCGTTCAGCGACAGTTTTTCCGGCGTCGCGGCATGCCCATGCTCGTGCTTGTGCGCGCCGTGATCGGCGGCGAAGGCGCTGCCGGCACTCAGCGCGAGTGCGATGCCAGCGGTGGCGATGATTTTTCCGAGCAGCGTTTGTGCAGACATGAAACCTCCGGTGCGGGTGAGTTGGTTTGGCTTGAGCAAGGCAGTATCGCAGCCGGCGCTTAAAGCCTGCTTAAGGCCGTTTTTCCGGGAAGGCGATGCCGACGCACAGCCCGCCGCCGCTTTCCGCCGTTCCCAGCGCGATCGCGGCGCCATGCAGTTCGGCGATCCGCGCAACGATCGACAGCCCGAGACCGCTGCCTTCGCTGCGACTGTTGCCGAGGCGCTCGAAGCGGCGCAGCGCCCGTGCATGCTCGCCGGCGGGGATGCCGGGGCCGCTGTCGGTGATCGCCAGGCGGATGAAGCCGTTTTCAGCGCGCACAAAAATGCCGACCAGACCCTCGGCTGGCGTGTAGCGGATGGCGTTGTCGATCAGGTTGCGCAGCAAGACCCCGAGCAAGTCGGCGTTGCCTTCGATGCTGGCGGGGCCGCCTTCCTCGATGGCCAGTCGAATCCCCTTGGCTCGGCTCGCGTCGCCCAGCTCGCCGGCGATTTGCACTGCCAGCGCGTGCAGATCGACCGGCTGCCATTGCAGGGTCGTCCCTTCCGGGTCGAGGCGGGCCAGGGTCAGCAGTTGGGCGGTCATCCGCGTCATACGGTCGACGCCCTCGATGACATGGCCCAGGGCATTTTTCCGGCGCTCGTCGCTATCGGCGCGCAGCGCGACCTGTGCCTGCGTTTTCAGTGCGGCGAGCGGCGTGCGCAGTTCGTGCGCGGCATTGGCGGTGAATTGCCGTTCGTTGTCGAGCGTGTGCTGGATGCGTGCAAAAAGTGAATTGAGCGCGTCGATCAGCGGAACGACTTCCTGTGGCGGGTGGGCGACGACGAGCGGCGAAAGGATGGCGGGATGCCGCGTTTCGACTTCCCGCGTCACCGCGCGCAGGGGGCGCAGGGCGCTGCCGACCGCGAACCAGATGGCCAGCGCGAGTAGGGGCAGGCCTGCGAGCAGCGGCGCCAGCATCTGCCATGAGGCGTTTTGCGCGATCCGGTAGCGCACGTCGTGCTGCTGGGCGACCTGGACCTGGCAATGCCGCGATTCGTCCCAGCGGCTGTAAAAACGCCACAATTCGCCGTTCCACTGGCGTTCGCTGAAGCCTTCGATCTCGCTGAGCGGGGCCTGCGGCGCATCGGCCGAGTGCAGGAGCAGGTGGGGCGCCGCGTGTTCGCGTCGCCAGACCTGGAAGACGATATTTTGCGCCGGCGCGCCGACGCCGGCGGCAAGACCGGGCGGCAGGCTTTCCGGGTGCGCGGCGGCGGTGCTCAGCAGGCTGGCCGCCAGTTGCTCGATCTGCGCGTCGAACAGTTGATCGGCCATGTCGTGGGCGCGAACGAAAATCGCGATGACCGCGCTCAGCCACAGTGCCGCGATCGTGCTCAGGAGCAGCCAGAGGAGACGGCGGCGCAGCGAGTAGCCGCTCGGCTTCGTTTTCGTCATCCTGCCGGATCGATCGTGTAGCCGGCGCCGCGTACGGTGCGGATCAGTTCGACGCCGAGTTTCCTGCGCAGGTGGTGAATGTGCACTTCGACGGCGTTGCTTTCCGGCTCCTCGTTCCAGCCGTAGATCAGGCGTTCGAGCTGGCTGCGGTTGAGCACGGTCCCCCGGTTTTCGAGCAGCGCTTCGAGCAGCGAGAATTCGCGCTGCGCGAGTTCGACGACTTGCCCGCCAAGCCGGGTCTTGCGTGCGGCCGGGTCGAGCGTGATGTTGCCGTGCGCGAGCAGCGCCGACTGGCGGCCGTGGCTGCGTCGGATCAGTGCGCGCAGGCGCGCGGCGAGTTCGTCGAGGTCGAAGGGCTTGACCAGGTAATCGTCGGCGCCGCCATCGAGTCCGGCGAGCTTGTCGGCCACCGTGTCGCGTGCCGTGAGGATCAGTACGGGAAGCGACAGCCCGCGGCCGCGCAGCCGTTCGAGCAGCGCCATGCCGTCCGGTTCGCCGGGCAGGCCGAGGTCGAGGACGAGCGCCGAGAATTCCTCGGTGTGCAGGGCCATCTCGGCGGCCCGGCCATCGTGCACCCAGGCCACGGCGAAGCCGGCCTGGCTCAGTCCGGCCTGGATGCCGTCGCCAAGCAGCGGGTCGTCTTCAACAAGAAGGAGGCGCATGGGGGAGGGCTTGGTTGCTTGGTTGGGTTAGCGCTGCAAAACCTCAATTTCAACCACGGCGAACACGGCGGGCACAGCGAAAAACCAAGACTTGTATGACCTTGTTTTCGCCGTGTTCGCCGTGCCCGCCGTGGTTAACTGCTTTTTCTAGGCTAATGCGCTTTCCCATAATTGACGATCGCCGCCGGGATCTGCTCCAGCGAAATCGTCTGATCCGCTGCACCGAGCTTGATCGCTTCCTTCGGCATGCCGAACACGACGCAGCTCGCTTCGTCCTGCGCGATGGTTTTTGCGCCGGCATCTTTCATTTCCTTCAGGCCGCGTGCGCCGTCGTCGCCCATGCCGGTCATGATGATGCCCAGCGCATTGGCGCCGGCAAACTTCGCGACCGAGCGGAACAGCACATCGACCGATGGCTTGTGGCGATTGACCAGCGGTCCGTCGGCGACATCGACGACGTACTGGGCGCCGTTGCGCTTGAGCATCATGTGCTTGCCGCCCGGCGCGATCAGTGCGCGGCCGGGAATCACCCGGTCGCCGTTCTTCGCCTCGCGTACCTCGATCTGGCACAGGCTGTTCAGCCGTTCGGCGAACATTGCCGTGAATTTTTCCGGCATGTGCTGGACGATCACGATTCCGAGGCAGGTGGCGGGCAGCTTGGTGAGTACCGCTTCGAGCGCCTGCGTGCCGCCCGTCGAGGTGCCGATCGCCACCAGCTGGTCGGTGGTGCGCTCGAGCGCGCGGTTGCCGGCCGCGCTGAGCATCGCGTCGGCGCTCAGCTTGGGCCGGTTGAAGGCCGGCGCTACCGCCGCGCCGCTGCCGCCGCTGCGCACGCTGCTGGAAAGGGCGCGCATGTTGGCGCGCGCGGCACTGCGCACGGCTTGCACGATGTCGTTCGACGAGTCCTCGAGAAAACTTTTCAGCCCGAGTTTCGGCTTGGTGATGATCGCCACCGCCCCTGCCGCCAGCGCCTCGAACGTGGCCTGCGCGCCCTGTTCGGCGAGCGATGAACAGATGACGACCGGCGTCGGATGCTCGGTCATGATCTTTTTCAGGAAGGTAATGCCGTCCATGCGCGGCATCTCGATGTCCACGATCAGCACGTCCGGCCAGTTCGTTTTCATCTTGTCGAGCGCGAAAATCGGGTCGGACGCCGTGGCGATCACTTCGATTCCCGGGTCGGTCGCCAGTGCCTGCGAGACGACCTGGCGCACCAGTGCCGAGTCGTCGACAATCATAACCTTGATTTTTTCAGCCATACAGACTCCTGATCTGCGCACCCGATCCCTCGGGGAAGGCCAGCCAGACGTGGCCGCTCCAGAGTTCGAAGTGCAGTTTTCTTCTGCCGCTGCCGCCGACGTGTTCGGCGATCAGGGCGATGTTTTTCGAGGCCAGCAGATTGCGGCCATATTCGATGTTGCGCAGGCCGATATCCATGCTTCCGCTTTTTCCGCCGCCGAACATGTTGCCGCCGCCGAACAGCTTCGCCTGGTACTCGCTCGGGCGGGTGCCGGCGGCTTCGACGTGCTGCAGGAAGAGATCGAAGGCTTCGCTGGCATAGCGGCCGTCGAGCGCCGTGCCGGCCGGGCGGATTTTCCGCTTGTCGCGCTCGGTCAGCATGTAGTGGCACATGCCGCCGATGTGCTTGCGCGGGTGCCAGAGGGTGATCGAAATGCACGAGCCGAGCAGGGTCGAAATCCGCGCTTCCCTGCCGCCGAAATAAAAATCTCCCGGTTCGAGGACGATGTTTTGTCGTGTGGCAACTTCGCTCATGGTTTGCGGTAGATCGTCGGGCGAATGGTTTCCAGGGGGGGAATCTTCAGGCCGTTCAGCGTTTCGGAGTGGCCGATGATCAGGTGCCCGCCGCGCTTCAGGCGTGGCAGCAGGTTGTTGATGACCTTGGCCTTGGTTTCCGGGTCGAAGTAAATCATCACGTTGCGCAGGAAGATGACTTCGAAATCGCCGATCTCGCTATCGACCGCTTGCGTCAGGTTGATCTGGTAGAAGCTGGTCCGCTTGCGCAACTCGGGGACGATCAGGAAAGTGCCGGCGTGGGCACGAACGCCCTTCAGGCAGTATTTCTTCATAAAGGCCGGCGGGATACCTTCGGTGCGGGCCAGCGAGTAATGGCCGGTGGCCGCCTTGGCCAGCACCTGCGTGCTGATGTCCGAGCCGACGATTTCCCACGGCGTGTTCGGCAGGCTGTCGGCGAGAACCATCGCCAGCGTATAGATTTCCTCGCCGCTCGAACTGGCGGCGCTCCAGACGCGGAAAGGCGCCGGGCTGCTGCGCTTGCGGATGATCTCGTCGCGCAGGAAGTCGAAGTGTTTCGGCTCGCGGAAAAAATAGGTCTCGTTGGTGGTCAGCAGATCGACCATCGTCTGCAACTCTTCCGGGTTTTCGCCGCTGGCCAGCATCCGGTAGTACTGCGTGAAGGTGCCGAATTCGTACACTTTGAGTCGGCGCGTCAGGCGGCCGACCAAGAGGATTTTCTTGGAGTCGTTCAGGCTGATCCCGGCAATCTTGTAGATCAGCCGCTGAAACAGCGTGAACTCCTGGTCGGTAATGGTCGCTTCGATCATCAGAACAGCTCGATTTTCTTCTCGGTGGGTTTCGGTTTCTGGACCAGCGTTTGAGCGTAAGCGCGTTCTTCACGTTCGATTGCCGCTGCGGTGACCATGTTGCTGACCATACGCCGGCAATAGGCATCGCCCGTACTGGGCAGAAACAGGATCTTGCGCGACCAGGGGCCAAGGAAGTCGGAAGAGGTCAGCGGAATCTCCTCGCGCGCCAGCCATTCCTTGGTGAATGTCGCGTTGCGCATGCCGATGCTCAGCGAGGTCTCGATGATCGTGCCGCCGCCAAAGGCCTTGGCTTGCAGGCGCGCCTTCCTGGCACCCTGTTGCAGCAGCCCGTTAAGCAGCGACTCCATGGCGAAAGCACCGGAGAGCAGGGTGTCGACTTCATTGTTTTTGCTGCGCTGCATGTTCGGCAGCATGAAGTGATTGATGCCGCCAATACGCGCCTGCGGATCGAACAGACAGACGGCAATGCAGGAGCCGAGCAGGGTCGATAGCGGGCGTTCGCGTTCGATGGCCCAGGCACCTGGGTGGATGCTGCGTGCGAGACGTTCGATTTCAGAGGAGGGGAGCTTGCTGTAATCCATAGTCGGGCGGGCACGGTGCGCTGTTCCCGATTGCGGCTTTCCTTGGGTGTGTTCGGTGGGCCGGCTGCGCTGAAGGATGCGCAGCTGGTCGGTATTTAACGAAATTCACGGTATTTTGCCGACGATGGCGCCGACCGGGCAGACGCACGCTGGTGCGATGTCCTGCGCCAGCGTGCGTGTGCGCTCTCAGGCGCTTCCCTCAAGTGCGGGGATTCCCGGGGTGGCCGGTTCAGACCCGGTGAGCTGGGCGATTTCCTCGACCGAGAGCACCTTGGTGATTTCGAGGATGATGACGAACTTGCCGGCGACCTTGCCCATGCCGAAGATGAAGTCGGCGCGGATTTTTGCGCCGAACGACGGCGGCGGTTCGATTTCGCTGCCGGGAATCTCCAGCACCTCGGAGACCGCATCGACCATGATGCCGATATCGTGGCGCGTATCGCCGTCGGGCACCTCGACGATGACGATGCAGGTGCGCCGGCCGACTTCGGTCGGCTTGCCGCCGAAGCGCGCGGCCAGGTCGATTACCGGAACGACGGCGCCGCGCAGGTTGATCACGCCGCGGATGAAGGCCGGCATCATCGGGATTTCGGTCAGATTGCCGTATTCGATGATTTCCTTGACGTGCAGGATGCCGACGGCGAACATCTCGCCGCCCAGCGCGAAGGTCAGGTACTGGGTCGGTGCTTCATCCTTCTTGCTCGCCGAGGGCAGGCCAGTGCGCTGGCCGGCGGCCAGCGCCCCCCCTTTGGCTTGTACGAGTTGTCCCATGATGACTCCTTAGTAGCGCTCGAAATCACCTTCGTTGACCTGCACGGCGGCGGCGCGGGCGCTGACCTGGGCCTTGGCTTTGCCGCTGCCGGAACGGGGGGGCGGGGCGCTCTTGCGCTGGGTGCTGCCCTGGCTGTCGTGGCCAGAGGCCATGCTTTCGCGACCGAGCCGGAAGAAGGTCATCGTCTGCTGCAGCTGCTCGGCCTGCGATCCGAGCTCTTCGGCGGTCGCCGCGAGTTCCTCGGAGGCCGACGCGTTCTGCTGCGTCGCCTGGTTGAGCTGGCCCATCGCGCCGTTGATCTGGCCGACGCCGCTCGATTGTTCGGACGATGCCGAAGCGATTTCCTGCACGAGGTCGGAGGTCTTGCGGATGGTCGGTACCATCTCGGTGAGCAGCGTTCCGGCGCGCTCGGCCTGCTTGACCGACGAGGCGGCGAGGTTGCCGATTTCCTGCGCGGCGACCTGCG
>JBAQRB010000021.1:0-22980 GCA_049295655.1 Rhodocyclaceae bacterium
CTGGCATGACCAGCGGGCTGAAACTGGCTTCTGTGGCCGGCATGCTGCCTTACTGACGATTTTAAAATGCCAAATCGTTTGAATTTTTGGCACATCCCGCAGCAAAAACCGAATTCCTTTTTTTCTCGACGGAACTTGCATCGGCTATGCGTTGGTGATCTGACGTTGGGGGTGATTGTGATCCGTGGAAATGAGGATTTCCCAGCGAATGACCTTAGTCCAATCAGGGTAAGAAAAAACCGCACTCAAGTCGTCTTCGCTTCTGACGACAGCATCGGCCCGCGCTGACAGAACGGATTGGCAGAAATCGGCACACTATGCCAATCGACCGGTTCGCTTATCCGCAATGGAAGTATCGAGGGCCAGAACACCCGACTCAGGAGAAGACGATGGTGCAACTGAAGTCATGCAGCCCGGGGCGCCTTTATCCCGCCCTCTTGCCCGCGCTCTTCCTGACGATCGGCTGTCTCGAAGTGCTGGGCGCCCCGTCGCCGCCCGGCGAACTGATCCGGGTCGGAGGAAGCGGTACGGGAACCGTTTTGCTGCAGCGCATGGCCGAGTCGTACGCCCGCCTGCAGCCAGCAACGCAGGTCAAGGCCGTGCTGCCGCCGCTCGGCGGCAGCGGTGCGCTGCGTGCGCTGTCGGCATCGGCAATCGATCTGGCCGTTGTTTCGCAGCCGCCCACGGCGCCAGAGGCACCGGGCGGCAGCAGCGTGCTGTGGGTGAGGACGCCACTGACCCTGGTGGCGCGCGGTGCGCCGGGCAACGGCAAATTGACCCGCGATCAGGTCGCGGAGATTTTCTCGGGCCATCTTGCGCAGTGGCCGGACGGGAAACCGATCCGGCTGGTGCTCAGATCCGCCCGTGAACCGGATTTGAAGCTGGTGCGCGCCATCTCGCCGCAAATCGACGCCGCCGTCGGGCTGGCGCTCAAACGGACCGGTGTCCCTGTTGCCGAAAACGACCTTGAGAACCAGTACATTCTCGACCGTACGCCGGGTGCTTTCGGGATCATGTCACTCGGGCAGTTGCTGCTTTCGGAACGTCAGCTTTCCGAACTCGCCCCGTTGCGGATGGATGGCGTAATGCCCTCGGCGGCTGCCTTGCGCAGCCGCGCCTACCCTTACGAAAAACCGTTTTATCTGGTGGTCGGCAACAAACCCTCCGCTGCGACGCGGGATTTCGTGGCCTACCTGCAGTCACCGGCGGCAATGGAAATTCTTGCTCGCCTCGCCTTCATCCCACCCCAGCGCTGACCATCATGAGAAATAGCATTCAAAAACCGCTGCGCAACATGGCCGGGCTCGCCCTGTTCGCCGGCATGCTGCTGCCCGCCCTGATCTATTTGTTCCTTGAGTATTCCGCGGCACAGCAAGCCGTTGCCCGCGATGCGGCAATCCAGGCGCAAATCGTCGATCAATTCGTTGTCCATAACCCTGAAGGCTGGCGCTACGCGGCCGACCGATTGCTTGACCGCATCGAGAAAGTCCGGGACGTCAATTCACAGACACGCCTGCTCGACAGCGGCGGTACCGAATTGAGCAGTATCGGCGAAGAGCCAACGATTTTCAGGGTCTCCCGGAACGTCGCGTTCCACGATTTCGGCCTGCCGGTCGGGCAACTTCAGGTCGGCATCGACATGTGGCCGAAGGTAAAAAATGGCGTGTTGCTTGCCACCTCGGGATTGTTGTTCGCTGCGATCCTGCTGGCTTTGTTTAAGCGCCATGTGCTGTTTCCGCTGGCGCTCAGCAAACGGACCGATCAGGAAAGCCAGGCCAGGCTAAGGGATCTGCTCGAGTTGTCGGCCGACTGGTTCTGGGAAACCGATGCAGAATTCATTTTTACCCGGGCGGTGCGTGGCGGACATCTCGCCAGCTTCGACCCCGAATCGCTGATCGGAAAACATTACTGGGAGATCGACTGCGACTGGACGGCAGACCAGTGGGCAACGCATCGCGCAACACTTCTCGCACGCAAGTCCTTCGATATCAACTATCCGGCGTCCGTCGACGGCAAGGTGGGCTGGTTCAATATTCAGGGCAAACCGCTGTTTGATCTTGAAGGGCAGTTCACGGGTTACCGGGGAACGGTGCGCGACGTGACCGAACGTGTTGTCACGCAGGAGAACCTGAGGATCGCGGCAACGGCCTTCGAAATGCAGGAATGCATCATGGTTGCCGACCTGAAAGGGTGCATTCTTCGGGTCAACGAGGCTTTTCTGGCGGTGACCGGCTATATGGCCGACGAGGTGGTCGGCCAACCGGTCACCATCCTCAAATCGGAACGCCAGGACGATGCCTTCTATCGGCAGATACTGACGACGCTGGAGCAAGGACGGTTCTGGCACGGCGAAGTCTGGAACCGCCACAAGAACGGCAACTTCTACCTGAGCGAACTGACCATCAAGGGGGTTACGTCACCGGACGGGAAAACCGAACACTACGTCGGCAGTTTCCATGACATCACGCAGCGCCGCGAAGCCGAGAACAACATCCACCAGCTGGCATTCTACGATCCGCTGACCCACCTGCCGAACCGGCGCCTGCTCTTCGACCGGCTGCATCAGGCGCAGTCGGCCAGTACGCGCAGCGGTCAGCATGCGGCATTGATGTTCATCGATCTTGACAATTTCAAGACGCTCAACGACACGCGCGGCCATGATGTGGGCGATATGCTGCTCTGCGAAGTGGCGGCGCGCCTGCGCAGCGTCGTCCGTTCGGAAGACAGCGTCGTTCGCCTGGGCGGCGACGAGTTTGTCGTGATGCTTGAAAATCTCGATCAGGCACCGGATGTGGCCGCCGCCGAAGCCGACGAAGTCGGCCGCAAACTCTTGTCATGCATCAACCAGCCCTTCGACCTGCAGGGGCAGGAAGCGCACTCGACGCCCAGCGTCGGGGTCGTATTGTTTTCCGGCGAATCGCAAAGCATCGAGCAGATCCTGCAACACGCCGATGCCGCCATGTACCAGTCCAAGGCCGCCGGGCGCAATACGCTGCATTTTTACGATCCTGAAATGCAGGCAGTCCTCGAAGCGCGTGCCGCGATGGAAATCGATCTGCGCATCGGACTCAAAAATGGACAATTCCGGCTCCACTACCAGGCGCAGGTCGACAATTCGGGCAATATCATCGGTGCCGAAGCGCTGATCCGCTGGTTTCACCCGTTCAAAGGCATGGTTTCCCCATCAGACTTCATTCCCCTGGCCGAAGAGTGCGGCCTGATCCTGCCGTTGGGCCAGTGGGTGCTGGATGCAGCCTGTACGCAACTAAAAATCTGGACGGCACTGCCGCAGACAAAGCACCTCACCCTCGCCGTCAATGTCAGCGCTCGCCAGTATCATCAGAAGGATTTCGTCGAACGGGTCGTTTCCGTGCTCGACCAGAGCGGCATCGACCCGAGAAAACTCAAACTCGAATTGACCGAAAGCCTGCTGGTGACCGATGTCGAGGATGTGATCAGCAAGATGAGCGCACTGAAGGCGCGCGGCGTCTGCTTTTCGCTCGACGATTTCGGTACCGGCTACTCGTCGCTTTCCTATCTCAAACGCCTGCCGCTCGATCAGCTGAAAATCGACCAATCCTTCGTCCGCGATCTCGAACGCGACGACAACGATGCCGCCATCTGCGCGGCCACCATCGGCCTCGCACACAACCTGGGGCTGACCGTGGTTGCCGAGGGCGTCGAGACGGAGGCGCAACGGCACTTCCTGAGCACCATCCACCGCTGCAATTTCATGCAGGGCTATCTGTTTTCAAAACCACTGCCGCAAGCCGGCTTTGAATCCTTGCTGGCATCGAGCCTCGGCATCCCTCCCCTAACCGACTTAAAGCACTGATGCCGCTGTCCAGCGAAGCAAACAACCGATCGCGGATCGGGCGTTTAATCCTGCGCTCAGATACGCAGCGCATCGGCCGGACCGGGCGGGCCGATGAACCGCCCCTGGTAGAGATCACAGCCTGAATTCCGCAGGAAATCGCGCTGCGCCTCCGTCTCGACACCGTCGGCGATGACCGTCAGGCCAAGCCCGCGTCCGAGAACGATGATGGTTCTGACAATGGCGGCGTCCGCCGAATCGGAAAGCATGTTGTGGACGAAGGGCCGGCCGATTTTCAGTTGATCCAGCGGCAGGTGCTCCAGACAGGCAAATGAAGAGTAGCCACAGCCGAAATTGTCCAGGCTGAAGCGCACTCCGCCAGACTTCAATGCCGATATTTTTTCGACGGTATCTTTCAGATCACGCCCCAGCAGGCCTTCCGAGAATTCCAGGCAGAGTTTTCGTGGATCGGCACCGGCGCGCTTGAGCGTCGAAAGGACATTGTGCACAAAATGTGGATGGCGAAACTCCCGGGCGCTGACATTGACCGACAAGCTCAGCTCGGCCGTCTCCGCCCGTGCCGACCAGGCGGCAAGTTGACGGCAGACGGAATCCAGCACCCAGAGGCCGATCGGTAAAATCAGGCCGGTGTCTTCGGCCTGCGCAATAAACTCGGCGGGAGAAAGCAGGCCACGCACAGGGTGCTCCCAGCGCAACAGTGCCTCGGCACCGATCAAACGGCGTTCGGAATCAAGCTGTGCCTGGTAGAAAAGAGCAAACTGCCCTTTTTTGAGTGCCTCGCGCAACTCCACCTCCAGGCAGGTACGCGCGGCGACCGCCGCCTGCATGTCCGGATCGAAAAAGCGCAAGGTATTGCGGCCCGCCGATTTGGCATGGTACATGGCCAGATCAGCCGATCTGAGCAATTCGGTCACGTTGTCTTTGTGATCGTGGAACAGGGTCGCGCCGATGCTCGGGGAATTGTGGTAGCTGTGCCCGCCAAGATCGTAGGTTCTATTGAGCGTCGCCAGTATTTTGTCTCCGACCGCTTCAATCTGATCGGCGGCTTCCTGTCGATCCGGGCTGAGATCCTCAAGCATCACCACGAACTCGTCGCCACCCAGGCGCGCCACGGTATCGCCCTCGCGAATGCACGTATTCAGGCGCTGGGCGACCTGCTGCAGCAGCAGGTCGCCCATGCCGTGGCCAAGCGAGTCGTTCAGGGCCTTGAAATTATCCAGGTCGATGAACAACAGTGCGCCTTCCCGCCCGCTGCGAACGCTTGCCGCCAGCGCCTGATGCAAGCGATTGAGCAAGAGCTGGCGGTTGGGCAGTTGCGTCAGTGAGTCGTAAAAAGCCAGATGCTTTATTTTCTCTTCGTCGGCCTTGCGCAGGGTGTGATCGGTCAGTGTGCTGACGTAGTGCGTGATCGTTCCTTCATCGGACCTGACCGCGCTGATCGTGAGCCATTGCGGGAAGATTTCGCCACTCTTGCGACGACCCCAGACTTCCCCCTGCCAGAAACCGACACGCGCAGCGAGCTCCCAGATCGTCGAATAGAAGTCCTCGTCATGACGCCCGGCATCGAGCAGGCTGAGCGTCCCCCCGATAACCTCGGCCGCCGGATAGCCGGTAATCCTGGTGAAGGCGCTGTTGACGCGCAGAATCACCTGCCTGGTGTTCATCACGAGCATCCCCTCCTGCGACTCGAAGGCGGTTGCTGCAATGCGTAACTGCTGCTCGGCCTGCTTGCGCGCGCTGATATCGGTGATTGCGACGTGCGCGACCGTGAGGTGTCCACACTGCTTCATCCCGCGACAGACCAACTCGGCCTGGAAAACCGAGCCGTCGAAACGTGTGAGCTCCAGTTCAAGGCTCTGCCGCTCGCCGTGCTGGACGACAGAAGTCAGCAGCTGATCAATGCGTCCGTGGTCTTCCGGAAGAACGAACTGCTTGAAGCGGCGCTTCAGAAGGTTCTCGCAAGGCTGCCCCAGCAATTCGGCGCCAGTCGGATTGATCCGGGAAATCGTGCCTTCCGGCGACAGCGTGAGATAGGCGACCGGCGAGAAATCATAGAGTTCGACGTAACGGTCATACGACTCGGCAAGGAGCGTCTGGGCCCGGTTCAGACTTGCGTTCTGCATTTCCAGCTCGATCTGATGCACCTGGAGCTCGTGCAGCAAGGCATCCGGGCCGCTCGCAAGGTTTGGCTCCAAACCGGCTTTGGCAAGCCTCATCTCTGTCTTCCGGCGGAACGAGTGGCGCCTGTTTTGCTGTTTGTGCATATCAATTCGATCTTATGCGCTCGGTCGGCCACTACAAACGAGGAGGATGCCCTGGCTCGTAGTTGAACGGTCTTGTGTTAACGACGGTGTAGCGCGAGCAAGCTTCGCCATGATTCATGCGGACGAGCAGGCAAGCGGACGCCTCCCCGACGGGAGCAGCGAGGAATGCGGATATGAAATTTCAATCAGAGATGACGCAGGTCAGCGTCAATCGAGGCAAAAGCTGCGCGGATCTCGGTCTCTTGCCGGAGAGGGGCCGATCAGGAGATCAGGCGCTACCGCTATTGATGACGGCAGAGAAGACGGTTTCGATGAGCAGGGCTTTTCCGGAAGAGCGCAGAAGAAACCTGCGCCCCAAGGAAAAAACCTCGCCCATCGAATTTTGAAGCTGCGTTAATTTACAGCGCCAGGATCGGCCCGCTTATTTGACGCCGAGCGCTTGCTTGAGCTGTTCGAGTGCTGCCGGATCTTCGATCGTCGTCAGATCGCCCGGATCGCGGCCTTCGGCGAGCGCCTGGATCGAACGGCGCAACAGCTTGCCCGAACGCGTTTTCGGCAGAACGGTCAGGAAGTGCACGCGGCTCGGACGGGCAATGGCGCCCAGGCTGTTATCCACCTGCTTGAGCACTTCCTTTTCCAGCGCAGCGCGCAGTTCCGGCGTGGCGACGCTGTCGGCACTCTTGACGACGGCGAAAGCCATCGGCATCTGGCCTTTCAGCGCATCGGCAACACCGACCACGGCGACTTCGGCAATCGCCGAGTGGCCTTGAATCGCTTCCTCGATCTCGCGCGTTCCGAGGCGATGGCCGGCGACGTTGATCACGTCGTCGGTGCGGCCCAGGATGTAGTGATAGCCGTCCTTGTCCTTGATGCCCCAGTCGAACGAGGAGTACACCTGCGGCTCCGTGAACAGCGAGAAGTAAGTCGGAACGAAGCGTGCATCGTCGCCCCAGATCGTCGACAGGCAGCCGGGCGGCAGCGGCGGCACGATGGCGACAATGCCTTTTTCGTCGGGTTCGCACTCGGTGCCGTCCTCGCGGAAAATCCGCAGGTCGAAGCCATAGACCGGGAAGCTCGGCGTACCGAAACGGATCTCGGTCTTCTCGATGCCAGGCATCGCCGAAAGCATCGGCCAGCCGGTTTCGGTCTGCCAGTAGTTGTCGATCACCGGCAGCTTGAGTTCGCCCATGATCCATTCGTGCGTCGGCTGATCGAGCGGCTCGCCGGCGAGGAACAGGTGCTTGAGGCTCGACAGGTCGTACTTGTGCATGAAGGCGCTGTCGTGCTTCTTCAGCACGCGCGCCGCGGTCGGCGCCGAGAACATGACGTTGACCTTGTATTTCTCGACGATCTGCCACCAGATGCCGGCGTCGGGACGCAACGGCGTGCCTTCGTACATGATCGTGCACATGCCGGCGATCAGCGGACCATAGACGATATACGAGTGACCGACGACCCAGCCGATGTCGGACGTGGCAAAGAGTGTCTCGCCTTCGCCGCCGCAGAAAATGTGCTTCATCGATGCGGCGAGCGCCACGGCGTAGCCGCCGGTGTCGCGCTGGACGCCCTTCGGCTTGCCGGTGGTGCCCGAGGTATAGAGGATGTACGAGGGATCGGAAGACTCGACCCAGGTGACCGGCACTTCGGCATCGATGAATTGTGTGCGCAGCGTGGCGTAATCGACGTCGCGGCCTTCAACCTTGTTGAAGCCCTTGTCGAGACCACGATTGACCATCAGCACCTTGGCTGGCTTGTGCGCAGCCAGTTCGATGGCCTCGTCGAGCAGATGCTTGTAGGGAACGGCCTTGCCGCCACGCATGCCGGCTTCGGCCGAAACGACCAGCTTCGGCGTCGAGTCGTCGATCCGGGTGGCCAGCGAACCGGAAGCAAAACCGCCGAACACGACCGAGTGAATCGCGCCGATGCGCGCACAAGCGAGCATGGCAAACGCCGCTTCGGCAATCATCGGCATGTAGATCAGCACGCGATCGCCCTTGCCGACGCCGAGGCTCTGCATGATGGCAGCCGTGCGCATCACTTCCTTCTTCAACTCGGCGAAGGAGTACACCACTTCGGTATCGGTTTCGGTCGAGATGAAGACCAGCGCGCGATCGTTCGGGCGCTTGGCGGCATGACGATCCACCGCGTTGTAGCAAAGATTGGTTTCGCCGCCGACAAACCATTTGGCAAAAGGCGGGCGCGAAAAATCGAGCGTCTGCGTAAAAGGCTGGTGCCAGTCGATCAGTTTCGACTGTTCAGCCCAGAATACGTCGCGGTTTTCAATGGATTGCCGGTGAAACTCTTTGATTGTTGTCATAAGACTTCCTCTTGTGGAACGTGGATACACTGCACTATTGGAGACTATTCCTGCCCGGCGTCTTTGGCTCCCTGCACCGGTTCAAGCATTCTTTTTTCAATATCCGCCAAAGGCAGATCCAGCTTCAATTTCCGGTCAAGCAACTGCAGCAGCGGCAATAGCTGGCTGCCAAGCTTGGCGAGATGCGGAATCACCGCACTTTCGTGGCCGGCCCTGATCAGCTCCAGTGCATGCTCAAGACTGGGAACAACCGGCTCGGCCAGCGGCCTGGTATTGCAGCCGACAACCCGGTTGCCGCCACTTTGCTGCGCACTCTTCAGGCGATGCCCCGCCAGTTCGAGCAAGGCCCCCGCTGAAGTCACCCGGTCATCGGGCGTATTGGCAACACCAACGCTGACCGTGAGTACCAGGCGCTGTCCGTGCAGGGAGATATTGGCGGCCTCGATCGCCTGACGCAAACGATCGGCGAAAGCCTCGCATCCGGGACACGACGTTCCTGGCGAAACGACGGCAAACTGGCTGCCGGCAAAATGGCCCAGGCTGTCTTCCTTGCGGATCTTGTTGGCCAGCAATTTCGAAAAACGCAGCTGCAGTTGCTCGACGACTGCATGGCCATGCGCCTGCTGCAACGCTGAAAAACCATCAATCCCGATCACGATCGCGCTGACCTGGCCGTGGTGCCGCATGGCATGAGACATCGCCTGCGCAGCCTGCAACTCGATGTATTTACGGGTAAAGAGTCCGCTCTCCGTATCCTGAACCTGTTGCTCGCGATTTTCCTTGAGCTGGGTCTGTGTCCGCGAAAGCTTGACCAGCGAGTCAATGCGCGCGAGCAGTTCAGCCGCACCGCTACCCTTGGTGATGAAGTCGGAAACACCAAGCGCCTTGGCGCGCTGCAAGGCCTCTTCGCCCTCTTCGCCGGAAATCATCAGTACCGGAATTTCACGGATGCGCGCCAACCGCGATGCGCGAATCCGGGTGAGCAGGCCGTAGCCGTCAAGCACCGGCATCGACAGATCGGAAATCACCAGCTGAATCGAGTGATCGAGCACCAGCGCCTGCCAGGCGGCTTCGCCATCGGCTTCCTCGCGGAAATCGTAATGCTCGCGAATGCGCTTGATGATCGTCGCGCGGACCATGCGCGAGTCGTCGACAATCAAGACGCGAGGGAGCGAAGCCGGCTTATCCATGGGTCTTGGCCGTATCGAGCGTGGCGGGAATCAGGCGCCGGCAATCTCGACGACGACCCGGCCATGCGCCCGCCCCTTGAGGAAGCTGTCAAATACTTCGGGCAATTCATCGAAACCGATCGTCCGCGTCATCTCGATCAGGTGCGGTGGCCGCAGGTCGGTGGCCAGACGCTGCCAGACGCCGCTGCGATAAGGCTCGCCGATATAACCCGAATCGATCCCGAGCAGACTCGCGCCACGCAGGATGAAAGGCATCACCGTGGTATTGAGCGAAGTGCTTGCCGCCAGCCCGATGCTGGCAATCGTTCCGCCCTGCTTCATGGTGCTGGCGATCCAGGCCAGCACGTCGCCGCCCAGGTTATCGACGGCACCAGCCCACAGCGCCTTGTCGAGCGGACGGATGCGCGACAGGTCGAGCGAGGTGCGCAGCATGACTTCGGCGGCGCCAAGCCCCTTGAGGTAATCGAACTCGGCCTCCTTGCCGGTCAACGCGGTTACCTGATAGCCCTGCCGGGCCAGCATGTCGATTGCCAGACTGCCGACGCCGCCGGTGGCTCCGCTGACAATCACCGGCCCCTTGGCTGGCGTCAGGCCATTTTCCTCCATCCGCACGATACCGAGCGCCGCAGTAAAACCTGCCGTACCGAGTGCCATGGCATCAAACAGCGAAAGCCCCGCCGGCAGCGGCACGACCCAGTCCGCCGGCACGCGCGCGTACTGTGCGTAACCGCCATGATGCGCGACACCAATATCGAAACTCGTCGCAATCACTTGGTCACCCGGCTTGAAACGCGGATCGGCGCTGGTCTCGACGGTACCCGAAAGGTCGATCCCGCCAACGCAGGGATAACGGCGAATGATCCGGCCCACGCCGGTCGCTGCGAGCGCATCCTTGTAATTGACGCTGGAGTAGGCAACCTTGATCGTCACCTCACCTTGATCGAGTTGCGACTCATCAAGACGGACGAACCCACTTTGCGTCTTGCCGTCTTTTTCTTCAATCAGATAGGCATTGAAAGGGCTCATGCGGTACTCCTCGCTAAGGGGCGGATCGGTGGTGAGAAAACAACGCTAATTCATAATTACGGATTATAAACAGAAACTCCAGGCGCCGGCGATTACGCAGACAGTGGGAACCCCCTGCCCCCACCCATAGCTCAGGAGTGAAGCGCCAGCAGAAGGAAAATATACTATGAATATTCGTGCTGACCAATTTTCAGCACAGGAAATCGTCCGCAGGAAAGCTAATAGACATCAAATTAATATTCAATGGGTTAAACAATACATTTCAAGCATTTTGTCAGGAATAAGCGCATAAACGGTTTACATCTGGGGGCATTTCGCCTAAATTTCGCCCCCATGCTGCGTAAGAAATTTCTCACAATCCTGCTTTTTGCCACGCTTTTCGCCCTTTGTGGCGTTCGCGTCGTACACGCCACCGAGCTGCAAAAACCTGTCGAAGAACTGTCGCTATTCGAACGCTATACGAATGGCGTGCAGGACCTCATCCTCAAGGGACTTGAACTGGTCGGCGTGAACTATCGCCGCGGCGGCACCAACGCCGACAGCGGCCTGGACTGCAGCGGTTTCGTCCAGCTCGTTTTCAAGGATGCGGTTGGCCTGATCCTGCCCCGCACGGCACGCGAACAAAGCCAGATGGGCAACAACGTCGACAAGACCGAACTCAAGCCCGGCGACCTCGTTTTCTTCAACACGATGCGCCACGCCTTTTCGCACGTCGGCATTTATCTTGGCGACAACCGTTTCCTGCATTCACCGCGCAGCGGCTCCGAGGTACGGGTTGAAGATATGCGGCAGAGCTATTGGATCAAGCGCTACAACGGCGCCCGCCGCGTCGTCGAACGCTGAGCAGCCCAAGTCCACCCGCACGAGGCAGATCGACCGGACTCCGGTATTTGCGCTTCACGACAAACGACGCCAGACGTCGTTTTTTAACACCTGCATCAAGAACACTTCTCATTTACAAGCCTAAGTGATTTGTTTAGACTCACTCCATCGCACACGAAACACGCGCCCGACGGTAATTCCCCCTGATTCGACTGACTGGAGCAAAGCAATGAAAACCCGGCTAACCCGCCCGCTTCTCGCCATGGCCCTGAGTGCCGCGCTGTTCAGCAGCGTCCAGGCCGAGGAAAACATCCTCAACCTCTATTCCGCCCGCCACTACCAGACCGACGAAGCGCTCTACAGCAACTTCACCAAGCAGACCGGGATCAAGATCAACCGTATCGAAGGCAAGGAAGACGAACTGCTCGAGCGGATCCGGAACGAAGGCGCCAACAGCCCGGCCGACATCCTGCTCACCGTCGACGCGGCAAGGCTTGCGGCCGCACACGAAATGGGGCTCTTCGCGCCGGTCAAGTCGGCCTTGCTCGAATCGCGTATTCCGGCGCATCTGCGCGCCGATGACTGGTTTTCCTTCTCGACACGCGCCCGCGTCATCGTCTACGCCAAGGCTGCGCTGAAGGCCGACGATGTCAAAAGCTACAGCGACCTCGCCGATCCCAAGCTGAAAGGCAAGGTCTGCTCACGTTCCGGATCGCACCCCTACAACCTGTCCTTGATGGCGGCGATCATCGCCCATCAGGGCGAAGCCAAAGCCGAACAATGGGCCCGGGGCGTCGTCGCCAACTTTGCACGCGCGCCGAAGGGGGGCGATACCGACCAGATCAAGGCCGTCGCAGCAGGCGAGTGCGCAGTCACCGTATCGAACACCTATTACGTGGCACGACTGATGCGTTCGGACAAGGCCGAGGACCAGAAGACGATGGAGAAGGTTGGTGTCGTCTGGCCCGACCAGCAGGGTTTCGGTGCACACATCAACGTTTCCGGCGGCGGCATGCTGAAGAGCGCACCGCACAAGGCGGCGGCAGTGAAGTTCCTCGAATATCTGGCGAGCGACGAAGCGCAGCGTCACTTGGCCGACGGCAACAACGAGTGGCCGGCGGTTGCCAGTGCGAAAATCGCCAATCCGGCGCTCGACGCGCTCGGCAAATTCAAGGCCGACACCCTGCCGGTCGGTTCGCTGGCCATGTACCGCAGCAAGGCGCAAATGATTTTCGACCGCGCCGGCTACCGCTGAACGCAAGAGGTTTCGGGAATCGACGCCTCGCCTTCGGGCGGGGCGTTTTCATTTGCAGTGAAAAAAGGATCAGCGCCGGCTGCGTGCGATCTGCCTTGACAGCGCGACCAGCGGCAGAAGGCCGACGGCAACGATGGCCAGTGCGGCGGTCGAGGCCTCGGCCAGGCGCTCGTCCGAGGCGAGCGTGTAAGTCTGCGTCGCCAACGTATCGAAGTTGAATGGACGCATCACCAGCGTTGCCGGCAATTCCTTCATCACATCGACGAACACCAGCAACCCGGCCGTAAATAGACTGCCGCGCAGGATCGGCAAATGGACGCGGCGCAAGGCGGCACCCTGCCCGACACCCAAGCTGCGCGCCGCATCGTCCATGCTGGCCGTGATCTTCGCTAGGCTCGAGCCGACCGACTGCAGGGCAACGGCCAGAAAGCGCACGAGATAGGCATAGACCAGCGCCGCAATACCGCCGGTGATCAGCAACCCCGGGTTACTGCCGAACCAGAGCGCCCATTGCCCGGCCAGCCAGTTGTCGAGGCGGGTCACCGGAATCAGCACGCCGACGGCGATGACCGAACCGGGGACCGCATAACCCAGGCTGACCAGACGGTTGAGCGCCCGCGCCGTCAGCCCGCGTGAAAAACGTGCGCCGTAGGCCAGCAGCACGGCCAGTGCCACGGCAATCAAGGCGGTCAGCCCGGCCAGCACGAAGCTGTTGCGGGCCAGACCGATGAAGCGCTCGCCAAACTGCGCATCCCCTTCGAGCAAGGCCAGGCGCAGCAGCAAGCCGGCCGGCAACAGGAAACCCAGCAGCAAGGGAACGCTGCAGGCCAGCGTTGCCACACCCGCATGCCAGCCACGCAAGCGGTGGCCGGCCAATGGGCGGTTACGGCCGGTGGTGTTGTGAAAGCGGGCACGACCGCGCGAGTCGTGCTCAAGCAACAGCAGGACGATGACGAAACCGAGCAGCGCCGCCGCGAGCTGGGCGGCAGCGATCCGGTCGCCGAGCGAAAACCAGGCGCGGTAGATGCCGGTGGTGAAAGTCTGCACGCCGAAGTAGGAAACGGTGCCGTAATCGGCCAGCGTCTCCATCAGTGCCAGCGTGGCCCCGGCAACCACCGCCGGACGGGCCAGCGGCAGCGATACCCGGAAGAAGCTGCGCCACGGGCCGAGTCCGAGCGTACGCGCGGCTTCCAGCATGCCGCTGGCGCGCTCGATGAAGGCGGTGCGGGCCAGCAGATAGACGTAGGGATAAAGGACGAAAACGAACATCAGCACCGCACCGCCCAGCGTGCGCACATCGGGAAACCAGTAATCCGCGCGGCTCCAGCCAAAGAACTCGCGCAGCCCGCTTTGCACCGGGCCGACAAACTGCAGGAAATCGGTATAGACATAGGCCAGGACGTAGGCCGGAACGGCCAGCGGCAAGACCAGCGCCCACTCGAAAATCCGCCTCCCGGGAAAATCATGCATTGCGGTCAGCCAGGCAGTGGCCACGCCGACCACAATGACGCCCAAACCGACGCCAAGACACAGCCAGAGCGTACTCGCCATATACTCGGGCAGAACGGTTGCCGCCAGATGCGACCACGTTGCACCGGTACCGCCGCTGAAGATGTTCGCCAGCACGCTCGCCACCGGCAGGCCGACGAAGGCGGCAACGGTGGCGGAGATCACGAGCAGGGTATTGATGCGGGCGGTTTTCATGGTTGAGCGGCGTAAATGCGAATTATAATTGACCGCCCGGCGATTCCCCGCCCAAGCACACTGAAATCAGCTGGCTTCCCATGGCGCACCTCGAACTCGAAGGCATCATTCAGCGCTACGGCGCGCATACCGTCGTCAACGGCGTCGGCTTCCGTGTCGAAACCGGGAAGATCGCCTGCCTGCTTGGCCCGTCGGGCTGCGGCAAGACGACGCTGCTGCGCTGCATCGCCGGTTTCGAGGAAATCGCTGCCGGCGAAATCCGCATTGAAGGCACACTGGTCAGCCGTGGCGGCTTTCGCGTCCCGCCCGAGCGACGCCGCATCGGCATGGTCTTTCAGGACTACGCACTGTTTCCGCATCTCACCGTCGGCCAGAACATCGCCTTTGGCATCACACGAATCGCCGCAGACGAGCGTGCCAAGCGCGTCGATGAACTGCTGGCAACAGTCGGTCTGAGCGGACAGGCGCACAAATACCCGCACGAACTCTCCGGCGGCCAGCAGCAACGCGTGGCACTGGCGCGCGCACTGGCGCCGCGCCCGCAACTGATCCTGCTCGACGAACCCTTCTCCAATCTCGACGTCGACCTGCGCGAACGGCTCTCGCTGGAAGTGCGCGACATCCTCAAAAGCCAGGGCATCACCGCCGTACTCGTCACGCACGACCAGCACGAGGCCTTCGCCATGGCCGACGAAATCGGCGTCATGGCCGAAGGAACGATCCAGCAGTGGGATACACCCTACAACCTCTACCACCAGCCAGCCAACCGCTTTGTCGCCGACTTTGTCGGCCAGGGCGTCTTCCTGCCGGGCATAGTGCTCGACAACAACCGTGTCGAAGTCGAACTGGGCGTCCTCGAATCGCGCGTTCCGCTCGAGTGCCGCGAAGGCTGTACGACCTGCGGCAAGAACTGCGGCGTCGAAGTGCTGCTGCGCCCGGACGACATCGTGCACGACGACCGCAGCGCCCTGAAGGCCGAAGTCCTGCACAAATCTTTCCGCGGTGCAGACATTCTCTACACGTTGCGCCTGGGCAGCGGCGCCGAAGTCCTCTCGCTGGTGCCGTCGCACCACAACCATGCCCTGGGCGAGAAAATCGGCATCAAGCTCGACGTCGATCACGTCGTCGCGTTCAAGACACCGACCCGGGTTTTCCAGCCAAGCCACCGGGTCGTCACCTTCCAGCGATGATTCCCTGGCTTGCCGGCGATGCCCCCTTTCCGCCGCTCGAGCAGGCGCTAGTCGAGCCGAACGGCCTGCTCTGCGCCGGTGGCGACCTTTCCCCGGCACGCATTGTCGAGGCCTACCGGCACGGTATCTTTCCGTGGTTCTCGGCCGGCGAACCGATCCTCTGGTGGAGCCCCGACCCGCGCATGGCGCTCTTCCCCGCCGAGTTCAAGATCTCCCGCTCGCTACGCCGCACGCTGCACGCCGGCGACTATGAAGTGCGACTCGACAGCGCCTTCCCCGAAGTCATCCGCGCCTGTGCCGAAATGCCGCGCCCCGGCCAGCCAGGCACCTGGATCACGCGCGAGATGCAGCGCGCCTATCGGCAGCTTTTCGAACTCGGCATCGCGCACTCGGTCGAATGCTGGCAGGCGGGGCATCTGATCGGCGGATTGTACGGGCTGGCGATCGGCCGCATGTTCTACGGCGAATCAATGTTTTCGCGCGTCAGCGATGCCTCGAAAATCGCCGCTGCGCATCTCGCCCGTTTTCTTGAAACGCAGGGATTCGGCATGATAGATTGCCAGATGAAGACGCCTCATCTCGCCTCGCTCGGTGCGCGGGAAATACCGCGCAGCGATTTTCTGGCCCGACTGCAGCAACTGGTGGCAGCAGAGACGCGGCTTGGTCCGGCTCGCTGGCCGATTGACGGCGCCAGCCAACCCTGGAAGTAAGGAAGATGTCCCGCCTCAACGACTCCGAACTGCCGTTTTCCCTGCTGCAGTACTACAACACGGCGCCCTATACCTGCAGCTATCTGCCGGACGAGAAAGCACGTTCGCAAGTCGCCACGCCGACCCACCTGATCACCACCGAAGTCTATGGCGAACTGGTGCGCGCCGGCTTCCGCCGCAGTGGCATCTTTACCTACCGGCCGCACTGCGACGCATGCCAGGCCTGCGTGCCGGTGCGTCTGCCGATTGCCCGCTTTGCACCGGACCGCAGCCAGCGCCGCAGCCTCAAGGCACATGCCGGACTGCAAGCGCGCGAGCTTCCCCTTGTTTTTTTTGACGAGCATTACCAACTCTACCTGCGCTACCAGGCGGCACGCCATGCGGGCGGCGGCATGGATCAGGACAGCCACGAGCAATATTCGAACTTCCTGCTGCAAAGTCGCGTCGACACCCGCCTCTTCGAATTCACCGACCCCGACGGTACGCTGCGCATGGTCAGCATTATCGATGTGCTGAACGACGGTCTTTCATCGGTCTACACCTTCTACGACCCCGACGTTCCCGGCGCCAGCTTCGGCACCTACAACGTCCTCTGGCAAATCGCCCAGTGCGCGGCCAACAAGCTGCCCTATGTCTATCTCGGCTACTGGATTCGCGACAGCCGGAAAATGGCTTACAAAGCCAACTTCCGCGCGATCGAAGGCCTGTTCGATGGCCAATGGCGGGATCTGGACGCGCCGCAGGGAACGCCCGAAGACTGAACAAGCCGGCGCAGGACGCACCGCTCAGCCGTCGCGCCGCGCCAGTTCGGCGCGGGTGAAGTCAATGTGCGTGAGCATCGCCTGGCGTGCCGCCTCCGGCTGCTGCCGGCGGATCGCTTCCCAGATCGCCAGGTGCTGTTCGCGCAGCTGAATGGTCACCTCGCCGGTCGGGTCCTGCAGCTCCATCAGGTTGAGGCTGATGTGCTCGCGCAGCATGCGCACCATGCCCGAATGCAGGTAGAGGAACATGCTGTTGTGCGAAGCCTCGGCGATCGCCTCGTGGAAATCGGCGTCGGCCTGGCGCTCTGCGGGCCGGTCGCCGTCGTCGTAAGCGCCAATCAGCCGCCGGATGACGGCGCCGATCTTCTGCAGATCGTCCTCGTTGGCGCGTAGCGCGGCGTAATGCGCGGTCGCCGCTTCGAGCTCGCGGCGAAATTCGAGCGTATCCCAGCGCAGATCCGGATGGTCGGCGAGCAACTGCTGCCACGGCGAAGCGATCGTCGCCTGCAGGCGGTCGGTGACGAAGACGCCGCTGCCGTGGCGGCTGACCAGCAGGCCGCGCGCCTTCAGGCAGTAAATCGCCTCGCGCAGCGAGTTCCTCGACACGCCAAGCGTCTCGGCCAGCGCCCGCTCGGCCGGCAGGCGCGTTCCGGCCGTCCACGAACCGTCGAGCAGATGGACTTCCAGCGCCCGCTGGGCTTCTTCGGCAACACTGCGACGCGCCACGACCATCCTCCAGAAAGACGCTGCTATCGGCACCTTCCGGCGAACGCCAGAAAAGTGGCCCTACCAATTTTCACCGCATCATAGAGCTGATTATGATCCGTGTCACCTTGTTTACCAGGGGCAATCGATTGTCCATTGGTAAAAACGGAAAAGAGCCGGTTCAAGCGGTGAACAAAGCCGATACGAGCCTACAGCGCGGTCTATAGCAACGCAGTTCAGGAGGGCAAACAGTCATGGTTTGGCAACAGATATACAATCCTTTGGGCAGTATCGGGATGTCGGCACTGCTGGCCTCGGTGCCAGTCGTCGTGATGCTCGCGGCGCTGGCCTTTTTCCACGTCAAGGCGCACATGGCGGCGATTCTCGCGCTGCTCGCCGCGCTGGCGATTGCCGTCGCCGGCTTCGGCATGCCGCTAGCGATGGCCACCGACGCGGCGATTTTCGGCGCCTTCAACGGCCTCGTGCCGATCGGCTGGATCGTCCTCAACATCATCTTCCTGCACCGCCTGACGACCGAGAACGGCTCGTTCAAGGTGTTGCAGAATTCGATCGCCGGAATCACTTCCGACCGCCGCCTGCAACTCTTGCTGATCGCCTTCTGCTTCGGCGCCTTTTTCGAGGGCGCGGCGGGCTTCGGCACGCCGGTTGCGGTGACCGGCGCCGTGCTGATCGGCCTCGGCTTCTCGCCGCTCGCCGCCTCGGGCCTCGCGCTGATCGCCAACACCGCGCCGGTCGCCTACGGCGCGCTCGGCACGCCAGTGATCACGCTGGCCAAGGTCACCGGCCTCGACGAGATGATGCTCTCGGCGATGATCGGCCGCCAGCTGCCGTTCTTCTCGGTGCTCGTCCCATTCTGGCTGATCTGGGCCTTTGCCGGACGCCGCGGAATGATGCAGATCTGGCCGGCGATCCTGGTCGCCGGCGGCAGCTTCGCGGTGACGCAATTCGTCGTCTCGAACTACCACGGCCCGATGCTGGTCGACGTGATCGCCTCGCTGGTTTCGATGGCGTGCCTGATCGGCTTCCTGAAAATCTGGCAGCCAAAGACGATCTGGACCTCGACCCGCCTGCCCGGCCGCGACGATTCGGCGACTGCCGCCGACGCCGTGCTCGAAGTGCCGGTCAAGCAGGATGCCGCCGCCGTGCGTCGTGCCTGGATGCCGTGGGTGATCCTGACCGTCTTCGTCTTCATCTGGGGCCTGCCCGAATTCAAGAAGGCGATCGACGTCCGCCCGGTCGTTGCCGCCAACGGTCAGGCCGTGCTCGACGCTGCCGGCAAGCCGAAGATGGGCAACAACGATTTTTCGGCGCCGGTCTTCAAGTTCGAAGGCATCCACGACAAGATCGAGAAGGTGCCGCCGGTCGTCGCCAAGCCGCACAAGGAACAGGCGATCTACAAGCTCAACTGGTTCACCACGACCGGCACCGGCATCCTGCTCGCCGCGATTGTCGCCGGCCTGCTGATGGGCTACTCGCCGCTCGGCATCGGCCGCCAGTTCGTCCAGACGATCTGGATCGTCCGCTACTCGCTGCTGACCATCGTCGCGATGCTCGCACTCGGCTACCTGACGCGCTACTCGGGCGTCGATGCGACGCTCGGGCTGGCCTTCGCCTTCACCGGCGTCTTCTACCCGTTCTTCGGCACCCTGCTCGGCTGGCTCGGCGTCGCGCTGACCGGATCGGACACCGCGTCGAACGTCCTGTTTGGCGGCCTGCAGCGCATTACCGCCGAACAGCTCGGCATCAATCCGGTGCTGATGGCCGCGGCCAACAGCTCGGGCGGCGTGATGGGCAAGATGGTCGATGCGCAGTCGATCGTCGTCGCCTCGACCGCGACGCAGTGGTACGGCCACGAAGGCGACATCCTGCGCTACGTCTTCTTCCACAGCATCGCGCTGGTCGTCCTGGTCGGCTTCTTCGTGACGCTGCAGGCCTACGTCTTCCCCTTCAACGCGATGATTCCCCACTAATCCGGGTTACGGAAAGGAAATAGCATGTACACACGCATCATGGTCGCCATCGACAGCAGCGCGACCGCCGGCAAGGCGCTCAAGGAAGCAATACAACTCGCCAAGAGCGTCGGCGCAGCGCTTTGCATCGTGCACGCCGAGGACGAATCGCTGCTCGAACAGCACGGCATGGGCATCGGCTCCTTCATCGACGTCGACAAAGCCGAAAGCGCGATCCGCGCCGCCGCCGGCCAGCTGCTCGACGAGGCGGTCGCACTGGCCACCGCGCAAGGCGTCACGGCCGAACAGCGGCTCTTCGAATCGGGCAAAAAGCGCGTTCCCGACCTGATCGCCGAGGGCGCGACGGCATGGCAGGCCGACCTGATCGTCGTCGGCACGCACGGCCGCCGCGGCTTCGAGCGGATGATCGTCGGCAGCGTCGCCGAGAAGCTGGTGCGCGTCGCCGGCACCTCGCTATTGCTGGTGCGCGACTAGGCGGCAACGCGCCGCACGAAACAGGAAGGGCCTCGCTTGAGGCCCTTTTTGTTGCCGGCAACGCAATCGATGGCTCAGAAGCGCCCCTGCCCCAGGCGCTCGTCGAACACCGCCTCTATCCATTGATTCACGCCGCGGCAGCCGGCGACCACCTGCGCCGCCCAGGCGAAATACTCGCGCTTCCTTGCGGCCGACCAGTCCTGCGGCGGACTTTCGAGGATCGAATTGAGGTTGGCCGCCTTGTCGGCGATCTTGAGGATCCGTGCGCGCCGCGACAGGTGCGGCGCATGCTCGATCTGCAGACGCTTGCGCTCGGGCTTCGGCAAGGAACGGTCGTCGCTCACCTCGCGCACGATGTTCGCCACGCGCTTGCCGAAATGCTCGCGCAGCATCTCGTAATTCACCCGCGGCGCCTGGTCCTCGAGCACGTCGTGCAGCAGCGCGGCGATGATCAGGCGCTCGTCCTTGCCGCCGGTCGCCTGCGCGACCAGACGCGCCACCTCGGTCAGATGATTGACGTAAGGCTCCCGCGCCCCGCCCTTGCGCCGCTGGTCGGCATGCGCCCACGCCGCGAAATCGAGCGCACGGACAATCTGAAGAACCTTCTTGGCTTTCACCTCGCCCCCCCCCACAATCGCTAAGCCAGCCCCCAGATGGGGTAACGGCGGCTTCCCTTGTTGCAGATCTGTCCGACGTCGACCAGATGACGAAGCTGGCTGTGGATATGGGCAAGCTTCTGCACATCGGCCAGTCCCGCAGGCAACTGGTCATCGAGCAAATGCACCAGCGCTTCCGCTGAAACCGGCTGGTGCGCACGGATCAGCTCGATGAGTTGCTCGGCGCCCAGCGCACCTGATGACAAAGTCACTCTATTGTCTCTCATTCTGCCCCCTCCCCCGGCGACCGCACCGACAGAAAAATCCAGTTCTCCGGCAATCGGATAGTCATGCTGAAAACAAAAAGGCCCTAACCGAAACGGTTAAGGCCTTGCTGTAATGGTGGGCGGTACTGGGATCGAACCAGTGACCCCTGCCGTGTGAAGGCAGTGCTCTACCGCTGAGCTAACCGCCCAATAGAGGAGCCGCATTAGATCACAAGTCAGCGCAGCGGTCAATTTCCGGAACACCCTTTCCTTTACAATACGTTCTTTCCGATTTCTTTCGAGCGACCATGATCCGCACCCGTTTTGCCCCTTCCCCGACCGGCTTCCTGCATATCGGCGGCGCCCGCACCGCGCTTTTCTCCTGGGCCTATGCCCGTCGCCACGCCGGTGCCTTCATCCTGCGCATCGAGGATACCGACGTCGCACGCTCGACGCCCGAGGCAGTGCAGGCGATTCTTGACGGGATGAACTGGCTTGGCCTCGCGCACGACGAGGGCCCGTTTTACCAGATGCAGCGCATGGATCGCTACAAGGTGGTGATCGGCGAGATGCTCGCCGCCGGTACTGCCTACCACTGTTATACGACGCAGGAAGAACTCGAGCGCATGCGCGAGGAGCAGCGTGCCAAGGGCCTCAAGCCGCGTTATGACGGCACCTGGCGCCCGGAGCCCGGCAAGACGCTGCCAACGCCGCCTGCCGGCGCGCTGCCGGTCGTGCGTTTCAGGAATCCAGCCGAAGGCGTCGTGGCGTGGGACGACCTCGTCAAGGGCCGCATCGAGATCGCCAACGCCGAGCTCGACGATCTGGTGATCGCGCGCACCGACGGTACGCCGACCTATAACTTCTGCGTCGTCGTCGACGACTGGGAGATGAAGATCACGCACGTGATCCGCGGCGACGACCACGTGAATAACACGCCGCGCCAGATCAACATCCTCACCGCACTCGGTGCGCAAGTACCGCTCTACGCCCACCTCTCGATGATCCTCGGCGACGATGGGCAAAAGCTTTCCAAGCGCCACGGCGCAGTCAGCGTGATGCAGTACGACGATGAGGGCTATCTGCCGGAAGCGGTGCTGAACTACCTCGCCCGCCTCGGCTGGTCGCACGGCGACGAGGAAGTTTTCTCGATGCAGCAGTTCTGCGAATGGTTCGACCTCGACCACATCACACCGTCAGCCGCGCAATTCAATACCGAGAAGCTGAACTGGCTCAATGCCCACTACCTGAAGCTGGCCGACAACGCGCGGCTGGCCGCGCTCGTCCTGCCGCGCCTTGAAGCGCGCGGCGTCACGGTCGGCGCAACGCCATCGCTCGAAGCGATCGTCGGACTGTACAAGGAGCGCGTTGGCAATCTCAACGAGCTCGCCGATGCCGCTGAAGTGTTCTACATCGACCTGCACCCGCGGGCAGAGATTCTCGCACAGCATCTGACGCCGGAAGCCCTGCCGGCACTGGCCGACTTTACCGCCGGAATCAAGGAGGTTGCCTGGGAAGCGCCGGCCATCAGCGCGCTGATCAAGACCTGTGTCGGCACGCATGGCCTGAAGATGCCCAAACTTGCGATGCCGCTGCGCGTGTTGCTGACCGGTCAGGCGCAAACACCTTCAGTCGACGCCTTGGTCGCCCTTTTCCCGCGCGAACTGGTACTCAAACGCCTGAGTGCGACACCACACGATTAGGCGGCAAACAAGTCTTTCACGATTTAGCGCTTTACAGCGCGGGGCCGCATCCCTATAATGCGGCCTTCTTTCGAGCGGGGGTATAGCTCAGCTGGGAGAGCGCTTGCATGGCATGCAAGAGGTCCGCGGTTCGATCCCGCGTACCTCCACCAACAAGCCGAAAGAAAAAAT
>JBAQRB010000022.1:0-7526 GCA_049295655.1 Rhodocyclaceae bacterium
ACGTTGACCCTGTGCTCCGGGTGCTCGAGCGCATCGACGAGCTTCTTCCAGACCGAGAGATCGGCCGCCTTGGCCAGGATGCCGAGCTTGTGGCAGACAATCTCGTCAAGCATCTGGTCGTGCAGCATGGCCGGAATCTTGTAGATCGAATCGGCGTCGAGACACTCGATCACCGCCTCGCGCTGCACGTTGCAGAAAAGGGCGATTTTCGCCTTTTCATCCTCCGGAACCGGGCGATCGGCACGGCAGAGCAGGACATCGGGCTGGATACCGATTTCGCGCAACTCCCTGACCGAATGCTGCGTCGGCTTGGTTTTCAACTCGCCCGCCGTCGGGATGTAAGGCAGCAGCGTGAGGTGCATGTAGCAGGCGTTGTTGCGGCCTTCCTGCAGCCCCATCTGGCGGATGGCCTCGAGGAAGGGCAAGGACTCGATGTCGCCGACCGTACCGCCGATCTCGACGATCGCCACTTCGGCGCCTTCGGCACCGCGCCGGATGTGCGCCTTGATCTCGTCGGTGATGTGCGGAATTACCTGGACGGTCTTGCCGAGGTATTCGCCGCGCCGCTCCCGCTTGATCACCGTTTCGTAAATTTGGCCGGTGGTGAAATTGTTGCGCTTGCCCATCTTGGCGCTGGTAAAGCGCTCGTAGTGGCCCAGATCGAGGTCGGTTTCGGCGCCGTCCTCGGTCACGAACACCTCGCCGTGCTGGAACGGACTCATCGTTCCCGGATCGACGTTGATGTAGGGGTCAAGCTTGAGATGGGTAACTTTAATACCGCGGGATTCGAGGATCGCTCCCAGCGACGCGGCAGCAATGCCTTTGCCGAGGGAGGACACCACGCCGCCTGTAACGAAGACGTATTTGGTCATGGAGATATCTGGAGCGGGAAAGCCGAATTGTAGCCGAAAAGGGCCATGCTCTCAAAATGGCAGAATATTTTCTGCCGGCAAAACAGCCAGGCCGATCCGGCGTTCCGTTTGCCTGAAGATTTCTGCTATTGTCCGGAGCAGTACGCATCCAACGAGCAATAGCGAGGTAAAAATTGAATTTCCGCGAAGAATCGTCGCTCCCCGCCGACCCAATCGCTTTCCCCAAAACGCACGCAGCTCGGCCGCTCCTGATCGCCTGCAGCGTGTTTCTTCTGTCGCTCGCGGCGTGCAGCAAAGCGCCGGAGAACGCTGCTTCGGCACAAAAACAGGAGAACGCCGCAGAAGCGAACAACGAGGAATCCGCGCTGGCCAAGGCCGCGACGAAGGGTCGTATCGACACGGCAAAATCGCTGATTGCCGCAGGCGAGAACGTCAATGCAACCGACGCGCTCGGCAGAACCCCCTTGCACATGGCCGTCTTCAACGCCCGCCCGAAAACGGCGGCACTGCTGATCGCCAGCGGCGCCGATGTGAACGTCAAGGATCGCGTCGGGATGACGCCGCTGCACGCGGCCGTACTGGCCGGCGGCCTGCAGGAAGCGCAGTTGCTGCTCGACAGGAAGGCAGACGTCATGGCGGCCAGCGAAACCGGGCTGACGCCGCTCCATCTGGCCGCGGCAACCGGGCAGCCCCAGCTTGCCGCACTGCTGATCGAGTACGGCGCGGACCCGCAGAATAAGGACCGGGAAGGCGATACGCCGATCGCCCTGGCGACCAAGAACAACCACCCGAAAACGACGGCACTGCTTCAGCAGCACATCAGCAAACAGGCGCGCTAGAATGCCGCCAAACAAACACCACCCCAAATTGAGGATCGACCATGCCCTACACGACTGACACTGTTCACGAACTGAATACCCTGATCCGCTTTGATCTGGACACCAGCCAGCAAGGAATCAAGATCCACAAGACGGCCGATGCCGAAGTGATTGCCGCGACCCAGCGCCTGCACGCCAAGGGGCTGCTCACGCAGGCGGACGGCGGCTACCTGACCAGTCTGGGACGCGATGCGGCGGAACATGCGCAGGCCGCACTGACCATCCTCACACCCCACGCCGCCGCAACGCCGCAATAAGCACGCACGGCCGGTAGCGCGCAGCCAGCAGAAAGCCTTCACCCTTCACTCGGAGGAGTCGCCATGTCGCTTGTTCCCTGTCGTTCCTGCGGCCATCAGGTCGACACGTCGGCACTGGCCTGCCCGGGCTGCGGCGCGACCGACCCGGCGCGAAAGATCAGCCGGCAGCAACGCGATGCGCGCACGCTGGCGATTCAGATCGTGCTCGGCTTGTGCCTGCTCGGCTTCGGTGGCTGGTACGCCTGGAACAGCGTCATCCCGCTGGTCAAACAACACCTGACGAAGCCGGCCAGCTGATCAGCGGGCTCGCTTCATCAACGCCTCAGACCGCCTCAGTCCTTTGCCACCGCGGGTAAGACGATTTCAGCCGAAGCCCTCGCCTCGTCCAGCATCGTAGCGCGAGTCGCCGGCGTTTCCAGGCTGATGCGGCCGAGCGTTCCGTCGCGGTAGTCCTGCAGCAAGACGAACGAAGCCTTTTCAAGATCGGGTTCGCCGCCGCGCATGCGGAAGCTGCGACGCTTGGCGATGCCTTCGATCACCCCGACGCCGTCGAGTTCGTCTACCGGAAAGCCATAGCGTGCGGCCAGCAGCGCCGGATAACGGACGAGCAGCAGATCGGCGAGAAAAACCGCCACCTCCTCGTCGATGATCGCATTGCGGCCGACCGCGTGGCTTGCGGCAAGCATCAGCCCGTCGCTCGGATGCTCGATTTTCGGCCACATCAGCCCTGGCGTATCGGTCAGCGAATGGCGGACGCTCAACTGGTGCGTCTGCTGCGATTTGGTCACCGCCGGCTCGTCGCCGACCTTGGCGATCTTGCGCTTGACCAGCGTGTTCATCAGCGTCGATTTGCCGACGTTGGGGATGCCCATGATCATCATCCGCAACTGCTTGACGTTGCCGCTGCGATGCGGCGCCAGGGCCTCGCACAGGGTCGGGATGCGCGTTGCGTCGCCGTTCTTCTTGCACGAGAGCGCCACCGCCTTCACGCCGTCCTGCCGGTTGTAGTAATCGAGCCAGGCTTTGGTCGCCAGCGGATCGGCCAGATCGGCCTTGTTGAGAATTTTCAGACAAGGACGCTGACGCTGCAGGCGCAGTTCGCGCACCAGCGGATTGGTGCTTGCTTCCGGCAGGCGGGCATCGACGACCTCGATCACGACATCAATGCGCGCCATGGTTTCGCCCGCTTTTTTGCGTGCCGAGGTCATGTGACCGGGATACCACTGAATCGCCATGGGAATCTGAACCTGTAAGAAGACCGCCATTATCCCATTTGTTCGGCCATGCCGTCGCTTTGCGACGCACGTGCGGGCAACTTAGCCGGTAAAATGCCCGCTCCATCCCTCTTTTGCCGCAGGAACCCCTTGTCAGCCATCCCGGAAATCAAGCCCGAGCAGTCCGTCGAACTCCTCAAGGAACTGCATATCCTGACCCGCGACGGCAAGCTCAATCAGGACAGTCGACGCAAGCTGAAGCAGGTCTATCACCTTTTCCAGTTCATCGAACCGCTGCTCGCCGAAGTCCTCGCCGGCAACGAGAAGCTGACGCTGGCCGATCACGGCGCCGGAAAATCCTACTTGGGCTTCATCCTCTACGACCTGTTTTTCAAGGCACGGGCCGGCGGCCACATTTACGGCATCGAGACGCGCCAGGAACTCGTCGAGAAATCGCGCGAACTCGCGCAGCGGCTGAACTTTCCGCGCATGTCGTTTCTCAACCTGAGCGTTGAAGCGTCGATCGACTCGCCCGACCTGCCCGCACAAATCGACGTCGTCACCGCCCTGCACGCCTGCAACACGGCAACCGACGATGCGATCCGCTTCGCGCTGCAGAAAAACGCCCGATTCATCGTCCTCGCACCGTGCTGCCAGGCCGAAGTCGCTGCCGTTCTGCGCAAGAAAAAGAACGAATCGTTCGGCAAGACGCCGCTTTCCGAGCTCTGGCGCCACCCGCTGCATACGCGCGAATTCGGCAGCCAGGTCACCAACGCCTTGCGCTGCCTGCAGCTTGAAGCGCATGGCTATCAGGTAACGGTCACCGAACTGGTCGGCTGGGAGCATTCGATGAAAAACGAACTGATCATTGCCCGCCACACCGGAACGCCGCGCAAGAATGCCGAAGCAAGGCTGGAACAGATCCTGCATGAATTGAATCTCGACGAGTTGCGCGAGCGCTTCATCCACCATCGCACGCACGTCAACCAAGGATAACAATGGAAAACTGGATCACCCGCCTCGTCGCCGCGCTGTGCGCCGCGGGAAGCTGCGCACTCTTCTGGACTTTCGGGATGTTTCTCGCCGTTCCCTGGCGGGAAGGCCGCATGCTGTCGCTCAACATGGTCGAAGCGCAGGTGATCGGGGTTCCGCTGCTGATCGGGCTGGCGGTTGCCTGGGGCGCCTTGCATATCGCGGCGATTGCCGACCGCGAAAACAACCCGAAGACTTACGCGGTAATCCGTCTTGCGCTGTTCATTGCGCTTGTCGCGGCAACGCTGGGCGGCGCCGCCTGGAGCCAGGCACGGATTGCCTGACTGAAAAGGACAAGCTCAGGCGCTGGTGTCGATCCGGCTGCCGACGGTCTGGCCGCTGGTATTGACCGATGGCTTGGGTGGCTTGGGTTTTTCCGCTTCGGCCGGAGCGCTCTTCGCTGCTTCGCGCTCGGTGCGGGCACGCTCGCTGGCAGCCTTCTGGGCGCTCTGCTCCTGCTCGGACTGCTGCGCGCGGACCTGACTCTTTGCCGCCGAACTGGCTGCTGCATTCCCGCTTGACGAAACCGAATCAACTGACATGATGGACTCCCTTGCAGCAAATTTATTGAACATCCAGCTTTGATCATAGATCATCATCAGCATGCTTGCCCAGCCTCACCTGCTGCATATCCATCCTCTCGACTCAAGGAGCAATGATGAAAAACCGACTTGACCTCCGTCGTTACGCGTCCCTGCTGGCCTGCGGACTGACCGCCGCGAGCCTCGCTGGCAGCGCACTGGCTGCCGACATGCCGAAGCGCAAGAGCGGGCTTTGGGAAATCAGCACGCGCATGGAAGGCATGCCGAACATGGGCGCGGTACAGCAATGCATCGACCAGACCACCGACGACCTGATGCAGCAGCAGGCCAAGAAAGACAAGTCCGATTGCAGCGTGATCGACGTCAAGACGCAGGGAAACAAGGTCAGCATTCATTCGGTCTGCAAGCTGGAAGGCTCGACGGCGACCACCGACGCAGTCTTCGTCGGCGCCTTCGACACGTCCTACAAGGGCGACATGCACACCCGCTTCAGCCCGCCGATGCACGGCATGAACGAATCGAAAATGTCGCTCGAAGCCCGCTGGCTGAACGCCTGCAAGCCCGGCCAGAAGCCCGGCGACGTGATTATGCCGAACATGAACGGCATGAACATGAACGAAATGATGAAGGATCCGAAGATCCAGGAGATGATGAAACGGATGAAGTAGGAGGAAGCAGGCTTTCCGCCGCTTCAGCCGGCCGTCGCGGGGTGGCTCAATGGAGCTGCCTTGGCACGGCTTCCGGGGTCGCCACCGGACGCGGCCCGACATAAAGCATCACCAGCTGGTCGCCGAGCATCGTCACGCTGCCACGCCGGCGGTTATCGCCGGTATCGCTGTACTCGAAGTCATAAACCCGGCGCAGGCGCAGTGTTCCATTTTCGTCGCGCTCCGGGCGCAGCGAGCCGAGCGCGATCGTATCGTCGAGCAGCAGCAACTCGTCCGCGGCGCACGCCGCACGCGCAGCGCGGATGCCGGCTTCGCGCGCCTTGAAGCTGTCGGCCCAGAACCAGACGACTCCCAGTAGGACGATCAGGCTGACGCTTTCCATCCACGGCATGGCTAGTTCGCCGGCGAACGACAGAGAAAAACGGGCTCGAGGCGGATCGGATCGCCCTCGCCGGTCAGCAGCAGCTCGCCGTCCTGCATCATGCACTGCAGCCCCATGTTGCGGTTGGCCAGCGCGGCCAGTTCGAGCGTGTCCTCGGTCGCCAGCCTGATCACCGTCAGGTTCTGCAGCCGCCCGAACGCCGTGCGGTTCTGCTCCCACCAGATTTCGGCGGCGCGTCCGCCGTAGCAGACCACGACCACCCGGTGCGAACGGCCGGAGGCCTTGCGCACCCGGCGTTCGTCCGGCAGGCCGACGTCGATCCACAGGTCGATGGCGCCGGTCAGGTCCTTCTGCCACAGGTCGGGTTCGTCTTCGCTCGCCATGCCCTTGGCAAAAACCAGCGCTTCGTCGGCGTAGAGCGCGAAGGCAATCAGGCGAACCATCAGGCGCTCGTCGGTTTCGGAGGGATGGCGCGCGAGGGTCAGCGCATAGCTCGCGTAGTGGTTGCGATCCATGTCGGCAAGCTGCAGATCGGCCTTGAAAATGGTTGCTTTGATTGCCATGAAGATTCGTTCTTTGTGCGTGAGGTTGTGCGGAAAATGGTGCAAAAAACCCGGCGCGGCTTGGATCAAGCGGCCAGAGGCGATTTTGGCGGTTGGATCAGGCATTCAGCCGGGATGCCGAGTTTCTGATTGAGCTTCCAGATCATGTTCAGCGTCAGAGGCCGCTTCCGGTTCAGGATTTCATAGACGCGATTCAGCCGGCCGATCAATGGCACCAGGTCTTTCGGCGTCAGTCCTGCCTGTTCCATGCGGAATTTGATCGCCTCAACCGGGTCAGGGAGCTCAATCGGGAAGTGCTTTGCCTCATAGGCTTCAACCAGCGTAATCAGCACTTCAAACCGGTCGCCTTCGGCCGAACCGGGAACGGGTTCGTTGTCGGAATACGCGGAAACTTCGCGAAGCGCCGCCTTGTAATCGTCTTCGGTTTTGATCGGGCGAATTTCCATGGTCAATCCTCCATTTCTACCGTTTCGGCATCGATCGCATCGTATTCCATGTGCGTGCCGACGAACTTCACGTACACCGCCTGGAAGTGATAAGCAATGGATACCACCAGACGGTAATCGTTGCCCTTGATGTTGAACACCACGCGCTTGTTCTTGAGAATGCTGGCGCTACGGTATGCTCCTTGATCTGGGCTGGCTGCGACCAACTCGCCTTCTTTGCTTCATCCACCCAGGACTTCAGCGATTGCTCCGAATCCGGGTGCTGTTCCCAGAAGGCTCTCAAGAATTTGACGGCGACGACGTGCATGGGCGAAGCTTAGTCCCAAATTGGGACTGAGTCAAACACCCGGCTAGCGTTTGTCGGGCTCGGGGGCATCCGGCTCGACCGGCCCGCGCCAGTCGCCGCCCAGCGCCTTGAGCAGCGCGGCGCTGGCGAGCAGGCGGCGGCCCGTGATGTCAAGACTGGTGCGCTGCGCGCCGAGCGCCGTGGCCTGCGCCGTCACCACGTTCAGATAGCTGACCGTTCCCGCCTGATACTGGTTGTCGGTCAGGCGCTGCGACTCGGCGGCAAATTGCGCCGCCTCGCGCTGCACGCTGGCCTCGTCGGCCAGGATGCGCAGCGCGGCGAGGTTGTCCTCGACGTCCTGGAACGCCGTCAGCACGGCCTGGCGA
>JBAQRB010000023.1:0-1699 GCA_049295655.1 Rhodocyclaceae bacterium
AGGTATCGGCATCGACGCCCTGCCCGGCGAAGTGCAGCAGGCCGCCGAGTGCGATCGGCAGGACGAAGAGGTTGATCAGCAGCAGGTAGAGCGGGAAGAGCCAGGCGGCGCGCTTCAAGTGCGATTCGTCGACGTTCTCGACCACCGCAATCTGGAACTGGCGCGGCAGGAAGAGGATCGCCAGCCCGGCGAGCAGGGTCAGCGAGAACCAGCCGGTATAGCCCTGCCCGGAGGGAATCGCGCTGGTCAGCCGGCGCAGACCGTCGTCGGCGGCGACGCGCCGGAAGATGTCGGCGAAACCGTCGTAGATGCCGTAGGTGACGAACACGCCGACCGCCAGGAAAGCGACGAGCTTGACCACCGACTCGAGCGCAATCGCCGCGACCATGCCCTCGTGGCGCTCGGTGGCGTCGAGGTGGCGGGTGCCGAAAACGATGGTGAAGGCGGCGAGGATCAGCGCGCTGTAGAAGCTCATGTCGGCCAGCACAGGCAGCGTCGCGCTGCGGTCGGGCATGACGATCCGCGGGTAGTTGAGCAGCAGGCTGACGCTGCCCGAAACGGCTTTGAGCTGCAGCGCGATGTAGGGAACGATGCCGACCACGGCGATCACCGTGACCAGCCCGCCGAGCAGGTGGCTCTTGCCGTAGCGCGACGAGATGAAGTCGGCGATCGACGTGATGCGGTTGGCCTTGGCGGTGCGGATCATCTTGAGCAGGACGAACCAGCCGAGCGCCATGACCAGCGTCGGTCCGAGATAGATCGGCAGGAAGCCGATGCCCGACACCGCGGCACGGCCGACGCTGCCGTAGAAGGTCCAGGTCGTGCAATAGACGGCCATCGACAGCGCGTAGATGGTCGGGCTGGCGATGATCGAGCGCCCCTGGTCAGCGCGCCGGTCGCCCCACCAGGCGACCGCGAAGAGCAGGCCCAGATAGAGCAGCGCGGTGGCGATGATGACGGGGGCGTTAAGCATGGCCGGCCTATTCGCTGCGCTGCTCGGTGATCCACGCCATCGCGCCAATCAGCCCGGCCCAGGCGGCAAAGACGTAGGCGTAGAGCAGCGGAATGCCGAAGAGATCGGCGCCGCGGTCGAAGAGCGAAAGCAAGGGGTAGTTGAACAGCACGCAGCCGCACAGAAAAACAGCCACCAGCCGCTCGCCGGTCAATATCCTGCGATGCATAATCTCCCCTCCTCCGAAGCCTGATCGTACCAGTTTGCATCAGTTGGCGCCGCTTGCGCCACGCTCATTCACAATCGCCTGCGGCTATACTGCCGGCCATCGTCATCTTCCTGGCATCGACCCTCATGATCCGCTCAGCACTCGACTGGCAGCCCCGCGCCGACTATTCCGACATCAAATACGATTTTGCCGAAGGCATCGCGCGCATCGCGATCAACCGACCGGAAAAGCGCAATGCCTTCCGCCCCGAAACCGTGCAGCAGCTGATCGATGCGATGCACCGCGCGCAGTTCGACCCCGAGGTCGGCGTCATCGTGCTGACCGGCGCCGGCCACGAGGCCTTCTGCTCGGGCGGCGACCAAACGGTGCGCGGCGACAACGGCGGCTACCACGACGAGCGCGGCACGCCGCACCTCAACGTCCTCGACCTGCAGATGCAGATCCGGCGCTGCCCGAAACCGGTGGTGGCGATGGTCGCCGGCTACGCGATCGGCGGCGGCCACGTGCTGCATCTGGTC
>JBAQRB010000024.1:0-67093 GCA_049295655.1 Rhodocyclaceae bacterium
AGCCCGCCGAGTCGCTCGAAATCCAGGTCTTCGAGAACCTCGGCCTCGGCATGCGCAGCGCGCTCGAGCCGCGCGATCTGGCCAACGCCATCCAGACCATCGCCGAGCGCTTCGCGACGCAGGAATCGGCCGCCGAACACTTCGGCCGCACGCCGACCTGGCTCGGCCAGGCGACCGCCGCCGCCAAGCTCTCACCGAAAATCAGCGCGCTGCTCGATTCGGGCCGCATCGGCAGCGCCGGCGCCGCCGTCCAGCTCGAAAAACTGACGCAGAAGAACGAAGCGAAGGCCGAATCGCTGATCGAGCGCATCGCCCAGCAGCCTGAAGGCGAGAAGCTGGCGAGAAAGACCGTCGACCACGCGCTGCAGGAAGAAGGCGGCCGGCGCCGGAAGAAGGCGGAAAACGCAGCAGTAGCGCCCGCTGCACCGGCGGTCGAGACGAGCGGCATTCCGCCCTGGGAAGACATCCCGACGGCTCCCGCGCGCCGCCAGTTCAACCCCGGCAAGGTGAAAATGGTCGCCCGCCTCCTTGGCGTCGCGGACGGCGACGAGGAGGAAGTCCTCGCCCGGCTGATCGATGAATTCCTGGCCCTGAAGGGCGAAGGCGAGACGCCGTTCTAGCCCGGCGTCAGCGCCGGATCAGGAAGCGCCCTGGATGTAGTAATCGACCCGGCCGCGCGGTGCGAGATATTCGACGACGCCAAGCGGCAAGGTCGCCGGGTTGAGCGCGCTGGTCACCGAAATGTCGGTCCCGCGCAGGTCGAGCATGATCGCCTCGCTACGCGGCACTTCGGTGTCGTGCAGCATCAACAGCGGGTGCAGGATGTCGGCCGAGTTGGACTCGATCACCAGTCCGACCGCACCGTTCGACAGCGCGACGAAACTGCCGGGCGGATAGACGCCGAGCGTCTTGACGAATGCCTTGAGCAGTTCGCCCTGAAAAAGCGCCGCTTCGCTCTTGAAAAGATAGGCGATCGTTCCGGCCGGCGTCTTCGCCTGCTTGATGTCGAACGGGTTGCACAGGTTGTCGTAGCGGTTGGCGAGCGCGACCAGTCTGGCGAGCTTGGGAATTTTTTCGGCGACCAGATGGTTCGGATAGCCGCTGCCATCCCAGCACTCGTGATGGCAGGCAATGATGTTCCTGACCGGCGTCTCGAGATCGCGGATGCCGGCGACCGCCTTGATCCCGTAGCCGATATGGGCGCGGTAGAAATCCTCTTCGGGTCGCGTGCGGTTGCTCGACAACAGGATGCGCGACGGCACCTCGTTCTTGCCGACGTCGTGCAGCAGCGCGCCCATCCCCAGCCACTTCATTTCGTCCTCGGACAACCCGATCGCCTTGCCGAGCAGCAACGAAAGCATCATCACATTGACCGAATGCGCGGCCAGCCCGCCGTCCTTGGCCTTGCTGTTGACCAGGTGGATGACCTCGCTCTGCGCGCCGATCAGGCTGCTGACCAGTCGTCCGACCAGTGCCCTGGCCTGCGCGTGCGCCTCAAGCGGGCGGCCGGCGACGGTCTTCAGGATGTCGCCGGCGGCGACCATGTCTTTTTCGTACTCGCGCTCGCGCCGGGCGAACTGATCGCGCAGGACGCGCACGCGCTCGCTGCGCGAACGCTTCTCGTCGAGCATGCCGGCCAGCGCGCTGCCCCCGAAATCCTCCTCCTCGAGAACGGCCACCGCGGAATCCGACAAGGGTTGCACCGTACTGCGCTCGGGGTCCCAGGAAATCTCCCGCAAGCCCATTTCGCGCAGGGTCTGAATCTGCTTCTCGCTGGAGATGCAAAAATCGCTGAGAACGAAAGGGTGCTTCAGCCAGCCGATCTCCGAAAGCGAAATGAAGATGCCGGGTTGCAGGTGATCGACGCGTATTTTCTGCATGGTGTTGATTCAGTCCTGATCGCTTTTCCGTAATTGTAGCGGACAACAACAACCGGCAAGGGTTCAGCGCATGGCGGAATGGCGCGCGGCGCTTCGATCCGCACGAAAAAGACAGCGAACTTTTCCCGCCCGGAAGTGCCCAATTGGTGTCGAACCGTCGGGAATATCCGCGCCTGACGCCAAATCGCACATTCGCCTACCCACTCAAGAAGGAATCGAACATGGCAAACACCGTAACGCTGGGCGGCAACGCGCTGCAGGTCGATGGCAATTTCCCGCAAAAGGGTCAGACAGCGCCTGACTTCAGTCTGGTCGGCAAGAATCTGGCGGACGAGACCCTCGCCAGCTTCGCTGGCAAGCGCAAGATCCTGAACATTTTCCCGAGCATCGACACGCCAACCTGTGCAACCTCGGTGCGCAAGTTCAACCAGACCGCCAACGATCTCGACAATACCGTCGTGCTCTGCATTTCCGCCGACCTGCCTTTCGCACAGGCCCGCTTCTGCGGCGCGGAAAACCTCGCCAACGTCGTCACCCTGTCGACCATGCGCGGCGCCGACTTCCTCAAAAATTACGGCGTCGCCCTGAGCAGCGGCCCGCTCTGCGGCGTTGCCGCACGCGCCGTCGTCGTTCTTGACGAAAACAACAAGGTGCTGCACAGCGAACTGGTCGGCGAAATCAAGGACGAACCCGATTACGACGCAGCGCTCAAGGCGCTCGCCTGAACGCAGGGTTTCCCCGTTTTTTCGCGGCGGGGTGCGCTGCTGGCGCCCAGCCGCGACGTTCCATGCCGCCGCAATGAAAACAGAATAAATAGCGCCAGCCGGGAAGCCGCCGTTTCCCCTGTGGCATACTCCGACGGATGACCGAACCTCATCCGACCGCCATCTCGCCCAGCCTTTCCCCCGCCGCCTTCCTGGCCCGCTGGCAACATGCCGACGGCTCCGAACTTGCCAATTACCAGCTTTTCGTCGCCGACCTGTGCAATCTGCTCGGCGTCCCATCGCCCGACCCGGCGCGCGAGGACACGCGCGACAACGCCTACGTCTTCGAGCGCCGCATCACCTTTCGCCACGGCGACGGTAGTGTCTCGATGGGGCGCATCGACTGCTACCAGCGCGGCCGCTTCGTGCTCGAAGCCAAGAAGATCAAGCTCGGCGCCTCGACCAAGGGCTTCGACGACGCCCTGCAGCGCGCTCGCGGCCAGGCCGAAGGCTACGCCCGCGCCTTGCCGTCCGACGAAGGCCGGCCACCGTTCCTGATCGTCGTCGACGTCGGCCACGTCATCGAGTTGTACGCCGACTTCACGCGCTCCGGCGCCACCTACACGCCCTTCCCAGACCCGCGCTCGCATCGCATCCGGCTCGCCGATTTGTGCGACCCCGCCGACGACAGCGCCCGCCAGCGCCTCAAAACCGTCTGGCTCGACCCACTGGCGCTTGATCCAACGCGCGCTTCGGCCAAGGTCACGCGCGAGATCGCCGAACATCTGGCGAAGATCGCCAAGACGCTCGAAGGCGCCGGCCACCATCCCGAACTCGTCGCCGGCTTCCTCACGCGCTGCCTGTTCTCGATGTTCGCCGAAGATGTCGGCCTGCTGCCCAGGCAGAACGGCAAGGGTGCTTTCACCGCACTTCTCGAAACCCTGCAGGGCAACCCGCAGCAATTAGTTCCGCTGCTCGCTGCGCTCTGGCGCGAGATGGATAGCGGCGGCTTCTCCGTGGTCCTGCGCGAAACGCTGCCGCGCTTCAACGGAAAGCTGTTCAAACGGCCCGACGTAATTCCGCTCGACCGCGACCAGATCGGCCTGCTGATCGAAGCCGCCAAAGCCGACTGGACACAGGTAGAGCCAGCCATCTTCGGCACCCTGCTCGAACGCGCCCTATCGACCACCGAGCGCCACGCCCTCGGCGCCCACTACACGCCGCGCGCCTACGTCGAACGCCTCGTCCTGCCCACCGTCGTCGAACCGCTGCGCGAGCAGTGGCGCAACGTGCAGGCCGCCGCACTACTGCTTGCCAACGAAGGCAAGCTCGACGCGGCACGCGGCGAAGTCGACGCCTTCCACCACCGCCTGTGCCAGATTCGCGTGCTCGACCCGGCCTGCGGCTCGGCCAACTTCCTGTACGTGACACTCGAACACATGAAGCGCCTCGAAGGCGAAGTGCTCGACCAGATGCAGGCGTTCGGCGCCGGACAACAAAGGCTCGAGGCCGAAGGCCTGACCGTCGACCCGCACCAGTTTCTCGGCCTCGAACTCAACCCGCGCGCCGCGGCGATTGCCGAACTCGTGCTGTGGATCGGCTACCTGCAATGGCACTTCCGCACCAACGGCAGCGGCCTGCCGCCACAACCGATCCTCAAGGATTTCAGAAACGTCGAATGCCGCGACGCCGTGCTGGCGTGGGACAGCGTCGAAACCGTGCTGGGCGAAGACGGCGTGCCGGTCAGCCGCTGGGACGGCGTGACGACCAAAACACACCCGGTCACCGGCGAACAAGTGCCCGACGAAATGGCCCGCACGCCACTGCAGCGCTACATCAACCCGCGCAAGGCCGAATGGCCGGCCGCCGACTACATCGTCGGAAATCCGCCCTTCATCGGTAACAAACGCATGCGCGATGCGCTCGGCGACGGCTACGTCGAAGCATTGCGCGGCGCCTGGCCGGAGGTTCCCGAATCAGCCGATCTCGTCATGTTCTGGTGGCACCACGCCGCACAACTCGTCGCGCAAGGCGCGGTGCGGCGTTTCGGCCTGATCACCACCAACAGCCTGACGCAAACATTCAATCGCCGCGTCGTTCAGGGCGCGCTCGACCAGGGCGTATCGCTCGCTTTTGCCATCCCCGATCACCCATGGGTCGATGCTGCCGACGGCGCGGCGGTGCGCATCGCCATGACCGTTGGCGCGATGGATGGTGGCGAAGGGCGCTTGCTCAGCGTCACCGACGAGCGCGAAGGCAAGGGTGAAGGACTGGACGTAACCTTGCAGGAACAGGTCGGGCTGCTGCACGCAGATTTGCGGGTTGGGGCTAACGTGGCCGGTACGCGACCGTTGAGTGCAAACGCTGGCGTAAGCTCAATGGGTTTCATGCTCGCAGGCTCTGGATTTATTGTTACTTCCGAAGAAAGCACTCATCTCGACCCTAATGCGCCGATAAAGGCATACCGGAATGGCAAAGACCTGACCGATACGCCGCGCGGTGTTTTTCTTATTGACTGTTATGGCTTCTCGGCGGAACAGCTACGGTTCACCTATCCCGCAACCTACCAATGGCTTCATGAACGAGTGAAACCCGAGCGTGACCACAACAATCGACCCAGACTCAAAGAGCAGTGGTGGCTTTTTGCGGAATGCCGAAAAACATTGCGATCAGCCTTGACTGGGCTTCCTCGCTACATTGCAACTGTTGAAACCTCGAAGCATCGGCATTTCCAATTTTTGGGCTCCACAATCGCCCCCGATCATCGATTGATCGCTATCGCAAGCGCCGATTCATTGCACCTTGGTGTTTTATCGTCTCGAGTTCACGTTACGTGGGCACTTGCATCCGGCGGAACACTTGAGAATCGTCCGGTTTACAACAAGTCCCGCTGCTTTGATCCGTTCCCCTTCCCCGTCGCCACCCCCGAACAAGCCACCCGCATCCGCGACCTAGCCGAACAGCTCGACGCGCACCGTAAGCGCCAGCAGGCCGCGCATGCCGGCCTGACGCTGACCGGCCTATACAACGTGCTTGAGAAATTGAAGAGCGGCGAAGCGCTGAGCGCCAAGGAAAAAACCATCCACGAGCAAGGTCTGGTCAGCGTGCTGAAAACCCTGCATGACGAACTCGACGCCGCAGTGCTGGAGGCCTACGGCTGGCGCGACCTCGCGCCGATGCTGGCCGACCCGGCGCGCAAGGAAGCCGCCAGCGAAACCCTGCTCGTCCGCCTCGTCGCGCTCAACGCCGAACGCGCCGCCGAAGAAGCGCAGGGCCAGATCCGCTGGTTGCGCCCGGAATTCCAGCACCCGGCCGGAGAGCCAATAAATACGGGCATCTCCATTAACGATGCCGGGAGAACAAGCAAAGACGCGGCTTCCAGCGATGCCATTGCGCAGATCGCCATTCCGCGCGCCTCCTGGCCTGCCACCCTGCCCGAACAGGTCGCCGCCGTCGCCCGCGTCCTTGCCGCCTCGCCCATCCCGCTCAGCCAGGCCGACCTCGCCGCCCGCTTCACCGGCAAGGGCCCGTGGAAGAAACGCCTGCCGCAGATCATCGACACGCTCGAAGCACTGGGCCGCGTGCGGCGGCAGGGCGATGTCGTGACCGCCACATCTTAACTATTGCCATATAATGCACAACGTTATACGATCATCGGCATGATTCAGTCATTCGCCTGCAAGAACACTGCATCACTGTTTGCCGGAAACAACGTGCTGCTCTTCGGAAATTTTCGTGCAGTCGCTGAACGCAAACTACAGATGCTGCATCACGCGATCCGGCTGGATGACTTGAGAATCCCGCCACAAAACCGGCTGGAGAAGTTACGCGGCGACCGTGCCGGGCAGTGGAGCATCCGAATCAATGATCAGTGGCGCTTATGTTTCCGCTTCGACGACGGCAATGCCTTTGATGTCGAGATTGTCGATTATCACTAGGAGAAAACCATGACTATCAAGAACGGCATGCGCCCCATCCACCCGGGCGAAATTCTGCGGGAGGAATTCCTGCTCCCACTCAAGCTCTCTGGGCACGCGTTGGCGCTGGCGTTGCGCGTACCGGCGCCGCGCATCAACGACATCGTCCGCGAAAAACGCGGCATCAGCGCCGACACCGCGCTGCGTCTGGCCCGCTACTTCGGCACCAGCGCCGAATTCTGGCTCGGGCTGCAGGTTGATTTTGACTTGCGAGCGGCGGAAATCGCCGACGGTGAGCGGATCGTCCGTGAAGTGATGCCGGCTGAACCTCTGGCGGCATAACGGTACTTGCCATGCAACGCGCGGGCAACCGAAACGAACGCAAGGAGCCAGCATGCGAACCACTTACTACGACGAAGACGATATTTTTGTGATCCGCCTTTCCGACAAGCCCATCGTGCGCGAGGTTTCACAAGACTGGAACACGCATATCAGCTATGCGGAGGATGATACAGCCGTCGAAATCGTGCTGCTCGACGCACGCGCTTTTGGCGTACTGCCGATGGAGACGCTGCACGGCAGGGCGGCGTGAAACTCGATCCTCACGTAGTCGACGTTTCGTTTGACGAGGCGGCAGTTCACATCGTTCTGGCCGACGGTCGGGATATTTCCGCACCACGGGCGTGGTTTCCTCGACTGCGGGATGCCTCCCCTACGCAACGCAGCAACTGGCGTTTGATCGGCAAAGGCGTTGGGGTGCATTGGTCAGAAGTCGATGAAGATATTGCGGTCAGTACGCTGATGCGCAATCACTGACTGAGCGATGCGGGTTCGCCTAGCTGCCTGAAACCTTCTGCCAGCGAGCCGAAACGGCTAAAATCCGCCGCATGCCGCCGAACGCCCTGCCTACCGACTACCCGCTCTCCCTGCGCTGCCACCCCGCAACCCCTGCCCCGCTGGTGCGCACGCTCGAAGCTTGCGTTGCCTTCCAGCCCGATGGCAGCCTGCTGCTGACCTACCGGCTGCGCGGCGAGATCGCCCGCCTGCGCATCCCCGGGCCACAGGACGCCGAGCGCACCGACGGCCTCTGGCAGCACAGCTGTTTCGAGGCCTTCGTCGGCCGCCAGGGCGACCCGGCCTACCGCGAGTTCAACTTCTCGCCGTCGGGGCAATGGGCAGCCTACGCTTTTTCGGACGAGCGGCTGCGCGACGCGGCGAACGACCCGAACGACGCACCGCAGATCACGGTCCACCGCTTCGCCGACCGGATCGAACTCGCAGCGATCATTTGCGCAGCCGCCCTGCCGCCCGGCACCGCCGTGCTGCAGATCGGCCTTGCTGCGGTCGTCGAAGCAACGGAAACGGTCGACGGCGGCCACAGCTACTGGGCGCTGACCCACCCTGCCGACCGCCCCGATTTTCACCGGCGCGCCGCCTTCGCCCTTGAACTGGCCGACCCGCGCCAAACTGTTTGAAAGCCCACGCCATGCCCGCCATCCAGTTTGGACTCGACCGCCTGCTGACCGACGCCACGCTACGCCGCCCGCTCGCCGGCAAACGAATCGCCCTGCTCGCGCACCCCGCTTCGGTGAGCGCCGACCTGACGCACGCGCTCGACGCACTCGCCGCGCTGCCCGACCTCGAGCTCACTGCCGCCTTCGGCCCGCAACACGGCCTGCGCGGCGACAAGCAGGACAACATGGTCGAGTCGCCCGACTATCTCGATCCGCTGCTCGGCATCCCGGTCTTCAGCCTGTACGGCGAAGTGCGCCGCCCGACGGCGGCGATGATGGACAGCTTCGACGTGCTGCTGATCGACCTGCAGGATCTCGGCTGCCGCATCTACACCTTCATCACGACGCTGCGCTACCTGCTCGAAGCGGCAGCCGAACACGGCAAGCAGGTGTGGATACTCGACCGGCCGAATCCCGCCGGCCGTCCGGTCGAAGGTCTGCTGCTGCGCCCCGGCTGGGAAAGCTTCGTCGGCGCCGGCCCGCTGCCGATGCGGCACGGCCTGACGATGGGCGAGCTGGCGCGCTGGTTCATCGCGGCACTCAAGCTCGACGTCGACTGCCAGGTCATCGCCATGCACGGCTGGTCGCCCGCTGCCGGGCCGGGCTACGGCTGGCCGCTCGGCGAACGGACGTGGATCAACCCGAGCCCGAACGCGCCCAATCTCTCGATGGCGCGCTGCTACGCCGGCACCGTGCTGCTCGAAGGCACGACGCTCTCCGAGGGAAGAGGCACGACCCGCCCGCTCGAACTCTTCGGCGCCCCGGACATCGACGCGCGCGCGCTGATCGGCGAAATGCACGCGCTGGCGCCGCAATGGCTGTGCGGCTGCCGCCTGCGCGACTGCTGGTTCGAGCCGACCTTCCACAAGCACGCCGGCCAGCTATGCAACGGCGTGCAGATTCACGTCGAGGACGCCAGCTACCAGCATGCCGACTTCCGCCCGTGGCGCCTGCAGGCGCTCGCCTTCAAGGCGCTGCGCCGCCTGCAGCCCGACTACGCGATCTGGCGCGACTTCGGCTACGAGTACGAACACGAGCGGCTGGCCATCGACCTGATCAACGGCAGTCCGCTGCTGCGCGAGTGGGTCGACGATGCGCAGGCAACGCCGGCCGACTTCGACGCGCTGGTTGCGCCGGACGAAGCGGCTTGGGAGGCGGAGCGGAAGGCATTTTTGTTGTATTGACAAAAGACGGTTTAACCACAACGGGCACAACGAACACAACGAAAACCAGAAGATAAATGTTTTTGAATTTCGTTGTGCCCGTTGTGCCCGTTGTGGTTAATGCCTCTTTCGTTGTGGTTAATATCTCTTTAAATCCCCCATGACCCCGCCCCGCCGTATCGCCCACCTCGACATGGACGCCTTCTACGCGTCGGTCGAGCTGTTGCGCTATCCCGATCTGCGCGGCCAGCCGGTGGTGATCGGCGGGCGCGGCGACCAGCAGCCGGTAACGCTGGCCGACGGCAGCCGGCGCTACGCGCGCCTGCGCGACTACACGGGGCGCGGCGTGATCACCACCTCGACCTACGAAGCGCGCGCGCTCGGCATCTTCTCGGCGATGGGCGTCATGAAGGCGGCGAAACTCGCGCCGGACGCGATCCTGCTGCCGGTCGATTTCGACGCCTACCGCCACTACTCGCGCCGCTTCAAGGCAGCCGTCGCCGGCATCGCACCGCTGATCGAGGACCGCGGCATCGACGAGATCTACATCGACCTGAGCGGACTGTGCGAGCTGCCCGACGAAATGCAGGCGCTCGCCAGACACCTCAAGCAGGCCGTGTTCGACGCCACCGGCCTGACCTGCTCGATCGCCATCACGCCGAACAAGCTGCTCTCGAAAATCGGCTCCGACCTCGACAAGCCGGACGGCATCACGCTGCTCGGCGAGCACGATATCGCCACGCGCATCTGGCCGTTGCCGGTGCGCAAGATCAACGGCATCGGCCCGAAGGCGGGCGAAAAGCTCGCCGCGCTCGGCATCAAGACCATTGCCGAACTGGCGCAGACCGAACCGGAATTCCTGCTGCTGCACTTTGGCCGCAGCTATGGCGCCTGGCTGCACGCAGCGGCCAACGGCATCGACGAGCGCCCGCTGGTGACCGAGAGCGAACCGAAGTCGATCAGCCGCGAAACGACCTTCGAGCGCGACCTGCACCCGGTTCACGACCGCGCGACGCTGACCGAGGTCTTCACCGGCCTGTGCCGGCGCGTCGCCGACGACCTGCAGCGCAAGGGCTATCTTGGCCGGACGATCGGCATCAAGCTGCGTTTCGAGGATTTCTACACGGTGACGCGCGACGTGCGGCTGCCCGCAGCGACCGCCGACGCCGCCACCATCCGCCGCGCCGCCGGCGAATGCCTGCGCCGCATTCCGCTCGACAAGAGACTTCGCCTGCTCGGCGTGCGGGCCAGCGCGCTGTCGTCGACAAGCACCGTGCGCGCGGCCGAAAGTTCGCCGCAGGGCGAGCTGGCGCTGCTGCCGGCGGACGGCGCCTAAGGCCACGGACAAGCAGGATCAAACCAGGACGTGGCGGGTTTCTGAAAAGAAGCGGTGGATTTGCTGCTCGATGTCCGGATCGATCATTTCTGCCGGCCGCCGCCCGTTCGGGCAGGCAAGGCGCGGCGTCGTGCCGAACAGGCGGCAAATCAGCGGTCGCTCGAGATAGACGCGGCAACCGTCGCTGCCAAGGTGCGGACAACTCAGATCGGCCAGCGCCGCCGCATGCAGCGCTTCGCTGAGCACCGGCAAACGGGACATTTCCTCGCTGGAAGTGGTCACCGGCCCGCAGCAGTCGTGGCATCCCGGCTGGCAGTCAAACGCCGGAATGCGCTGACGGAAAAACCGGATCTTCTGGCTGACGCCGCTCACTGAACGGCTTTCCGTTCATGGCCAGGCCACGAGGCGCCAGCGTGCGCGACGGCGCTCTTGCCGGAGCGGGGCGTCGGCAAGACGAAACTACAAAGCCGTATTGGTCGAGATGAAGCGCGAGCAGGCAACCGACAACTGGCGTACGCGTTCGGCCATTTCCGTATCGCCCGTTGCAGAGCCATTCAGCAGATCCATCAAATATTGCAGCTTGTACATGATCTCGTCTCCAGAAATATTCGCACCTGATTTCGGGAACACGAGCCTGACGCTTTGGGGTTTGCCGCTTTTTCCACAGAGGTGGCAATTTTTGCCGATTCACCCTGATCCGCTGCCGCTGCAAGCCCGAATCGATGCTCCCGCAGCTACTAAAGCAGGATGCATGCCAAACCATTCGAGAATCACTCGGCGCGTTGCAGGAAGCCCTCAAGGACTCGGGCGACGCGCTCCGGCTGGTCGTGCTGCAGATTGTGCCCGCAGTCGGCAATCGTCACGACGTCGGCGTCGGCAAAGCAGCCGATTCGCCGTGCATACTCGTCCGGGTCGTCGCCGAAGCGCTCGTGCACAAAGCCCTGCTCGGCGATCAGCAGCAGGAGCGGCGACGCAACGCTGCGCCAGCAGGCCAGCGCCTCGTCGATCCGGTAGAGCGTCGGTGCGGCGACCTTGTGCCAAGGATCGCAGGCCAGTTCGACCCGTCCGTCGGCAAGGCGGCGGCTGCCGTGCTCGGCGAGAAAATCGGCACGCTGTACGGTGAGGCGGGGATTGACCGATCTGAGGCGCCGCGCCAGCGCCGCGTGGTCGGCGTAGGCGCGCAACGCCGGCGTCTGGCTCTGGGCATCGAGCCAGCGGGCGAGATGGGTCGGCGCGGCCGACGCAGCGCTCGCCGGCAGGCCAAGAAAATCGAGCATCGCCAGTTGCGCGACGCGTTGCGGCCGCGCCGCCGCGTAGATGCTCGCGATGTTGGCGCCCATGCTGTGGCCGACCAGCCGCGCCGGCTGCTGCGGCGAGTAATGCTGCAACAGGCAGTCGAGATCGGCGTAATAGTCGGGAAACCAGTACGGCCGCCCGAGCCACTCGGAACCGCCGTAGCCGCGCCAGTCCGGCGCGATGACGTGCCATGGCTCGGACAGCGCATCGACGACGAACTGGAAGGTGACCGACGAATCCATCCAGCCGTGCAGCAGGAAAAGTTGCGGCGCATCGGGCGCCCCCCAGTGGCGAACGTTGTAGCGCAGCCCGCGCACATCGAGCGTTTCAACCCGGGATTCGAGAAATGGCGGCATGGCTTGCGGACTCGGCAAACGAAACGAGGGCATCAGTGTAGGTTGTTCGAACCCAAAAAACTTGCTACCGGATCATGCCGCGCATCGCCGGAACCGGCGAATTGCCGCAGAGAAGCGATGGTCTCGCGCGCACTTTCAAAGTCAAAACGCTGAATTTGCTGGTCAAGGATCAGCGCCCTTGCCCCGAGGGCCGCCTGGAACAACGCCGCGTTCTCGTCGATGAACACGACAGCTGCGGTGTCGTGCTGCGCCAGCAGCACATCGATCTCGTCAAGCAGGCTCCCGAGCAAGCCGATATGCGGCATGCTCCCGGCCGGAACGAGGACTGCCGGCGGGATTGGCAGCGCAGCGGCGAGGGCGGAAAACTCTAGGCCGACGGCCTGCGTTGCCAAGCCGATTTCGTCACACCCGCGCTCTTCCTGACTCGCTCGCAACAGCGCTTCCAGATGCCCTGCCGCTGCCGCCAGCCGGTCTGCGCCAATCGTCGCCGCAGCGCCCTTGAGCGTGTGGGCAAGATGGCGAGCTGTTTGATGATCGTTTGCCGACAGGCTCGCCTCAAGCCGCAGCATGTCGTCGGCACGCGCTGCGATGAAGAAGCGCAGCAGTTCGAGATACTTTTTGCTGTTGCCGCGCAACGCGGCCAAGCCACGCGTCACGTCGAAGCCCGGCAAGCCGGCGAGGTGCGCCAATACGGCGTCGGCACCGGGGTCGGAAGCCAAGGGCGGCGGACCATCGGGAAATCCAGCCGTCCCTTCCGCCATGCCGCCAGCGGCCGCCGGCAGCCAGCGCAGCAAGGCGCTGTAAAGCACGACAGGCTCGACCGGTTTGGCGATGAAGTCGTTCATGCCGACCGCTTCGCAGGCGATGCGGTCTTCGGCAAAGGCATTGGCCGTCATCGCCAGGATCGGTTTTGCCTCCCAGCCAGCCAGGGCGCGGATCGCACGGGTTGCCGCGAGGCCGTCCATGCGGGGCATTTGCATGTCCATCAGGATCAGGTCGTAGGACTGGCTTGTCGCCTTCTCCACGGCGACACCGCCGTCTTCTGCCGTATCCACCGTCAGACCGACGCCGTGCAACAACTCCAGCGCAACTTCACGATTGATCGCGTTGTCCTCGACCAGCAGCAAGCGCGCGGCACCGTGCTGACGGCGCAGTTGCGTCTCGGCGTCCACGGCATCCGTATTCGATGCGGCGGGCATGATGCCGTGCCCACGCTGCAGGCGGGCAGTGAACCAGAAGATGCTGCCCGGCCCGGAGCGGCTGTCGATGCCGACTTCCCCGCCCATCAGATGCACCAGTCGCCGGGTGATCGCCAGCCCGAGGCCGGTTCCTCCGTACTTGCGCGTCGTCGAGCTGTCGGCCTGCGTAAATGCGTGGAAAAGACGCGCCACCTTGTCCGGTGCAACGCCGATACCGGTATCGGCAACCTCGAAACGCACCAGCAATTCGCCATCGCGCTCTTCCAGCAAGCGGGCGCGCAGGGCGACGGCCCCCTGCTCGGTGAACTTGACGGCATTGCTGGCGTAGTTGAGCAAGGCCTGGCGCAAGCGGGTCGGATCGCCGCGCAGCCACAGCGGAACGGCATCGCTGTCGACTTCAATCGCCAGCCCCTTGGCGCGCGCCGATTCACCGATGATGGACGCGACATTGTCGAGGACGACAGAAAGGGGGAAATCGGTTCTTTCGAGCTGCAAGCGGCCGGCTTCGATCTTCGAGAGATCGAGAATGTCGTTGATGATGGACAGCAGATGCCGCCCGGCGCCTTCTATCCGGAGCAGCCGCTCGGCCTGCTCCCCTGATGCGCCGGAACGCCGCAGCAGATGGGTCAGGCCGATGATGGCGTTCATCGGGGTGCGGATTTCGTGGCTCATGTTGGCCAGAAAGGCGCTCTTCGCCAGATTGGCCGCATCGGCCTGCTGCCTTGCCGTGACGAGCTCTGCCGTGCGCTCCTCGACCAGTTGCTCGAGATGATGGCGATGCTGCGCCAGTTCGTCGCCGAGCCGCTTTTTCTCGGTGATGTCTTCCTTCACCGCGACATGATGGCTGAGCGTGCCATCGGCCTGGCGCAACGGGGTGATGATGGCGAATTCGAGATACTCGCTGCCGTCCTTGCGCCGGTTGATGAACTCGCCCTTCCACGTCTCGCCGCGCTGCAGGGCCGCCCACATTTTGACGAACCTCTCCGGCGGCGTCCTGCCCGATTGCAGCAGGCGCGGATTCTTGCCGAGCACCTCGTCGCGACGGTAGCCGGTCGATTGCACAAAAGCTTCATTCACGTACTCGATCTCGCCGTCCAGATTGGTGATGACGACACTTTCCGGGCTTTGCTCGACGGCCTGCGCCAGCTTGCGCAGCTGCTCCTCCATCTGCTTGCGTTCGGTGATGTCGCGAGAGACCCCGAACATGCCGATAATCCGCCCGTCGCCATCGCGCAACGGCCCCTTGGTCGACAGATAGATGCGCTCGCCATCGACCGTCGACACCATTTCCTCGAAGGTATCGATCATGTTGTCGGCAAGAACACGCAGGTCGTTGGCACGAATGATCCCGGCCTGTGCCGGCGGAAAGAGCACCGTATCGTCCAGCCCCAAGGCAAGCTCGGCCACCTTGCCGGTGACCCGCGAGGTTTCGTGGTTGAACAGCAGATAACGGCCGGCAAGATCCTTGGCAAAAATCGCATCGGTCGAACTATCGACAATGGCCGCGAGCAGTTGCTGGCTGCGCATTTTTTCGGCCTGTGCCGCATGCTCGCGCAGCGATGCAGCCAGCGCCTGGGCAAGCAGGCGGCGGACCAGGATATAGAGCAGCAGCGAGGTAACCGCAACGAACAGCCAGCCCTTCAGCATGCTGACCAGCGTCATCTGGCGCGGATCGAGAAACAGCAGCGCCACCGCCTTGTCGGACAGCAGGATCCAGAGGCTGGCAAAAACAGCGTAAATCAGCACCAGGCGCAACGCAGCACCGCTTGCCGGCATCTTGCTACCCGTCGCCAGGGGCTCGCCAGTCAAATACAGCGCCTTCATCAAAACGCCGGCTCAACGTGCTCCGCCGCGTCTCGATAACGCTGGGCAATGGCCACAAAGTCAGCAAATCCGGCAAGAAAGACGTCGACCACATCGGGATCGAAGTGCTTGCCGCGCCCAGCGGCGATGATCGAGCGCGCTTCGGCGTTGGGCATCGCCGGTTTGTAGACGCGGACCGAAACCAGGGCATCGAACACATCGGCGACGGCCATCAGGCGCGCAGAAATGGGGATCGCATCGCCGGCCAGACCGTCCGGGTAGCCGCTGCCATCCCATTTTTCGTGGTGCCAGTGGGCAATTTCCTTGGCCAGCGACAGAAAATCCAGCGGCATTTCGATATCGTGTTCGGCCTGCTCGATGGCATCGCTGCCCAGCCTGGCGTGCGTCTGCATGACCGCCCACTCTTCCGGCGTGAGCTTTCCGGGTTTGAGCAGGATGTAATCGGGAATGCCGACCTTGCCGATATCGTGCAAGGGCGCCGAACGGGAGAGTAGGCTGATATAGCGTTCGCTCAGCATCGAGGCAAAGCGGGGATGTTCGCGCAGCCCGAGCGCCAGTCGTTCGACGTAGCCTTGGGTGCGCAGGATATGGTTGCCGGTTTCCGGATCACGGATTTCAGCCAGATGCGCCAGCGCCCGGATGCTGACGCGCTGCGTCAGATCGTTCTCGGTCATGCGCCGGGCGACTTCGGCCTCAAGCGTTGCGTTCTGATCCTTCAGCCAGTCGCGCGCCTGCTTGGCCTCAAGCTGGGTGCGCACGCGGGCGAGCACGACGGTCGGGTTGATCGGCTTGGTGATGTAATCGGCAGCCCCCAGCAGCAGGCCGCGCTCCTCGTCCTCGACGCTCGCCTGGGCGGTGAGGAAAACGACCGGAATATCACGGGTCGCAGCGACTTCGCGCAAACGGGCAAGCACGGCATAACCGTCCATTCCCGGCATCATCACATCGAGCAGGATGAGGTCGGGCTTGGTCGTGCCATTCGCCACCCGCAAACCTGCAGCCCCCGAAGTGGCGGCCAGGACTCGATAACGCGGACGCAGCAAGGTGCTTAAAACACTCAGGTTTTCGGCTGAGTCGTCAATGATCAGGATGACGGAGCTAAGTAGGCGCTTCATACGGATTTGTCACCAGCTTGGTAATAGTATGCGAGTCTAAGCCCATTTCATTTCTACGGGAATCGGGCAGAATTGCGCCACCCCTGCGCTGGAGACAATTCCAGACTTCCCTTGCAAAGCCTTCCGATGCGCTTCCCCGCCCTGCACCTGACTCCGCACCTTACCCTATTCCTTGCCGCTTTCCTTGTCGGTGCCAGCCGGGCGGACGAATGCGACCAACTACCGCCCCCTTCGGTGACGGTCAAGCGGCTTGACGAGCGCTTTAGCGTGACGACCCAGTACGGCTACAAGGAACTGAACCACCTCGGATCGGCGCTTGCCCAGCGGGGGCAGCAGATCCTCGGGCTGACCCGGGGCCACGCCGTCGCACAGTTCACGACCCGTACGCCGCTTTATGTCGACCGGAGCGGCCACAACGAGTGCGCCAGTCCGCAGCTCACGTTGACCCTCGGCTTCAGTCCGCTGAGCGTCTATGTGGCGAAGGAGTTCCCCCCCGGCAGTTGTGCCTATCAGGAGATTTACCAGCACGAACTACGTCACGTCAAAACCTACCAGTCGCACCTTGCCAGCATCGAGAAGGATCTCCTCGCTACGCTGAACCGCCGCTTCGCCACCGGCAGCCCTTGGCGCGGACCGGCGGGCCAGACACGAACCCGGCTGCAACAGGAACTCAACGAACGCTGGCTGCCCTACATCCAGCGCGAAATCGCCCGCGGCGATGATGCCCAGGCGCTGATCGACACCGACGAGGAATACGCCCGCGTCACTAGGGCCTGCGACGGCGAAATCAGGAAGCGCATCCACTGACCGGCCACGGATTGCCGCTCGCCGCGCGAATTCGGATAAAGTAGGCGGGATTCATCCGACAAGAACCCGACCATGCTCATCAACTGCGCCGCCTACCAGAAGGGCAGGAAGCTCACCGACATTCCGGTCGCCGAGATCAGCGATTACCTTGACCGTCCCGACTGTTTCGTCTGGGTCGCCCTGCGTGACGCCGAACCGGCCGAACTCGAGGAAATGCGCGGTGAATTCGGGCTGCACGAACTGGCCGTCGAGGATGCCCACCACGGCCATCAGCGGCCGAAAATCGAGGAGTACGACGAATCGATTTTTGCCGTGATGCACCTTGTCGAGATGACCGGCGGAAAGCTGAATTTCGGTGAAGTCGATGTGTTCGTCGGCAAGAATTACGTGCTCTCGGTACGCAACCACAGCGAACAGGATTTCCTCGGCGTACGCAGCCGCTGCGAACGCGAACCGCACCTGCTCAAGCTCGGCGCCGGCTTTGTTTTCTACGCGCTGATGGATGCCGTGGTAGACCGCTACTTCCCGGTCGTCGACGCGCTGGAATCGGAACTCGAGCTGATTGAAGAGCAGATTTTCTCGAAGGGTACGGCCCGTTCGAACATCGAGCGGCTCTATGAACTGAAGCGCAAGGTGATGCTGCTCAAGCACGCGGTCGCCCCGCTGACGGAAGCGGCCGGCAAGCTTTTCAGCAGCCGTGCGCCTGTGGTCTGCATCAACACCCGGCACTATTTCCGTGACGTCTATGACCACCTGAGCCGCATCAACACGTCGATCGACGCGATCCGCGAAACCATCGGCACGGCGATCCAGGTCAATCTTTCACTGGTCACCATCGAGGAAAGCGAAGTCAACAAGCGCCTCGCGGCATGGGCCGGCATCTTTGCCGTCGCCACGGCCTTCGCCGGCATCTGGGGAATGAACTTCAAGGCCATGCCCGAACTGCAATGGCAGTACGGCTATCCGGCGGCGCTGGCCATCATCGCGACGACCTGCGCCCTGCTCTACCGCCGCTTCAAGCGCGCCGGCTGGCTGTGACGCAGTTTTTCAACCACAACGGGCACAACGAATACATTTGATTTTGCTGGCCTTGATGAATGAAGCCGCAAATCATTGTTTTTCGCCGTCCCCCAAGGGGAGGCTTCGCGCTGTTCGTTGTGCCCGTTGTGCCCGTTGTGGTTAACTACTTTTCAAGAAACGGTCTCGCTATTTCGCTGCCCCATCCCGCAATTCGCGACGCAGTATCTTGCCGACGTTGGTCTTCGGCAAGTCATCGCGGAATTCGACGCGATGCGGCACCTTGTAGGCGGTGAGGTTGTCGCGGCAATGGGCGATCAGCGCCTCGGCGGTCAATGACGGGTCCTTCCTGACTACGTAGATTTTCACCGCTTCGCCGGTTTTTTCGTCCGGCACCCCGACGGCAGCCACTTCCAGAATGCCGGGGTGCATGGCGACAACATCCTCGACTTCGTTCGGATACACATTGAAGCCCGAGACGAGGATCATGTCTTTCTTGCGATCGACGATGCGCACGAAGCCCTTGGCGTCCATCACGGCAACGTCGCCGGTCTTCAGGAAGCCGTCGGGCAGGAAGGCGAAGGCAGTCTCCTCGGGGCGCCGGTAGTAGCCCTTCATCACCTGCGGGCCGCGGATGCACAGTTCGCCGCGCTCGCCGAGTGCGACATCAACGCCGTAATCGTCGCGAATCGCCACTTCGGTCGACGAAATCGGCAGACCGATCGAGCCGTTGTATTCCGGAATGTCGAGCGGATTGATCGTCGCCGCCGGCGACGTCTCGGTCAGGCCGTAGGCTTCGATCAGCGGCTTGCCGGTGACCCGCTTCCATTTCTCGGCAACGGCCTTCTGGACGGCCATGCCGCCGCCTAGCGTGACTTTCAGCGGCCGAAAATCAAGCGCAGCAAACGCTTCGTTGTTGAGCAGCGCGTTGAACAGGGTATTGACGCCGGTAATCACCGTAAAGGGGTATTTTCCGAGCTCCGCGACAAAGCCGGGAATGTCGCGCGGATTGGTGATCAGCAGGTTGCTGGCGCCGATCTTGACAAAGGTGAAGCAGTTCGCGGTCAGCGCAAAGATGTGATAAAGCGGCAGCGCCGTGACGACCAACTCGGCGCCCTCCTGCACCGCCGGCTTGATCCAGGCATGCGCCTGCGCCACGTTGGCCAGGATGTTGCGGTGCGTCAGCATCGCCCCCTTCGCAACGCCCGTTGTCCCGCCGGTATATTGCAGGAAGGCAAGGTCTTCCTGCGTCACCTTGACCGGCTTGAAGCCGGCGCTCGCCCCCTGCGCCAGGGTCGCCTGAAAGTCGGTGCAGGCCGGCAGATGCCAGGCGGGCACCATTTTCTTGATGTGCTTGACGACGAAATTGACGACCAGGCGCTTCGGAAAGCCGAGCATGTCGCCAAGCCGGGTCATGACGATGTGCCGGACCTGCGTCCTGGCGAGCACCGGCTCCAGCGTGTGCGCGAAATTCTCCAGGATGACGATCGCCTCGGCACCCGAATCCGCCAGCTGGTGCTCAAGCTCGCGCGGCGTATAGAGCGGATTGACATTGACCACCGTGTAACCGGCGCGCAAGGCCCCGAACATGCACACCGGGTACTGCAGCATGTTCGGCATCATGATCGCAAGACGCGCGCCCTGCGGTAGCTTGAGCACGGATTGCAGGTACGCGGCAAAGTTGCGCGACTGAACGTCGAGCTCCGCATAGGTCAGGCTCGCGCCCATATTGATGTAAGCCACGCGATCGCCGTAACGGGCGACGCTTTTTTCGAACATCTCGCCAAGCGAGGCAAACTCGCTCAGATCGATTTCAGCAGGCACGCCGGCCTGATAGCTTTGCAGCCATATCTTGTCCATCTGGTCTCCTCCTGTACTGCACTGTTTATTTGAAAATCGAACTATCACGCACCGGATGTCGTTCTACGGACGCTCCACCGGTGCTTCTTGCTGCGTTGTGTGCAGTGCTGCCAATGACTGAGATGCTGAAAACCAGTTACCCGCCGCAAGGCGGTGAGCCTATTCCTGCGGCTGCTCGCCCTCCGGCCAGTTGCGGATGTAATTCTTCAACATGCGGTTCTCGAAGCTCTGCTCTTCAAGAACCGCCTTGGCCACATCGAGGAACGAGATGACGCCCATCAGCACCGCACCGTCCATGACCGGGATATAGCGCGAGTGGGTGTCGATCATCAAGCGGCGCAGATCGTCGACTTCCATGTCGGGCGGCACGGTCACCGGGTCGCGTACCATGAAGGCATCGACCGTCACCGAGTTGTTCTTGTGCTGATCGACCGCCTTGATGACCTCGCGGAACGTAAGCATGCCGAGCATCTTGCCGCCACCCATGACGACCAGAGAGCCGACATCGTGCTCCGCCATTGCGGCCACGGCATCGCTCAGCAACTGTTGCGGCATGGCTGTAAACAGCGTCGATCCCTTGACGCGCAAAATTTCCCGCACTTGCATTCTCATCCCCTCGGTTTGTACATCCAGCCTGAACGGGCCGGAATTCCACCATCAGATGTTATTCGATCTGGCTGCTTTCGGAAAGCATTCGTGCAGTCGCTCGCCGTACGCTCAGCGCACCATTCCCCGGCAAATGTCGCCGGATAGCAAAAAACGGAAGTAAACACGGGGTTTTTTACAAGCAAAAACCCGCCCGCTTCAGTTTGCCATTAAAATCCCGCGCAGCCGATTCTGAAAAAATTGAGGCACATAATATGGCGCAGGAAGATATCAGCTTTACCGATTTCATCGCATCATCGATTCATGACATGAAGAACTCGCTGAACATGCAGGTCAGCGCGCTGGAAAAAATTGCCGTTCAATGCCGGCAACAGGGTGATGCCCCGACCTTTGAAAGCCTTGGCCTGGTCATCTACCAGGCCAACCGGATGAATTCGAACCTGATTCAACTGCTCAGCCTCTACAAACTCGGCAAATCGATCTATCCGGTCGATATTGCAGAGCAATCCATCGCCGACCTGATCGAGGAAGCGCTGCTGCAAAACAAGTCGATCACCGAATTCAAAGGAATATCGGTTTCGGTCGACTGCGATGCAAGTCTCTACTGGTACTTTGACCGGGACCTGCTGACCGGCGTTTTGATCAATGCCTTGAACAACGCGTATAACTATACATCCGACAAAATCCGGGTTGCCGTCGGCATCGACGATGGCTATCTCGAACTTCGCGTCGAGGACAACGGCCAGGGCTACCCGGAACACATGCTGCTGAATGACGCGATTCTGGCGGACAAGGGCATCAGTTTCTCAAGCGGCAGCACCGGGCTTGGCTTCTACTTTTCCTCCCGGGTAGCGAAAATGCACAAAAATGGCAACCGCCAAGGCTCTCTGACCATCGAAAATGGCGGCGCCTTTGGCGGTGGATGTTTCGTGCTCAGACTTCCATAGCACGCTGGACGAAAGATACAGACGATGACGCCTCACTTACAAGAAGCCAACATATTGATCATCGACGACTTCCAGGGCATGCGCACCATGCTCAGGAATTTCGTCAAAGCCATGGGAGTCACCAAGGTCGACACCGCGGGTACCGGCAAGGAAGCCATGACCCAGCTGCGGGCCACCAAGTACGACATCGTGATTTGCGATTACAACCTCGGGGCCGGCCAGAACGGGCAGCAGATCCTGGAAGAGTCGAAACTGCGCAACTATATTGGCGTATCGACGATCTGGATGATGGTCACTGCGGAAAAGACCTCCGACATGGTCATGGGTGCCGCCGAAGTCAAACCCGACGACTATCTGCTCAAGCCGATCAACCAGGGCCTGCTGGAAAGCCGGCTGGAAAAGCTGATCGCCAAGAAGCAGTCTCTGAGCGGCATCGAAGCGGCGATCAGTGCGCAGAACTACCCTGCCGCCATTGTCCAGTGTGACCAGCAGCTAAGATCGAAGCCTTTGAATCCGCAGGAAATCATGCGCATCAAGAGCGATCTGCTGTTGACCATCGGCGAGCACGAGGCCGCCAAAACGCTGTTCGAGGGAATTCTCGCCGTCCGCAGCATTCCCTGGGCCAGAACAGGTCTGGGCAAGATCCATTTTCACGCCGGAGAACATCTGGCGGCAAAAAAAATCTTCGAGCAGGTCCTCGACGAGAACGGCATGTACATGGAGGCCTCCGACTGGCTGGCAAAAACGCTGGCGATACTCGGTGAACACGAACGCGCCCAGGAAGTGCTGGTCGACGCCGTGAAGCGCTCGCCCAACTCGCCGACACGACAGAAACTTCTCGGCGATACGGCGCTCAAGAACGGGGCACTGGACGTCGCGCAGACCGCCTTTGAAAGAACGATCAAGATCAGCGAGTTTTCGCCGCACAAGAACCCGGCGGTGTACGCGGGACTGGCCAAGGTCTTTTCCGAAAAGGACTTGCCCGAGGAAGCCCTGAAAATCCTCGAGCGCAGCAAGGGGGATTTCAAGGACAACCCGGAGGCCGCGATACAGACCGCCGCCGCCGAAAGCGTCGTCTATAGCAAGATCGGCCAGACGGCCAAAGCCGAAGCGGCAATGGCCTCGGCCGAGCGCCTGATGGAATCACTGCCGAGCAAGGCGAGCGCCGAACTGACGATGGAAATAGCGACGTCGCTACTCAAGCTTGGAAAAAAAGACAAGGCTTGCGCCCTGCTGCGCGATGTGGTCAAAAACAACCATGAAAATACCGAAATATCGAGCCAGATCCAGGCGGTTTTCGATAACGAGCAGCTCGGCGAGGAAGGACTGACGCTCGTCAAGGAATCCCGTGAGGAAGTCGTCAACATCAACAACCAGGGCGTCATGCTGGCCAAGCAGGGCGAATTCCAGGAAGCGGCCAAGCTGCTGCGAAAGGCCGTCGAAAACCTGCCGAACAACGAAGTGATCATCATGAACCTGTGCGGCCTGCTGATCGGCTTGATGAAGCGGGAAGGGAAAAATGATGCGCTGGTGCTCGAAGCCAAAGGCCTGCTCGACCGGGTCCACGACTTGAACCCGGCCAACAAGAAATTTCATGAGTACGCAGCCGCGCTGGGCCGGATTGCGCAAGGAAAATAGCGTACGGACAGACGGCGAGACGTTGCGCAATGCCTCGCTGTCTGTTCGCAAAAAAATCCGGCAGTGACCGACACCGGCATGATGCGCTCCCTGGTCCCGGCTGCGCACCGCAAGCAATGCCCGGTCAAAGGTCGCTATACTGATAGCCACTGGCCGGCTCCGTTGCTCCATCTCACCGCAGCTCGCGCGACAACCAATCGACAATGACCAACCCCGTTCACTCCTCCGTGCCTGCCGCCCCTGCCCCAACGGTCACCTTGCCGCAGTCAACGCAGGCGCTACCTGCGGCTTGGGCAATGCCCGTCACGGCGCAACTCGCCGAGGATGAAAAAATCCTGGCCTGGCTGGAAACCGACCTTGACCTGCAACTGCAGTTTTCCGCCGCGCTGGTCGTTCTCACCAACCGGCGGCTGCTCGCCGGTTCGGCAGAAAGCAAGGCGTGGCAGGAGTGGACGTACCAGCCGGGTCTGACGCTGCAGCGGCACGACCATTGCGGCGTCGGCAGCCTCGAGTTGTTCGATGCCAGTGAACGCCTTGCGTTGTGGCGCTACACGCTGGGCAACGACATTGCCGCCGGCCGCCTGAGCGAGCAGTTCACGCAGCAGCTGACCTATCGACTCACCGGGCAACTACCGCCCGCCCCGGCGCAGACGCTGTGCCCGAACTGCGAGACGCCGCTGCTCGCCGGCCAGGAAGAATGCCCGGTGTGCAGCAAGGAAATCCACACGCCGCCGTCGACCTGGACACTCTTCCGCCTGTGGCGCTTCGCCCACCCCTACCGCTGGCGCCTGCTGGCCGGTTTCGTCCTGTCGCTGATCTCGACGGCGGCGACGCTGGTACCGCCGTACCTGACCATGCCGCTGATGGACAAGGTGCTGATTCCGTACCAGAACGGCAAGCCAATCGATACCGGCCTCGTCACGCTCTATCTCTCCGGCCTGCTCGGCGCCGCAGTCGTCGCCTGGGTTCTCGGCTGGGCACGCACTTACCTGCTGGCGCTGGTTTCCGAGCGCATCGGCGCCGATCTGCGCACGACGACCTACGAGCACCTGCTGAAGCTCTCGCAGGAATACTTCGGCGGCAAGCGCACCGGCGACCTGATGGCACGCATCGGTTCGGAAACCGACCGCATCAACATCTTCATCTCGCTGCATTTTCTCGACTTCGTCACCGACGTGCTGATGATCGTCATGACCACGGTGATCCTCGTTTCGATCAACCCGTGGCTGGCGCTCGTCACGCTCTTGCCGCTGCCGATCATCGCCTGGCTGATCCACACCGTCCGTGAAAAGCTGCGCACCGGCTTCGAGCGCGTCGACCGCATCTGGGCCGAGGTGACCAACGTGCTCGCCGACACCATTCCCGGCATCCGCGTGGTCAAGGCCTTTGCCCAGGAAAAACGCGAGGCGGCACGCTTCCGCGCGGCCAACGACCACAACCTCGAAGTCAATGACCGGGTGAACAAGGTCTGGTCGCTGTTCACGCCGAGCGTCACGCTGCTCACCGAAATCGGCCTGCTGGTCGTCTGGGCGTTCGGTATCTGGCAGGTATCGCGCGACCAGATCACGGTCGGCGTGCTCACTGCCTTCCTCGCCTACATCAGCCGCTTCTACCTGCGCCTCGATTCGATGAGCCGCATCGTCTCGGTGACGCAGAAAGCCGCCGCCGGCGCCAAGCGCATCTTCGACATTCTCGACCACGTCTCGAGCGTCCCCGAGCCGGCTAACCCGGTGCACCTGCCGGCCGTCACCGGCGCCATCGAGCTGCGCAACGTCGGCTTCCGCTACGGCACGCGCAGCGTGACGCGCGACATCAGCATCAAGATCGAACCGGGCGAGATGATCGGCCTCGTCGGCCACTCGGGCTCGGGCAAGAGCACGATGGTCAACCTGATCTGCCGCTTCTACGACGTCACCGAAGGCGCGATCCTGATCGACGGCGTCGACATCCGCGCGCTGCCGGTCGCCGAATACCGCAAGCACATCGGCCTCGTATTGCAGGAGCCTTTCCTGTTTTTCGGAACGATCGCCGAAAACATCGCCTACGGCAAGCCCGAGGCGACGCGCGCCGAAATCGTCGCCGCAGCCCGTGCCGCGCATGCGCACGAATTCATCCTGCGCCTGCCGTTCGGCTACGACTCGCTGGTCGTCGAGCGCGGCCAGGCGCTGTCGGGTGGCGAGCGGCAGCGCATCTCGATTGCTCGCGCGCTGCTGATCGACCCGAAGATACTGATCCTCGACGAAGCCACCTCGTCGGTCGACACGACGACCGAGAAGGAAATCCAGAAGGCACTCGACAACCTGGTGCGCGGCCGGACGACGATCGCCATTGCGCACCGCCTGTCTACGCTGCGCGAAGCCAACCGCCTGGTCGTCCTCGACCGCGGCAGCGTCGTCGAAGTGGGCAACCACGACGAACTGATGGCGCGCGAAGGCCACTACTTCAGCCTCTATCAGGCGCAGGCGCGCAACGTCGATAACGAAGACGAATTGCGCCGACTCGATACCGCCCCCCGCACCGATGGAGACCGCGAATGAGCCACACGCCGGACTATCAATTGAGCAAAAACACCTTCGGGCGACTGGTTTTTACCGGGGAAGACGGTATTGCGCAGGAAGGCGTTGTTCCAGTACGCGCCTTCCCGATCGCCGCCGCCGATCAGGGCATCGCACTGGTCGATCCGCATGGCCACGAACTGGCGTGGATCGAACGCTTGGCCGACCTGCCCGATGACCGGCGGGCACTCGTCGAAGCCGAACTGGCAAGCCGCGAGTTCATGCCCGAAATCCTGCGCATCATCAGCGTTTCAAGTTTTGCCACGCCGAGTACCTGGCGCGTCGAGACCAGCCACGGCGAAACCAGCTTCGTGCTCAAGGGAGAGGAAGACATCCGCCGCCTGGCTTCACCGGCCCTACTGATCGCCGACAGCCACGGCATCCACTTCCTGATCCGCGACCGCTATCTCCTCAATGCGCACAGCCGGAAAATCCTCGACCGTTTCCTGTAGAAATCCTGCTTAATTATTTCACCCGGCGGTAGTCGGATTGGCGCGAGCGGCGTTAATCTGATACCCAAGCATATAACTCCGATTCTGTTCCATGCCGGCCTGACTCCGGCAAACTGCAAAAGCTGATGAAATGAAAAAGAAAGACATCAAGTTTCTCGAAATCCGTCACCTGAACGGACCGAACATCTGGACTTATCGCCCGGTTCTCGAGGCGATTGTCGACATCGGGGAACTTGAGGATTCCCCGTCCAACACCATCCCGGGCTTCTACGAGCGCCTGCGCGCCTGGTTGCCTTCGCTGATCGAACACCGCTGCAGCTACGAGGAGCGTGGCGGCTTCCTGCGCCGGGTCGAGGAAGGCACGTGGCCGGGGCACATTCTCGAACACGTCACGCTTGAGCTGCAAAATCTGGCCGGCATGCCCGGCGGCTTCGGCAAGGCGCGCGAGACGCCGATCCGCGGCGTGTACAAGGTGGTCGTCCGGGCCTGGCATGAAGAAGTGACACGCGCCGCGCTGTTCGCCGCCCGCGAGTTGATTCTGGCCGCGATGGACGACCTGCCCTACGACGTTGAAGCGACGCTCGAAAACCTGCGCGACATGGGCGACTCGCTGTGCCTCGGTCCATCGACCGCCTGCATCGTCGATGCGGCCGACGACCGCGATATCCCGGCGATCCGCCTCCTGTCGAAAGCCAATCTGGTGCAGATCGGCTACGGGGCAAAAAGCCGCCGCATCTGGACGGCCGAGACCGACCGCACCAGCGCCATTGCCGAAACCATCTCGCGCGACAAGGATCTGACTAAGTCATTGCTCCAGTCCTGCGGTGTGCCGGTTCCCGAGGGACGCATGGTCGATAGCCCGGAAGATGCCTGGGAGGCCGCTGAAGATATCGGTCTGCCGGTCGTTGTCAAACCCTATGACGGCAATCATGGCCGCGGCGTCTTTATCGAACTGACCCGGCGCGAGGAAGTCGAGTCCGCCTACAGGATCGCGCTTGACGAAGGCAGCGGCGTGCTCGTCGAGCGCTGCATCCCAGGCACCGAACACCGTCTGCTGGTCGTTGGCGGTCGTCTCGTGGCGGCCAATCGCGGCGACATGGTATGGGTCAGCGGCGACGGAAAACAGACGATCAACGAACTGATTGCCAGCCAGATCAACTCGGACCCGCGTCGCGGCATGACCGAAGATCACCCGCTCAACGTCATTCGCATCGATTCTGCGGCCCGGATGGAAATTACCCGCCAGGGCTTCACGCCGGATTCGGTACCGCCGGCCGGCCAGGACGTCCTGATCCAGCGCAACGGCAACCACGCCTTCGACGTCACCGACGAAGTGCATCCCACCATCGCCGCTGCCGCCTCGCTGGCCGCACGGATCGTCGGCCTCGACATCGCCGGCATCGACCTCGTTTGCGAGGACATTTCGCGTCCGCTCGCCGAACAGGGCGGCGCCATCGTCGAAGTCAACGCCGGCCCCGGTCTGCTCATGCACATCAAGCCGGCCGTCGGCACACCGCGCCCGGTCGGCAGGGCGATCGTCGACCACCTCTTCCCGCAGGACAACGACGGGCGGATTCCCGTCGTCGGCATCACCGGCAGCTACGGCAAGACGGCACTCGCGCGGATTGTTGCCCATCTGCTCGTACCCTCCGGAAAAACGACCGGCCTGGCCTGCAGCGACGGGCTTTTCCTCGATCGCCGCCAGGTGGAAAAAGGCGACTGTGCCAACTGGGGTGCCGCGCACCGGACGCTGAAAAACCGCTCGGCCGAAGCTGCCGTCTTCGAAAATGGCAGCGACACGATTCTCGGCGATGGCCTCGCCTACGACCGCTGCCAGGTCGGCGTGGTCACCAACGTCGACCCGCAAAAACACCTTGGCCGTTTTTATGTCGACGACCCGGACAAGGTCTTTTCCATCCTGCGCACGCAGATCGATGTCGTGCTGCCGTCCGGAGCCGCCGTGCTCAATGCTGCCGACCCGCTATGCGTCGCGATGGCGCCGCTCTGCGACGGCGATGTCATCTACTTCGCAAGTGAAGGCGGCAGCGAAGTGCTGGCCGCACATCGTGCCGAAGGAAAACGGGCTGTCCTCATGCAGGACGGCAACATCATTCTTGCCACCGGCAGCGAACAATCCGTTCTGATGCCGTACGACGCCGCACCGCTGGCCAGCGGCCCAGCGCATCATGCCGATAACGTGCTGGCCGCCGTTGGCACCGCCTGGGCACTCGGGCTGACGCCGGAACTGATACGCACCGGGATTGAAACCTTTACCCTCGCTTAGGCAGGGCTGACCGCATCGTCCCGGGGAATAAAATTTCCGGAACGATGAAAACAATAAATGTCGCGACCAGCAACACGAGGAAACTGTTCATGGAAGTCTCTCGCATCCGCGCCTTGCGCGGCCCCAACCTGTGGAGCCGGCACACGGCCATCGAAGCCATCGTCTCCTGCAGCGAAGCCGAACGTGCGATTGGCGGCATCGCCGGTTTTGAAGCCCGCTTGCGCGAACGCTTCCCGGAAATCGCCGTCCTCCAGCCGGCCGGCCATGACGACGCGGTCAGCATGGCGCATGTGCTGGAATTCGCGGCACTGGGGCTGCAGGCGCAGGCCGGCTGCCCGGTGACCTTCAGCCGCACGGCGCAAACGCTGGAGAGCGGCATCTATCAGGTGATCGTCGAATACAGCGAGGAAGTCGTTGGCCGGCTCGCCTTCGAACTGGCACAGCAGTTGTGCCGTGCAGCGGTCGATGACAGCCCGTTCGATCTGGCCGACGCACTGTACCGCCTGCGCGAACTCGACGAGGACGTACGCCTCGGGCCGAGTACCGGCGCCATCGTTTACGCCGCCGTCGCGCGCGGCATCCCCTACCGCCGGCTGACCGAAGGCAGCATGGTTCAGTTCGGCTGGGGCAGCAGGCAGCGGCGCATCCAGGCCGCCGAAACCGACCAGACCAGCGCGGTCGCCGAAGCCATCGCGCAGGACAAGGAGCTGACCAAGATCCTGCTGCACGCCGCTGGCGTGCCCGTACCGACCGGACGACCAGTACTCAGTGCGGAAGACGCCTGGGCAGCCGCCTGCGAGATTGGCGGGCCGGTCGTCGTCAAGCCGCAGGACGGCAATCAGGGCAAGGGCATCTCGGTCAATCTCATGACGCGCGAGCAGGTCGAGTCGGCTTACGCCGCCGCCGTCGAGGTCAGCGACGACGTGCTCGTCGAACGCTTCCTTCCGGGCTACGATTACCGCGTGCTGGTGATCGGCAACAAGCTGATCGCCGCCGCCCGCCGCGAACCGCCGACGGTGGTCGGCGACGGCGTGCGCAGCGTGCGCGAGCTCGTCGAGCTGGTCAATAGCGACCCGAAGCGCGGCGAAGGCCATGCCACGTCGCTGACCAAAATCCGTTTCGACGACATCGCCCTCGCCCGCCTGGCAAACGAAGGGCTGACTGCCGATTCCGTTCCGGCCAAAGGGATGCGCGTCGTCCTGCGCAACAATGCCAATCTATCGACCGGCGGTACGGCCACCGACGTCACCGACGACGTGCACCCCGACTTTGCCGCGCGCGCCATTGCTGCGGCGCAAACCATCGGTCTCGATATCGCTGGCGTCGACGTCGTCTGCGACAGCGTCCTGCGGCCACTCGAGGACCAGGGCGGCGGCATCGTCGAACTGAATGCTGCACCCGGCCTGCGCATGCACCTGCAGCCCTCGTTCGGCAAGGGACGCGCCGTCGGCGAGGCAATCATCGCCAACATGTTCGCCGATGGCGACGATGCGCGCATCCCGCTCGTCGCCGTCGCCGGCACCAACGGCAAGACCACGACCGTTCGCCTGATCGGCAGCATTCTCGGCCACCATGGCCTGCGCGTCGGGATGACCAGCACCGATGGCGTCTATATCGAGGGGCAGCGCATCGACACCGGCGATTGCAGCGGCCCGAAGAGCGCAAAGAATGTCCTGCTCCATCCCGACGTCGATGCGGCGGTCTTCGAGACCGCGCGCGGCGGCGTGCTGCGCGAAGGATTGGGCTTTGATCGCTGCGACGTTGCGGTAGTCACCAACATCGGCATGGGCGACCATCTCGGCCTGTCGTACATCAGCACGGTCGAGGACCTCTCGGTCGTCAAGCGGGTCATCGTCCAGAACGTCAAACCGGACACCGGTGTCGCCGTGCTCAACGCCGCCGATCCGATGGTCGTGTGCATGGCCAAGGCCTGCGCCGGCAAAGTCACCTTCTTCGCCTGCGACCGCAACCAGCCGGTGATGGCCATGCACCGGGCGCAGGGCAAACGCGTGGTTTACCTCGACGGCGATGCGATCATCGCTTCCGAGGGGGGCGTCGAACAGCGCATTGCACTGGCACAAATTCCGGTCACCCAGAATGGCGCCATCGGCTTCCAGATCGAAAATGCCATGGCGGCGGTCGGCGCCGGCTGGGCGCTTGGTGTCGACTGGGCGACGATCCGAACCGGCCTGGCCGGTTTCATGAACGACGCGCAAAGCGCACCGGGGCGCTTCAACCTGTTCAGTTACCGCGGCGCGACGCTGATCGCCGACTACGGCCACAATCCCGATGCGATTCAAGCGCTGGTTGGCGCCATTGACAACCTGCCGGCCAAGCGGCGCTGCGTGGTGATCAGCGGCGCAGGGGACCGGCGCGACGAGGACATCCGCCAGCAAACCGAGATCCTCGGCGACGCCTTTGACACGGTCGTTCTCTATCAGGATCAGTGCCAGCGTGGCCGCGCCGACGGTGAGGTGCTCGCCCTGCTGCGCGATGGACTGAAAAATGCCAAGCGCACCAGCGAAGTCAAGGAGATCACCGGCGAGTTCCTGGCCATCGACACGGCGCTCGCCAGCCTCCAGGCCGGCGATCTGTGCCTGATCCTGATCGATCAGGTCGAGGAAGCGCTGGCGCACATCGCCAGGCGGGTGGACGAAGGCTGATTGACCGCGGCGACACGGCGTGCACGGCGAAGAACCTCGATTCTTCAGACGCGCAACAAGAGATACCAAAGCAATACAAGCCACTGGCTTTTCGCCGTGTACGCCGTGTCGCCGTGGTTAACCGCTTTTTAAAATCACTCCGCCGGCTGCCGAACCGGCAGCGTGATGCGGAAAGCGGTTCCCTTGCCCACCTCGCTGGACACCTCGATTCGCCCGTGGTGCTTCTGCACGATGCCATAGGACAGCGACAGGCCGAGCCCGGTCCCCTGCCCGATCGGCTTGGTGGTAAAAAATGGGTCAAAAATCTTCTGCATGTTTTCCGGTGGAATGCCGCAGCCATCGTCGGCGATTTCGATCCATACGGTGTCGTGATCGCCCATTCCGCTGCGCACGAAAATCTTGCCGCGCCGCTCGCTGCTCATGGCGTGCGCCGAGTTGACCAGCAGGTTCATGAAAATCTGATTCAGTTGCGAGGCCATGCACTCGACCTGCGGAATATCGCCATATTCCTTGACGACGTCGGCCTTGTAACGGATTTCGTTGGCGACGATATTGAGCGTCGAATCGATGCCCTGATGCAGATCGGCCCAGAGATACTTCCCTTCGTCGGTATGCGAGAAGTCCTTCAGATCCTGAACGATCTTCTTCACCCGGTCGATGCCTTCTTTCGATTCGGCGAGGATCGCCAGCATGTCGGTTTTCAGGTAATCGACATCCAGCCGTCGACGGAGCTCGGCCAGCGCATCGCGTTCGGCCTGCGGCAAAGCGGCCTCCGCCGACTCGTAGGCAGCGATCAACTCGAGCAGGTCGCCGGCATAGTCGCCCAGCGTTGACAGGTTCGAATTGACGTAGCCAATCGGGTTGTTGATTTCGTGCGCCACCCCCGCCGCCAGCTGGCCGATCGACGCCATTTTCTCGGATTGCAGCAACTGGTTGTGTGCCTGCTCGAGCTTGCCGATCAGTACGGTCTGCTCGTCTTTCTCGCGCAGCAGCGCTTCGTGGCGCTGCGTCAACTCGCTCGACATGATATCCAGCGAGCGCTCGACCAGCACTCTGTCGCTATCGGCCTTGCCGTAGGCTTCATTGACCGCGGCAATGAAGGCGTGCCAGTTCTCTGGAATATCCTTGAGGGAACCAAAATTCCGCCGGATCTGGCGTTCAAGCAAGCGATGCATTTTTTACTCCAGAAGTTTCGCGCCGTCAGTTTTCCGCCTCGCCATGACAATCGCTGTTTTTTCAGTTACCGCCCGACTGCTCGCGCCGCGCCGGAGCGCGGCTCTTATTCCGGTTCCGGCCCGAGGACGCGGAGCACTTCCGCGAGGCTCGTCTCACCGAGCGAAACCTTCTTCCAGGCATCGACCCACAGCGATTCATGGCCACTCGAACGCGCGTGCGCGGCGATCTCCTTGATGCTGGCACTGCGCGCAATCAGGTCGCGCATGGCTTCATCCGGCAACAGTATTTCGTACAACCCGAGCCGGCCGCGGTAACCGCTGCCGGCGCATTCGGCGCAACCCAGCCCGACGAAGCTGGCGACCGGCTGGGAGCGGAAAAGTGGGCCGAGGCGCGCGGCTGCCGCGGCATCGAAGGCGATTTCATGGCGGCAGTGGCGGCAGATCCGGCGTACCAGCCGCTGCGCGATGACGCCCTCGAGCGCGCTGGCCACGATGAAGGGTTTCAGACCGAGATCGAGCAGGCGGGCAATCGTCGCCAGCGCCGAATTGGTATGCAGCGTGGATAACACCTGATGGCCGGTCAACGCTGCGTGAAACGCCACCTCGGCCGTTTCGAAGTCGCGAATCTCGCCGATCAGCACGACATCCGGATCCTGCCGCAGGATCGAGCGCAGCACCACCGGAAAGGATAGCCCGATCTTCTCGCGGACCAGCACCTGACCAGCCATGTCGAGGTAGTACTCGACCGGATCCTCGATCGTGATGTAGTTCTTGGTGGGCGAAGCATTGGCCTGCAGCAATGAATACAGGGTGGTCGTCTTGCCGCTGCCAGTCGGCCCGGTGGCCAGCAGCAGGCCTTGCGGCTTGTCGACCATGGCCCGTACCTTGACCAACCCGTTCTCGCCGAAACCGAGCCCGGCCAGACTGAGTACCGCCGAATTACGGTCGAGGATGCGCATGACCACTTTTTCACCGTTGATCGTCGGCAGCGTCGAGATACGCAGATCGACGATGCGGACCGGCGACTTGACCGTAAGGCGCCCGTCCTGCGGCCGGCGGCGCTCCGAGATGTCGAGCTCGGCCATGATCTTCAGGCGGGAGACCAGCGGACTGTGCAGCGCGTGGGGAATGTGGATCTTGTCGTGCAGGACGCCATCGATACGCAGCCGCACCACGACGTTCTTGGTGCGCGGCTGGATGTGGATGTCGGATGCGCCGAGGCGCATGGCCTCGAGAATAATCGCGTTGGCCAGCCGGATGGCCGGCAGTTCGATGCACGAGGCCAGCAGTTCGTCGAGCGGCACGTTGTCCTCGTCGTCGATGACGATCTCGATGCCTTCGTAGGGATCGACGCTGCCGGCCAGGGTCTCGAGGTCGCGGATGTCGACGCCGTCGCTGTCGCCGTACACCTCGACAATTTTAGCGCGGATGGCCGCGGCGTCAGCCATCACTACCTTGAGGTCGAGTCCGGCGGTGAACCGGACATCGTCGATCAGGCCGGCGTCCATCGGGTCGGCGACCGCCAGCATCAGCCGGCGACCTTCGAGCTTGAGCGGCACGACCAGTTGTTTGTCGCAGAAGCTGCGCGGAATCAGCTCGGCGACGACGCTATCGACGCGAAATTCGCTGAGCGCCACTTCCTCGACCAGCAGGTCTTCGCGCAAAATCTTGCGCAGCGACTTCTCGGCGACCCAGCCGCGATCGAGCAGCAGCTTGATCAGCGGCTCCTTGTGGATGCCCTGCAGGCGAGTCAGCTCCTGCAACTGCGCGCTGGACAGCAGATTCTTCTTGTGCAGCATCATGCCGAGCTGGCTGCGGTTGGAGACAGCGAGGCGCGAGAGCGCCGTGATCTCCTTCGACTTCTTGGCATTCTCGAGGCTGAGCGCCCGGTTCTTCTGCACCAGATCGAACTGCTCCAGCGCCAACGCGACCGTCACCCGCAGATCATCGTCGTTCCACGGCTTGAGGATGAATTTGTAGACGGCGCCCTCGTTGACGGCGCCCATCACCGCCCCGGTGTCGGCATGGCCGGTGAGCATGATGCGCAGGGTATCCGGATGGCGGTGCTTGACCTCCTTGAGCAACTCGGCGCCGTTCATGCCGGGCATCATGTAGTCGCTGATCACGACATGGACCGGCGCCTCAGTCAGCCGCTCCAGCGCCTCCTTGCTGTCGCCGGCGGTGAGAACCTCATAAGCTTCGGAACGGAACGTACGGGTCAGCGCCTTGAGAATACCGGGCTCGTCGTCGACGATCAGGATGCGATAACGTTTCGCCGGCGCAGTCTCGTGCGGCGCGTCGCCTTGTCCGGTGAAATAGGCGGCGTAGTTGCTCATTGTCCACTCATACAGGGAGTTCGATCATCACCGTCGTGCCACCTTCGATCGGATTGAGCACCGACAGCGAACCGCTGTGCGCGAGAATGATGTCGCGCGCCACCGTCAGCCCAAGTCCGCTGCCGCTACCCACCGCGCGGGTGGTAAAAAAAGGATCGAAGACTCGCGGCATCACGTCTTCCGGGATGCCCGGGCCGTTATCCGCAATGCGCACCGTGATCCGCTCGGCAGTCGCCCGCGTGCAAACGCTGACCCGACCCTGCTCGCCGACCGCCAGCAGGGCGTTCTGCAGGATATTGAGAAAGGCCTGGTTGAGGTGGCCGGGCAGGCACAGCAGGGGCGGCAGCGCGGCAAAATCGGCGTCGAGGGTCACACCAGCCGGTTTTTGCCCGCCGATCACCGAAAGCAGCGATTCGAGCTGCGCGTTGAGATCGACGATCTGCTCGTCGGGCTGGTCGATGCTGGAAAACCCCTTGAGATCCTTGACGATGCGCGCGATGCGATCGATTCCGGCGCGCGAATCCTTGAACAGTTCGGCAAAGTCATCGAGCGCGAAGTCGAGGTCAAGTGCCTTCCATGCCTCGGCAGGCACCGACGGGCGAAGCTCGGCAAAATCGGCGACGTAGCGCTCGGCCGACGACAGATTGCTGCTGATGAAACCGAGCGGATTGTTGATTTCGTGCGCCACACCGGCTGCCAGCTGACCGATCGAGGCGAGGCGCTCGGCCTGATAGAGCTGGCGTTGCCGCTCGTCGATAATCACCAATTGCTCCTTGACCTTGGCATCGAGCGCTTCAGACAGTTCACGGTATCTCGTTTCAGAGGCTTTCAGCGCTGCGTTCTGCTGTTGCAGCTTGGCGTAGTCGGCGCGGATGGCCTCCATGTGCAGATCGGAAACCATGCGAAAGCGGGCGCGCGAGAGCAGCCCCCAGCGTACGGCGCGGGCGGCGGCGGCCAGCGCTTCGGGCGCGCAGGCGCAGGCGAGAAACCCCACCGGCTCGAGTTCCAGGATCAGCGGCGCGCGGAGCGTGCCGGCGAGAAGCGGGCTATCGGCACCGCCAAAGCGCACCCCACCCGCGTCGAGCACCGCCACCGGGCTGCCCAGCATGGCCTGCAGGGCCGTCGCCATCTCGTCGGCGTCCCGGATCGTGATCAGATCGTCGAGGATGAAGTCACGGTCGAAGGCGACGTCGCTGCTCATGCGGGGGCTCCGCCGATCACTGCGGCGACGAAGCGGTCTTCGCACAGCCCGTGCTCACGGGCCAGGCCAAACTCGTCCGCGTAGCGTTGCCAGACGCCGTGGAGCAGCGCGGCGCAGGTTTCACGCACCCCCTGCCCCTGGACTGCCGCCGAAAATATCAGCGGCCACGGCGCCCCGGCGTAACGCTTGCGGATCTCGTCCTCGGGCAGGATGTCCTGCAGGTCGCGCTTGTTGAACTGGACAACGAGCGGCAAACGATCGAGGTCAAGGCCGACCCGCGCGAGGTTCTCGACGAGATTGTCGAACGCCTCGCCGTTATTGGTCGACTGCGTGCGCTGCGAATCGGCGACAAAAACCACGCCGTCGGCCCGCGACAACACCGCCTTGCGGGTGCCGTCATGCGCCACTTGCCCAGGCACCGTAAATAGACGAAAACGGATGGTCAGCCCCGACGAGGTACGAAAGCCGAGCGGTAGGAGGTCAAAAAACAGCGTACGGTCGTGCTGCGTCTCGAGCGTCATCAATTCCCCCTTCATTTCGGCGCCGACCAGATCGTGCAACTGCATCAGGTTGGTCGTCTTGCCGCTCTGCGCCGGCCCGTAATAGACCAGTTTGAAGGTGAGGCGATTGGCCTCGCGCACAAGTTCCGGCATCAGGGCCGCTCCCGCGCCTGAACTTGTTCCTCGGCATCGAACAGGGACTCGTCGAGCAGAACCGAACCGTCCGGCCCCCATTTGACCTTGGTAATCCCCGGCTCGTCGGCTTCCAGACGCTGCATTTCGATTTCCTCGACGCTCATGTCGCCCTGCAGCAGGCGCGCCTCGTCGGCCAGACGGCGGTCTTCAAGGAGTTGCTCGTGCCGCGTCAAACCCAGCCTGACCGTGGCCACCAGATTGTCGTCGTCCCACGGCTTGGTGAGATAGCGAAAAATTTCGGCCTCATTGAGCGCGCTCATCAGCGCATCGAAATCGGTCGATGCCGAAAGAATCAGGCGCACGCTATCCGGCTGCAACTGCCGTACTCTCTTCAAAAAGGTTACCCCATCCATCGGCGGCATGCGGAAGTCGGAGATGACCAGATCGAACATCGTGTTACCGAGCCGCTCAAGCGCCAAACGCGGGTCGTCGAACGTCTCGAGATGCAGATCTTCGCCGGCGAAGGCACGCTGCAGCGTGCGGCGCAACGCCCTGAGCACGTTGTTTTCGTCGTCTACGATCAGCATTCGTTTCATTTTCACTTCCGCTCTGGGCGAACATAAATCGTCAGACGGACGCCCTCGCTCGCCTCGAAATCCTGAATCTGGCGGATCAGGTTGGCGTCGAGCATGTAGTCTGCGGCGAGCAGCAGGACGCCGCTCCGGCTGACCAGATCGCGCGCCATCGCCATGCCCGGCTTCAACTCGGCCGCCATCAGCGCAATCTCGTTACGGTGTTCCTGCTCGACGCTGCCGGTGATCTGCAGAAAGGCATCGACCACCTGCGGATCGTAGCGCTTGCCGCGCCCATCGACGATCAGCTTCTTCGCGTCTTCCGGATTGAGGCGGCGCGCGGCGACGATGCCGATCTGCAAGCCGTCGAAATCATTCACCAGCGCCAGAATGCGCGCGCCGATCGGGATCGCCAGCCCGGCCACGCCGTCCGGATACCCTTGCCCGTCGAAACGCTCGTGGTGCGAGCGGATCAGTTTGGCGACGCCGCGCAGTTCGGCCAGCGCCATCAGCGATTGCTCGCCCTTGACCGGATGCTTGCGATACAGCCCGAGGTCTTCGCCACTCATCTGCGTCACCGCTCTGCTCAGCAACGCGTCGGGCAAGCCGATCTTGCCGATGTCATGCAACAGACCGGCCACGAACACGTCCTGCGCATCGCGCGGGGAAAGTTCGAGCTTGTTGGCAATTTTGCGCGAAAGGTCAGCGACCCGACGCGAATGACCGGCGAGCGTGCTCTCGCGCAGGTCGATCAGATTGGCAAAGACCTTGATCGACGTCAGGAAGCTCGTCTTCAGCTTTTCGTTGGCAGCGGCCAGTTCGGCGGTACGCGCCTCGACTTTGCTCTCCAGGCTGGCGTTGAGCGCCTTGAGTTCCTCGTTCTGGCGCAGCGTCAGCGCTTCGAGACGCGTCTTCTCGCGCTCCAGCGCCTTGCGTTCGAGCGCATGGCGGACGATCAGCAACATATCGTTGTCGTCCCACGGCTTCGATATATAGCGAAAGATCTGGCCCTTGTTGATCGCATCGACGGTCGAGGCGATATCGGCATAGCCGGTGAGCAGGATGCGGACCGTCTCCGGCCAGCGTGCACGCACCTGCTCGAGAAAGCGTGCGCCATCCATCTCGGGCATGCGCATGTCCGAGATGACCAGGTCGAAATGTTCGTTCTCCAGCGCCTGCAGGCCCTCGGCACCGCTATTGGCGACCACCACCTGATAGGCGCTCTGGCGGAACAGCCGGCGCAGCGACGAAAGGATATTCGGTTCGTCGTCAACGCACAGCAAGCGCCAAGGTGCCGTTGTCTCATTCCCGGCTTCCCCGGGGTTTGTCGTTTCGCTCATAGTGACCAGTCGGGCTCGGGCGTCGATCCGTTCGTCGGTTCGGTGTGTTTGATCGGTAGCGTAATGCGGAAGGTCGTTCCCTTGCCGACCTCGCTCTTCACCGTCAGATGTCCGTTGTGATTCTGGATAATGCCGTAGGACAAGGACAGGCCAAGCCCCGTCCCCTTGCCGACCGGCTTGGTGGTAAAGAACGGATCGAATATTTTCGGCAGGACATCGGCGGGAATACCGCTGCCGGTATCGGCGATTTCGATCCACACGTTGGCGCCGGTACACCCGCTGCGGATGGTTATCTTGCCGCGCACATTGTCGCTCATGGCGTGCGCGGCGTTGACACAGAGATTCATGATCACCTGGTTGATCTGCGACGGCAGGCACTCGACGTCGGGCAGGTCGCCGTACTCCTTGAGCACATCGGCCTTGTACTTGATCTCGTTGGCGACGATGTTGAGCGTCGAGTCGATGCCATGATGCAGATTCGCCAACTGGTACTGATCGGTACTGTCGACGTGCGAGAAGTCTTTCAGGTCCTGGACGATTTTCTTGACCCGGCTGATCCCTTCCTTCGATTCCTTCATCAACAGCGGGATATCCTCGCGCAGAAATCCGATGTCGAACGCCTTGTGCAGGGCTTTCACCGTCTCCGACGCTTCGTCCGCCTCGTAGGCGGCGAGCAGGGTAAAGACGTCATCGAGATATTTTTCCAGCGCACAGATATTCGAATGCACGTAACCGATCGGGTTGTTGATCTCATGCGCGACGCCGGCTGCCAGCTGGCCGATCGACGCCAGCTTCTCCGCCTGCACGAGCTGCTGCTTGGCTTCCGAGAGCCGGGTATTGAGTTCGCTGACCTCGGTGTAGCGTTTGCGCAGCTCCTGCTCGGTCGCTTCGCGGCGCTCGATATCTTCGGCCAGCATTTTGTTGCTCGCTGCCAGCTGCTGCGTCCGGCGTTCGACGAGTTCCTCGAGCCCGGCTTGCGCCTTGCGTAATTTCTCTTCGGCCAGCCGGCGCTCGGTGACATCCTGCAAGGTTTCAATGGCACCGATGATGCGGCCCTCGGCGTCGCGCAGGGGCGCTGCGGTAAAGAACAGCCAGCGACCGCCAGTGCCGAAATGCGGAAAAAAATCCTCGGCTTCGTACGCCCCGGTCGCCACCGTCGAGCGCTTGAACTTGCTGTGATAAAGGCTGCCGAACTCCGCTTCGATGACGCCATCAACCACCAGGTCGGCCATTACCGGACGCTCGGCGGGGTAGAAGGGCTGCCATTGCCGGCGGGTTCCCAGCAGGTCGATTGCCGGCACGCCGGTAATTTCCGCGCAGGCCTTGTTCCAGTGCGTAATCTGGTGCCGTTCATTGATGACCAGGGTCGGTACCGGGTTGCCATCGATGATTTGCCCGAGCACCTGCTGCATGTGGCGCTGCACGGCATCGGCACGTTTGCGCTCGGTCATGTCGGTTAGCGAGGCGACGACCGTCGGCATTCCATCCAGATCCAGCAAGGCCAGGTTGGCCTCGACCCAATGTTCCAGACCATCCTTCGCCGCAAGCCGAAATTCGTAGCGTGGCACCACCGCCTCGCCGCGCAGGCGCGCCATGCCGCGCTGCCGGATGAGGTCACGCGCGTCGGGATGGGCGATCTGATCGAAATCCATCGCCAGCAGTTCGTCGCGGCCAAAACCGGTCAGCACCTCGAGTGCCGTGTTGGCGTAGAGAATGTGGGCACCGCGGTGCAGCATGATCGCCGCCCCGATTGCCTCGATCAGATTGAGACAGGCCGGATCCGGACTTGCCGATTGCTCGGCGACAGACTTCGCTGCTGTTTGCGCTTGCTCCACACTCCCCCCCATGTCCTGTCAGCCTACCAGCATTTCGCAGCCCCCCGCGAACTGTGTTTCAACCTCGCTGAAAATTTCCTGATAGTCGTCCTCGCCAAGCGCCAAAGAGTCCCAAACGACACTCGACAGCGGCGGAACGAAACAATACCCGTTTTTGGCAAATTCAAGGGCATGGGCAATCGCATCGGCGATGTGCACGATACCTGAGAGCGGCGTGTGCACGCCGGCCTCCAGCAGGTGATGTCGGCCAACGGCTTCCTGGATCAGGGGCGGAAAGTTCCAGTGCGCGGCCAGTACTTCTCCGATCATGGCATGATCGACACCGAGCACGTCGCGTTCCGCCTCCAGCAACAGGCAATCGCACTCGGCGCGATAGGCCAGCACTGCCGCGAGATGCGCAGGAAAGCACGAAGCCAGCACCAGACGGCCGACATCGTGCAGCAACGCGGCGGTGAAGGCGTTCTCCTCGCTTATCTGCGTCCGCCGGGCAAGCGCTTTCGCACACAGCGCCGTGCCCATGCAGTGTCGCCAGAAACCGTGAAAATCGAAACCCGGCACCGCGTTGTGGCTGGTAAAGCTGCCGGTGACCGCCGCCGCCATCGCCAGCGTACGCACGCTCCGCATGCCCAGAACGACGATCACGTCCTGGATCGAGGAAACCTTGCCCTGCAGGCCGTAAAACGACGAATTGGCGACGCGCAGCATCTTCGCCACGAGGGCCTGATCGGACGCAATCTTCTTGGCGAGCAGATGGGTGTCGACGTTGTCGTCGGAAAGGCTCTGGATCAACTCGAGAATCACCGCCGGCAGTGAAGGAAGCGTCCCGATCTGGCCGACCACCTGCGCCAAATCGAGTTTCATGGCCGGCGCCGACAGCCCTTCTCGCGCATTGCGCAGCGTCATTGCGGCAGCCTCCAGCGATACTCGATCACCATGTGCATCAGTTGCCGCACGGGTTCGCCGTCGCCGGCGAGACGAAAAATATCTCGCAAGCGCTGCTCGATCTTCGCCCGCCTTGCAGCTTCATCCGCAGCATCGTCAGGCGTCGCGCCGTCGACTGGCAGTTCTCCGTGTCCATCGCTCATCGTGCCTCCTTCAATAGACAAACAGCATCAGCTTGCCATGGGACTGGGAATGTTCGCCCATCACGCGGCAAGTCACCCGCCAATCACGTCCATCATCCAGCCAAACGATCGTGCTGCCGTCACCGGCCGTCAGCAGTGCTTGCAGAGCGTCCGGCAAACGCTCTTTGGCAAAGCTGCCGACCAGCGGCTGACCTTTGGCGATCACGCGTTCGGCCTCGATATTGGCAAAAACGATCATTCCCTCGTCGTCAAAGCCGATGACCGGCAAAGGCACGCGCTGCAGGATTTCCTGCGCGACGTTGAGCGTCACATTGTCGATCGCCAGCTGCCTCTCGCGCTCGGCAAGCAAGACGCGCAACTGCTCGTTGACCACCGCCAGCCCCCAGTTGGCGCGTTGAATCTCCTCGTTCAAGCGCAAATTGTCATCGGCAAGTTCCTTGTGCCGAAAGGCCTCGGCGATATTGGCGCGCAGCTGTTCGTCATCCCACGGTTTGGTCAGGAATTTGTAGATCGCCCCCTCGTTGATCGCATCGGTGATCGACTGCAACTCGGTATATCCCGACAGCACCATGCGCACGGTATCGGGATAAGACTCCTTGACGCGACGCAGAAACTCGACGCCCGTCATGTTCGGCATGCGCTGGTCGGAGAGGATGACGTCGACCCGATGCTGCTCCAGCAATTCAAGCCCTTGCGCGCCGCCGTTGGCAATCAGGATTTCATACCCCTCCCGGCGCAGCAGACGGCGCAGGGAGGTCAGGATGTTTTCCTCGTCATCGACGAGCAGCAAGGTGCGTTTGCGCACCACGTCGGTCGCAGATTCGGCGTTTGTCATGTCGCTCATGTTTTCCCCGTTCGCACGATGTGCCAAAACACTATATACCCAAGCCGCCACCAGCGACAAACGAACCCGGAAACGATTTTCCCGCCCGCGCTTGCGACGGACAGATTCGAGCCTGGAATGCGGCAGAACCATGACAGAAGTATAGGTCCTGCAGCAATACCTCGTCGGACATCATTTTCTTCGGAAAAAGGCAGATGAGGGCGTTCATCTTTTCGCCGGCACCGCCCAGCCAAGAGGCACGAGGACGGGCGATCGGAAAAGAGCGGGACGTCCGTTCATCAAGCATGGCGGCGGACGGCAACTGACCGCTGTCGACAAAATTTCCTTCCCGGTCTCCAAAGCGAACATATCGGGCCATGCACGCGGAGCGAAAGTTCGCGAAGCTTACCCCTCTCCCGCAGGCACGGCGAGCGATGCGCGTGCCGCTATTTCCTGAGCATAATGAATAAAGGCTTCGTGAATCTGTTCGCGCAGCTCGTCGTCGTCCCATGGCTTGGTCAGGAAACGGAAAATGGCGCCGTGATTGATCGCATTGGTCAGCGAAGCCAGATCGCTGTAGCCTGAGAGCACCATGCGCACGGTTCGTGGATAAAGCGCTTTGACGCGGCTGAGAAACTCGGTTCCGTTCATGTACGGCATGCGCTGGTCGGAAACGATCACCTGCACCTCGTTCAATGCCAGCAGTTCGAGTGCGGCAGCACCGGAAGTGGCGCACAGAATGCGGTAACCGCTGTGCCGCAGCAGACGTTTCAGTGTATTCAGGATATCTTCCTCGTCGTCGACGAGGAGCAGCGTGCGTAGCGCGGGGTCTGCCTCAGCGCTGCTCAGCGGCAGGTGCTCGGCGCGCTCGATGAAGTCGCGAAAGCCATCGGCCGGCAGCGGTTGCGAGAAGAAATAGCCCTGTAACTGTTCGCAATTCTGCTGGCGCAGATAGCGCATCTGGCTTTCGGTTTCGACGCCCTCGGCCACCACGTACAGCCCCAGGCTGTGCGCCATGGCGATGACGGCAATGGCGATCAATGCATCGTCGGGTTCGGTGGTGATGTTCTGTACGAAGGAGCGGTCGATCTTCAGGCAATCGAACGGAAAGCGCTTGAGGTAACCGAGGCTGGAATAGCCAGTGCCGAAATCGTCCATCGCCAGACTGACGCCAAGCGCCTTGAGTCGCCGCAGCACACTCTCCGCCGTATCGAGATTCTGCATGACCATCGACTCGGTCACTTCGATCTGTAGCCATTTCGGGGCAAGACCGGCATCACCCAGCGCCGATGCGACGATCTCGACGATATTTTCCTGCCGGCACTGGCGCGCCGAAAGGTTGACCGCAATGGTCAGCGCCTGCAAGCCCTCGCGTTGCCAACGCGCCGCTTGCAGGCAGGCTTCGCGCAATACCCATTCGCCGATCGGCAGGATGATTCCCGACTCTTCGGCGAGCGGAATGAAGTGGGCCGGCAGAACCAGACCTTTCGCCGGATGCTGCCAGCGAATCAGCGCCTCGGCGCCGCAGATCTCGCCGGAATACAGATCGGCCTTGGGCTGATAATAAAGCTTCAGTTCGCCGCGCTCCAGCGCACCACGCAAGCCGGCTTCAAGCTCGGCCTCCTCCTGGGCGCGCTCGTTCATCACCTGTGCGTAACAGTTGAAACCGTTGCGCCCGCCGGCCTTGACCTGATACATGGCAAGATCGGCCAGGCGCAGCAGCGACGGCGCATCGCTCGCGTCCTGCGGATAAAAGCTGATGCCAATGCTGGGCGTGACGAACAACTCGCGGCCATCGAGATCGAAAGGCTGCGCCAACAAGGCGAGTAATTTTCGGGCGAGCATCGTCGCGTCTTCATGCCGGGCCAGCTCGCTCAACACGAGAACGAACTCGTCGCCGCCGATGCGGGCAACGGTATCGCCTTCGCGAACGCTTCCCTCTAGGCGTGTCGCCACGGCCTTCAACAGGCTGTCGCCAAGGCTGTGGCCCAGGCTGTCATTCACCTGCTTGAAGCGATCCAGATCGATCAACAGGACGGCGGCGATGCTCCCGTCGCGCGCACTGTGCGTGACGGCCTGCGTCAGCCGGTCGGCGAGCAGCGTGCGGTTGGCCAAACCGGTCAGCATATCGTGGGTGGCCAGATACGCTACCTGGCTATCCCGGAATACCTGCTCGCTGACGTCGTCAAGAATGCTGACATAATGACCGATCGCCCCCTGGGCGTCGGGCGCCGGCACGACGGAAAGCTGGTTCCAGAAGGACGAACCGTCCTTGCGGCAGCACTGCACCATGGCCTGCCCCGAGTCATGCGAGCGCAATGCGTGCCGGATGACGTCAAGTGCCGGCTGGTCGAGCGCCTCGCCGAGCAGGAAATGCGCGCTGCGACCGATCGCCTCTTTTGCCGGATAACCGGTGATGCGCTCAAAAGCCGGGTTAACGTAGATAATCGGGTGCTGCGGCGCCACGGCATCGGTCATCATGATGCCATTGGACGATGACTCGACGGCGCGTACAAACAACTGTAAGCAACGCCATGCCGCCTCGCTGTGCGTGCCAGCCGCCGGCGCTCCCGACAGCGCGCGCAGCAGGGACGATGCATCGAAGCGCTGCCCGCCTTCGGGGCTATCGAGAAAATCCTTCAGTGCATCGGAGATCGGCATGGTCATTGCGATGGGTCTATCAACTGAGGCAATCAATAGGTAGAAATATTCTCACTTACCAAAGGGCAGTGTAAAGCAAATGCGCGACACGAAACGCGCAAGCGTCCGTCTCAAGCACCGATGCGCAGACCGGTCTTCTTGAGTATCTGCGTCGAGAACAGCACGTCGTGCGCCCGGAAATCGGCGCCGAGCAGTTCGGCGATCTGAGCGACCTTGCTCAGCACCTCTTCACGCGAACTGCCGTGCACCATGGCGAACAGGTTGTACGGCCACGCCGGCAGCTTGCGCGGCCGATGGTAGCAGTGCGTCACGAAATCCAGCGCGCCGATGCGCGCACCGAGCTCGTCGATGCGCTCGTCCGGCACGTCCCAGACACTCATGCCATTCGCCGTGTAGCCGATCGCGTAGTGATTGGGCACGGCACCGATGCGGCGGATGACGCCGCGTTCGAGCATGCTGGCAAGGCACGCCATGACCTCCTCGACCGGTGCGCCCAGCTGCTCGGCCAGTGCATGGTAGGGGCGCGGCACGAGCGGCAGACCGCCCTGTGTGGCGACGACGAGACGGCGCTCCAGATCATCAACCGTAATGGTATTCATGAACACACCGCCAGCTTCATTTCGACGAAGAACTCCTTGAGTTTGGGGAAAGGAAAGACCGGCAGGCCGGTAGCGTCTTCGATCTTCTGCACGGCGCTGGCAATCCCTTCCGGCGTCTCGGTGGCCAAGACGAACCACATATTGAACTCGCACTGCCGGGCGCTCTCGCGGCGGTAGTTGTGCGCGACTTCCGGAAAGGCGTTCACCGCGGCCAGCACGCGATCCCAATCGGCGTCCGGCACGCACATGGCCGCCAGCACGAAGGCGCCGCCCATGCGCTCGACCTGGAACATCGGGCCGAAGCGGGTCAGCACGCGGGTGTCGAGCATGCGCTGCAGGCGCGAGAGCAGCGCTTCTTCGCTGATGCCGAGCGCTACGGCGGCCTCGGCGTAGGGTCGCTCGCAGATCGGGAAATCGCCCTGCAGGCGATCGATGATCGCGCGGTCGATCTCGTCGATCGCTTTGATGGTCGCGGTTTCACGCATAACGGGCACCGGTCTGCTTGAAACGGGTCAGTGAAAACAGGGTGTCGTGTGCGTAAGCAGAAAGCTTGAGGCGCTCGCGCAGTTCGGCAATTTTTGCTTCGACTTCAGTGCGCGCCTGCCCGTGAATCATGCAAAAGAGGTTGTACGGCCAGTCCGGCCGCACGCGCGGGCGCTGATAGCACAGGGTGACGCCCGGTTCGCCCGCCAGCATCTCGCCGAGCGTCCCGACCAGCGGATCGGGAATATCCTGCACCAGCATGGCATTGGCCGTGTAGCCAAGCTCATGGTGGCGAACGACGACGCCGAAACGCTTGATGACGCCCTCCTCGCACCAGCGGCTGATCCTTTCGAGCACTTCGCTCTCTTCGCAGCCGACCCGGTTGGCGAGGACCTGGAAGGGGCGGATGAAGAGCGGCAGGCCCTCCTGCAGCGCCATCACCAGACGCCGTTCGAGTTCGCCGAGCTGCCTCGGCGGCATGAAGGGACGGGCCTGCACCGCGCGCTTCTCCTCCTTGCCGTTCAGCGAGAAACCGAGGTCGATGTGGTATTCCCGCTCGAGTGGCAACTTCAGCACCGGATAGCCGGCGGCCTGCGCGATGGCGCCAAGCGCCGCCTGCAGCCGGCCTTCCGAACCGGCGGTGACGACGAACCACAGGTTGTAGCGGTGTTCGCGTTGGTAATTGTGATTGACCTCGGGAAAACGATTGACCGACTCGGCAACGCGCGCCAGCTTCTCGGGCGGCACGGCCATGGCGGCCAGCGTGCTGGCGCCGATCCGCTTCGGCGCGAAGACGGCGCCGACGCGCGAAATCTTCCCTTCGCGGCGCAGTTCCTCGAGCATGCGCAGCACCGCGCCCTCGGCGACGCCAAGCGTCGCCGCGAGTTCGGCGAACGGCGCCGGGCAAAGCGGAAAATTTCGCTGGAAATTGTTGAGCAGGCGAAAGTCGAGTGTTTCTTCCATTGCTTCTTCCATCGCTCGATCAGAATCCGGTGCGGCTGGCGCGGCTGGTGAAGAAAATGCCGCTCGGGCTGTCGGCGGCGAACTCGCCGATCCTGGCGAAAGTCGCCGTATCGTAGATCAGGACCTTGTTGTCGTCGCGCGCCGAGAGCCAGACGTGCTCGCCGCGCGGCGTGAATTCCATGTGCAGGATGGCCTTGCCGGGCTCCATCGTCTTGACGATCTTGCCGGTCAGCGTGTCGATCACTTCAACCGACGAATTGTCGGGAAAAGCGTAATTGACCCAGATCTGCCGCCCGTCCGGCCGCGCCATGACAAACACCGGCTGCCCCTTGACCTTGATCCGGCCGACCTCGCGCCAGTTGTCGGCATCGACCACCAGCACTTCGTGGCGGCCGATCGCCGGCAGGTAGGCATGGCCCTGCGCCATCGACCAGCCGCGCAGATGCGGCATCTTGAAGACCGGCAGCTTCTCCTGTCCGCGCCCGTAGTTCGCGAGGATCTTGCGCGCCCCCTGCTGCGGCAGCCAGGTATCGAGCAGGGCAATGCCATCCTCACCGAACAGCCCGGTCATGTAGAAACGCCCATCCGGCGTGACCAGCCCGTCGTAGGGCTGCTGTCCGGCAGGGAAACGCTGCGTTGTCGGATGCCGCGGATCGGAAAAGTCGCTCACCCAGATCTCGCCGCCTTCGAACAAGGCATAGCCGAAGCGGTTGCCCGACAGATCGGCCAGTCCGACGACCTTGGAAAATTTGCCCGGCGCGTATTCGGCCGGCACCTCGGAGAGCAGTTCGAGCGTATCGACGTCGAACGCCTTGATGCCGCCCGGCGTGTAATTCTGAGCAACGACGATGCGGCCATCCTGCGAGATCGAGCCGCCGATCGAGTTGCCGGCCTGCATGATGCGCTTGACGACGCGCGCTTCGAGCAGATCGACCTTGGTCAGGCCGCCATCGCGACCGAAAATGAAGGCGTAGCGCCCATCGCGCGAATAGACGGCGGAGGCATGCGAGAGGTCGCCCAGTCCCTCGATCCGGGCATAGGGCGCGCGCTTGCTGGTATCGACCAACGTCAGCTTGCCGCTGGCGCGTTCGATGACCAGACCGAGATCGCCGGTGCCGCGCAGTTGTGGCGGCGTAGCGCAGGCGGAAAGGAGGACGACGGACAGGAGGGCGAGAATTTTTCGCATGGACGATCTCAAGGGCTGATCAAACAAAAACGGCACAGCCCGAAGGATGCGCCGCCCGCTAGCGGAATACTTTGGCTTAGGTCAAAGGATGGGCTTGATCGCCGCTTCCATCTCGGCCTTGCTCATGGCGCCGAGTTTCTTGGCGACGATCTTGCCGCTGCGGTCGATGACCACCGTGAACGGCAGGCCGGATTTCGGGTTGCCGAGCGCCTGCATCAGTTCGATGCCGCCCTGCGCACCGGCAATGACCAGCGGGTAGCTCATTTCGTAGGCCTTGGCGAACTCGCGAACGCTGTCGCGGTTGGCAGGATCCTCGACGGCAACGCCGACAATGACCAGGCCCTTGCCTTTGTATCTGGCGTGCATCTCGGCCAGATCGGGGATTTCCTTGCGGCACGGGCCGCACCAGCGCGCCCAGAAATTGACGACGAGCGGCTTGCCCTTCAGCGAGGCGAAAGCGAGCGGCTGCTCGTCCGGCGTGTTCATCGTCAGCGCGAAGAAAGCCGCGGCTGACGTCGTTTCATCGGCACCGGCGGGGATGGCCGCAAACAGCCCCAGCAGGGCCAGGAGCGCCAACGTGTCGCCGGCCAGCTTTCTCAAGCGTGCCATCACGGCAGGTCCGAGCGGCGGAAGGTCAGGTAGCCGACCAGCGCACAGAGCGAACCAATCAGCACCGGGTAGACCAGCGCGTAGACCTGATAAGCGGTTGCGCCGAAAAGATCGAGGATGACGTAGGCCGACGGCCCGAGGACGATCAGCTGCGGATCGAACATGGCCAGCGCCGCCGTGCGGAAAACCTGCAGCGGGTTGGCCAGTGCGATGCTCACCGCGACCTCGGGGGCGACGTGGCCCTGGATCATGATGCCGAGCAGGATCAGGTCGAGGAAAAGCAGCATCGTCAGCCAGACCATGAAGGCCGCGCCCTGTGCCACGTCGGTGCTGCGCGCCAGCGTCGAAATCAGCATGCCGATACCGAGAAAGCACCAAGCCATCGCCGCGAGCAGCGCGGTGTAGTAGAAGAACATTCCCCACGGCACTTCGACGCCCTGGATCAGCGACCAGACCACCGAGCCGAGCATGGCGACGAAAACCGGCAGGAAAATGGTGACGTAGCGGCCGATGATCTTGCCCCAGAACCATGCCGAAAGCGACACCGGCAACGAGAGCAGATATTCGAAAACGCCGGCCTCGCGGTCGCCGGCAACCGAACGCACCGTCGTGATCAGGACAAAGACCGGCAGGATGGCCATGGTCAGCTGGATGTAGGTGACCAGCAGGCGCGACAGGCCGATAAAACCGAGCACGCGCGACTCGGTGAGGCCGAAGGCGAAGAGCAGCGCGACGATGCCGCCGAAGACCAGGCTGTAGATCAGGAACCAGCGCGCACGCAAGGATTCGACGATATCGAGCTTGGCGGTCAGAAAGAGTGTGTTCATGCTTTGCTTATCCACTCATTTGCCGCGCGAAAGAATGCGCTTTTTCATTTCGGCATAGGGAATCGCCCCGTCTTCGGGCTTGGCGAGCGCGGCAAAGTGATAACCCATCGGGCTCTTCTTGCCTTCGAGATAGAAAGCCTTGCGCGCATCGAGCCAGCCGCCGTACTGGTAGTCGGCGACCCAGTACTCGGTATTCGGCGTCTGCTCGCTGAAAGTCTGCTGCATCAGCCAGAACATCGCGCAGCCGATGTCGTCGAACTTCCAGGGCTTGCGGTTGGCATCGCGGATCTGCGCGGCGAAACGCTTGTCGCTGATCACCATGCTGCAGCGCGGATCGGTTTCGCGATCCCATTTGATATCGACCGGGCCGGAGTTCGGCTCGCCACGGCAGCCGGCGAGTGAAAGCCCGAGAGCAGCAGCCGGCAGCGCGGCACAGAAATGGCGTCGTTTCATATTTATTGCAATGTAATCGATGGATCGACTTCGGCCATCTCGATCCGCACCAGCAGACCGACATAACGCGAAACCATGCCGAGAAAGCGCAGGCGATCGGGGCCCGAAACGAGACCATGCCACTCCAGCCCGTCGCGCCGGTCGGCAAACTGCCAGGAAACGAGCGTCTTGGCGATCGCCTGGTCGGCACGCGCCAGCGTCAGCCGGCACTCGAACAGTGCCGACAGCTTGGATTCCTCGGCAACGCGGTCGTCGAGGACGACCTTGCCCATGTCCATCTCGACGACCCGATTGACCAGTGAGGCCACTTCGTCGAGACGGTGGCTGGAGATGATCATCGTCGTATTTTCCAGGCGCTCGGCAAGCAGCTGGAAGAAGATGTGCCGCGCTTCGGGGTCGAGGTTGGCCGCCGGCTCGTCCATCACCAGCACCTGCGTATCGCGGCCCAATGCAATGGCGATCAAGAGCTTCTGCTTCATGCCGCCGGACAGGCGGTTGAACGGACGCGCCAGAATCTCTTCGACATCGAGCCCAAGACGCGTCGCGATGCCGTGAATACGCTTCGGATCGGAGTGGCAGACCGCCGCGGCAAAATTGACCAGCTGGCCGACCGGCATCTTGAGCGGCGGCGGCAACTGCGGCACGAAACCGACCTTGCCGAGTACGCTGGTGCGTTCGTTGCGCGGACTCTGGGCGTCGATGCTGACCTTGCCGTCGTGCGTGTATTCGCCGAGCAGGCAACGGATCAGTGTCGTTTTCCCCGCACCGTTCGAGCCGATCAGCGCGATGCGCTCGCCGAGTTGAATATCCAGACTGACGCCATCGAGAACCCGATTGCGCTTGAAGAGTTTGCTTACATTTTCAAAACGAATCATTGACGACTTTACTCAGAGCAGCTTGCTCAAACCTTTTACATCGAAAACCAGCGCACCACTCGGACAAACATCGACGCACAGGCCGCAGCGCGTGCAGTCGGGACCGATCGCCATATGCTTGTCGGGGGCACGCCCCTTGATGACGACATCGAGAACGTGCGGCACCAGACAGACCTTGCGGCAATCGCCCTCGTGGAAACAGTTTTCCAGCCGGTATTGAATGCGCAGGGGTGAAATGGCGCCCACCATACCATAGGTCAGGCCGATCGGGCAGACGTAGCGGCACCAGGCGCGACGCGAATAGACCACCTCGAAGACCAGCAGCAGCAGAACCCAGCCGAGCGCCAGCGACGGCCCGTAGATCAATGCCCGTGACAGGATGCCGGTCGGCGAGATGGTCTCGAAAACGGTATAGCCGCTGACCAGCGCCATGACCGAGAAGAGCAGCCAGAAAACGGTGCGCGTCCCGCGATGGAACTCGTGATCGCTGACCAGCTTCTTGTCGACGAGCTTCAGATGCAGCCACTCGAATCCCTCGGCAACCAGATGATACGGACAGACCCAGGAGCAGAACGAACGCCCGCCGAGCGCCGCCCACAAGACGAAGACCGTCGCCGTCCCGATGAACAGGTTCACGATGATGTGCTTGTGCGCGAGCATCACCTGCAGCGCGGAATTGAGATCGATCAGGTGGAAGCCGGCAAAGCGCGAGGCGGTCAGCGCGCCTTCGAGCAACTGGATGTCGAGCCAGAATGAGACGGTAAACAGCAGGTTGGTAAACAGCAGCACCGCCCAGCGCCGGTTACGCCATTTGTGCGAAACCAGTTGATGCTCGCGCGCATGCTGCTTCTGGGCCTCGAAATCGGCCTTGCTCATGCGCTTCATTTCATGAATCTGGCGCGCTTCGGGCGTAAATTCGACGGCCTTCTGCGGCTGCGCGCCGAGCATGACCTTGATCCGTTCAAAGGCACCCATCATGCACTCCAGGCTTTACGTTCTTCGACGACGATGGCCGTCGGCTCAACCGGGCAGATCATTTCGCAAACACCGCAGCCGACGCATTGTTCGAGCACGACCGGCCGGTAGCGCTTGACGCCGTCGGCGCCAACCGTCTGCTCAAGCTTGATCGCATCCTTGATCGGGCATTCGGTGACGCAAAGATCGCAGATATCGCGCTCGTAGGGATGATCGCGCACGGCGATCGGCTTCCAGCGATCGACCTCCATGTAACGCATGCGGCCCGTGAAACCAGCGCCGCGGGCCTGCCCCTTGAAGCCCTTGCCCTGCACCGCAAGACAGGCTTCCGGACGCGACAAACGGGCGATCCCGGTACGCTCCTTGAGGTTGAGCGTCGGCTCGGCGTCCTTCTCCTTGGCCTTGAGCACCGGCGCATGGGCAAGCTTCATGCCTTCGCGCAGGTCGGCAAAAGGCGGCTTGATGTAGGTCAGCGCGCCGGTCGGACAGGCCAGAATGCACTGCACCGCATCGCACGAAAAGTCGCACGCCTGCTGGCGCGAATCGATGTAGGGCACGCCGATGCCGAACCCGGAATCGATGTCGTCGAGCTTGATTGCCGCGACCGGACAGACCTGGACGCACTGGCCGCACTTGATGCACGACGAAAGGAAATCATGCTCTTCGAGCGCCCCCGGCGGCCGCATCCGTGACTTGCGGGCATTGGCGACCGGCAGATAGCCGAGCATCGATAGTCCGACGACACCACCGGTCAGCAGCACCGAGCGAATGAACTTACGGCGATTGGCTTGCTTGCGAACCGGCGCCACGGGACGCTTTACGGTGGGTTTGTTCTCATCGCTCATGGCTGGACCGCCTGCTCAACTGCTGAGGTTTATTGAAGATCGGTTTCTCGTCGCGCAGAATCAGCGTCGGTGTTGAGAACGGCGCCAGACGTTCGAGAAAATCGAGCGTTTCCATCATCGGCGCGTTGCGGAAGAATCGCGCGTAGGGCACTTCCATCCAGACCTGATCGGCAAAGGCATACAGTTCGTGCGCCATGTCGCCGATATTGTCGCCGTTACGGTCGAAGCCCTTGTAATCGTCCCAGTAGTTGCCGCGCCAGACGTTGTTGCGGGCACTGCCGGTATCGCCCAGGGCAACCTGGGTCAGGTTTCCTTCGAAAGCATTGCCCTCGACAATAGTGCCTTCCTTGTCGGCCAAAAAACTCAGTCCAATGCCGTTGTAGGCGATCCGGTTGTTGCGGATCGTGATCGTACTGTCCGGCTCGAAGGGCGACATGTCGAGACCGACGCCAACGCCGCAGTAGATGATTTCGTTGCCTTCGACGATGACGTCGGAAGCTTCCTTGAAGCCGACCGCCATGCCGGTCGGACCGTTGGCGTGCGAAAAGACGTTATTGCGGATTGCGCCGCCGCCGGAATACATGATGTAGACGCCGACTGCGTTGTCGTAGAAGCGATTGCCCTCGATCAGATTGTTGGCGGCGAACATGAAATGAATCGAATAGCGGCTGCGCCGGCCGACGTTGTTGAGGTAATAGTTGTCGTTCGAATACCACGCGACCATGTCCCGCGAATCCTCGATGGTATTGGCCTCGATCAGGTTCTTGTTGCTGTACCACAGGCGCAAGCCATCGCCGCGCGTGCCGAGATCGAAGGGTTTTGAACGAATGGTGTTGCGGCGAACGATGTTGCTGTTCGACTTCTTCAGGTCGATGCCGAACAGGCAGTTGTCGATGCGGATATCTTCGATCACGTTGCGGTCGCCGCGCACGTTGAGACAGGCATCGTCCGAATCGTGCGACGAACCGGAGTTGGTCAGGTGCAGGCCGCGCAAGACGGCGTCGCTCGCCTCGAGGACGAAGACGGTGCCGCTGCCGCCGCCATCAACGACCACCTGACCGCCGCCTTCGATGGTCAGCGTCTTGTTGACGACCACCGGACCGGAATAGCGCCCGGGCTTGAGCTTGAGGAGAGAACCCGCCGGCGCGTCATTGACCAAGTCCTGCAGGAACGGCAGACCCGCGACGCGCGGCGTCGTCGGGATCGCCGCCTTTTCGTCGGCACTGCCCCAGCCCGCCGAAGCCGGCGCGCCCATTCCGTCGGACTTGGCGGCTGCCGGCCGGGCGCCATCGGACTGACTCCCCCGGACACCGCTGCGCTGCAGTGCCATCAGCGCATCCTCGGCACCGCCCAGCGAGGGCATCATGAGGGCAATCCCGAAAGAAAGCCCGACGACTAGCGCACGACCGTACATCTTTCTACTCCGCCGAACCTTCACGCACCTGCTTGCGCCGAATCAGGATGGCCAGCGCCAGACAGGCGGAAACGACGAGCAGCATGGCATAGCCCCAGTAGGGGTAGGAATAGGTACTGAACTGGGCGACCTTGCCTTCGCCGAAGACGGTCGGCATGAAAGGCTTGACCGTGAACGCGCCCCACGGGTGCATGTTGTGACCGAAGAACCAGAGCCAGCCAGCATAGGTGATCACGAAAAACACCGGCAGCAGCGCGGGAACAAGCGCCAGCAGCAAGGAGAAGTTGCCGACCGTAGCGACGCCGGCAACGACGATCCCCATCGCAACAATGAGACCGACAATCGCAAGGTGGGTCACATTGCGCACGTTATCGCCCCAGGTCTTGATCTTTTCCGGCTCGTTGAAGAAGGTCGCCGCATCGTTGACGTAGCTTGCAACGTGGGCATCGAGCGCCCCCAGGGCGTATTGATCGACCAGCATCCAGGCCGCAACGGCGGCGAAGCCAGCCGAAAGAACGAGCACGCGGGTTTTGCGTTTTGGCGCCATGAAGCCGGCGAGCATCACGGCAAAGAAAGCGAAGAAGAATTTGGCCAGCGGCTTCTCGACCGGTGCGCCGGTGGAAATCGGGAACATGCCGACGTAGTGATTGATGGTATTCATCTCATGGACGCAATCAAGCCCCTCGGCGCCCTTATTGAGATCTTTTTTCACATCGGTAATCGGGTTGTAGCGCTCGTCCTCGTGCGACAGATCCTTCTGGATGATCTCGTTGGCCATGCGCGTACCCTTGCCGGCGGCCTTGCAGCCGTTGTACACGCCGTCAAAATGGAAGTGGATACGGATGCCATCCGGGAAAGCATCCTTCGGGTAATTCGGTGCGGTCAGCGAGACCCACCAGATGGGTGCAAAGTAGGCGGCGATCATCACCACCATGGCGACGAAAGTCAGGCCACCGACGATGAGATTCTGTTTCTTGGCTTGCGCGGACATTTCACGATCCTTTGTTGACCCGGCGGCATGAAGGCTTGCTGTTCCCGTTGCCGCTCAAAAACTCCGTATTACAGCATATGCTGATTTACTAACTTTCACTGTAGTACAAAGCCCGCCACTGGAAAGTAGCGGGCTTTTTTACTGCCGAAAACCCCCTGCTTACTTTTTCTTTGCGCCAGCCTTCGGCTTGCACATGTTACCCGGCATGACCAGACTCGCCTGATAAGCCGAAATCGAAACCAGCTGGTTGTTGTCGTATTTCTTGATGATCTTGACCATGTCCGGATTGGCGTTACGACGCTTGCCGTCACGAATTTCGGTCATCTGGCGCAGCAGATACTTGTAGTGCTGACCGGCGATCACGGGATAGAACTTTTCCTTGTTACCCTCGCCGTTGACGCCGTGACACTCCTTGCACTCCTTCTCGTACAGCGCCTTGCCTTCGGCCAGACGCTGAGCGGTATCGGCCGGAGCCTTCCAGTTCTTGTCGGTATTGTCGAGCGGCTTCATGTCGTAATGGCCGTGATCGATCGGGATGCACAGACCTTCGATGTAAGCCGAAACGTCAGCCAGTTCCTGCGCATCGGTCAGTGTCGCGGCGAACGGATACATCGTCGGATTGTCGCGCAGTCCGGCGCGAATATCGGCCATCTGCTTGATCAGCACGGTGGTGTGCTGACCGGCGAGTTGTGGGAAGGTGCCGTCGGTGCGACCGGCGCCGGAAGGCAGGTGGCAGGCGGCGCAGGTTTCATAACCTTCTTCGCCGCGCTTCTTGTCACCCTTCTTGGTGAGCGCCTCAATCTTCTCGCCCTCCTGGGCATTCCACTTGTAATCCTTGCCCTCGATACCCTGCTGCTTGGGAGCAGGTGGGGAGGCGTGGACAGCGCCAACGGCGATCATCGCCAGGGAAACCGCCAGAATCAGTTTTTTCATTGAAAATCCTTTGCGCGAAGAAAATAAAACACAAAACAGCCTACCTGACAGATGCAGCCGTTGCCTTGACGTGCATCAAGCAGGGCGTCCCACGAAAACAAACCTGACGCCCCGCCCAGACAGGCATTACTTCATCTGCGAGACGAACTCAGCGAGGTCCTTGATTTCTGCATCGCTGACAATTTCCATCACGCCTTTCATCGCAGCGCTATTGCCATTGGCACGCGTACCACTCTTGATGTCCTTCATCTGCTTTTCGATGTAGGCCTTGTTCTGGCCGGCAATCTTCGGATAGTCAGGCATCAGGGTCTTCTTGCCATCCTTGCCGTGACACGCCGTACAGGTCTTTTCGGCGTACAGCTTGGCGCCATCGGCAGCCAGCGCAGCAGTGGAAGCAAAAGCGGCGAGGGCGATAAAAGCCATTACTTTTTTCATGGTCATCCTTCTTTCATAAGAAAACGGGGAGCAGTCTAATCTGCTCCCCGCCTTAACAACTTTGAGTTACATCAAGAGGGCTTACTTGACCTTCTTGGCACCATTCTGCTCAAGGAAGGTTTTGGCGCGCAGACCGAGGTCGGCAGTCTTGACCTGGTATTGCCAAATCTGCTCGGTCCAGAGGGCTGCCTGGTTCCAGTCCTTCTTCGCCGCGGCTTCATCAGCCTTGGCCTTGGCTTCCTTGCCCTTGCTCAGCTGGTCGAATGCATCATCAACCATGTTGACCACATCCGGGAAGTCCTTGTAGTTGACGCTGGTAATGTAGGCAACGACGGAATCGATGACTGCCTGCGTATCGGCAACCTTCTTCACCTGAGCCTTGTAATCCGCTTCGGTGTAGGTGGTACCGGCACTTGCCGTCATCTTGGTCGGCTTCCAGCCCTTTGGCTTGACCAGCAGGTAACCCTGCATTTCAAGGTGCAGCGCGGAACAGAATTCCGTGCAGTAGTACGGATACACACCTTCCTTGTCAGCCTTGAACTTGACCTGGACGGTCTTGCCCGGCTCAACCGATGCATGCACGTTGTAGGTCGAAACCGTGAAGCCGTGGGTTTCATCCTGAGCGCGCTCGAGGTTGGTCAGGTTGATCGTGATTTCGTCGCCAACTTCAGCCTCGATGGTTTCCGGGGTGATGTGCGAACGGATCAGCGTACCGAAGACTTCGATCTTGTTGCCCTTCTTGACCGTCTTCTCTTCACCGGCACGAACCATACCGGCATGCGGCTTGTCCGTACGGCTGTCGGTGCCCACCTTGTAGCGAACGCCCGGCTTCAGCTTGGTCGCTTCGATGGCAACCGCGTAGTGCGGCTCACCGAGCGGCAGCGGCATGTCGTACAGCAACTGCATCTTGTCGTTGCTGATGTCGATCAGCTGGTGGTTCTGCGGATGCAGCGGACCAACCGGAACGAAACGATCGATTGCCAGCTTGTTCAGCGCGACCAGGAAACGGCCCTTCGGATCCATGGAATCACCTTCCATGGCCATCAGGTGACCGATGTTGTAGTGGACGGAAAGCTTGTCGAGGACCTTGCCTTCACAGTAGTTCCACTTGGCAACCTGCGAGTCGACGTAGAGCGAGGTGTAGGCAATACACGGCTTCGAGTCGTACTGGGTGTGTAGCGGGCCGAGTCCGAGCTGAACCTGCTTCTCCAGGGCGTCCTTCATGGCGATCACCGGGATGCCGTAAGGATCCTTCGATTCGAAGTTACCGGCCTTGATGGCAGCCTGGATCTTGTCGAAGGAGTAAACCGAAACGTGCGTATCGAGCTTGCCGGAAACGACGATGAACTTGCCGTCCGGAGTAACGTCGGCACCGTGCGGCGACTTGGGTTCCGGCACCAGGAAGAGGATGCCTTCCTTGATTGCCGTTTCCATCATCAGCACGTTGTGGCCGTTGATTTTCTTGGCCTTGCCGGCAGCGACCAGTTCAGCCGCCTTTTTCCAGTTGATCACGTGCAGATAGTCGGTGTCCTTGGCGGAACAACCGGCTTCATACGGCGGACGACCCTTTTCAATGCCGCCGACGTAACGCTCGGAACAGAAGGAGTTGGTGAACGACCAGCCGTCGGACGGGCCTTTACCGGCATCCGACAAGTCCTGCGAGTAAGGCGGCAGCTCGAGCGAGAACGAATCCTTCGGCTGGATGCGGCCTTCCTTGCGGTCGAACTTCCAGTAGGTGATGCCGCCGCGGTATTTCTCGTTGAACTCCTCGAGCGGGAAGAACTTCTTGTTCTCCAGCGGCGAGGCGTACTGAGCCGCTTCGATGATGTAGTCGGTATTCGGCGTCACGAAGGCGCCGCCGTGCTCGGACTTGAAGATCGGGTTGACGACGATCTGCTTGGTTTCGAAGTCGCGCAGGTCGATCACGGCGAGGCGCGGGTTGGCCTTGTCGTTGATGAAAAGGAACTGGCCGTCGTACTTGCCCTGCGTTTCGGAAATCGCCGGGTGGTGCGTATCACCCCAGGTGATGTCTTTACCGTCGATCTTGCCCTGCGCCAGAACGGCCTTCGAGCTTTCGTCGAAGCCATAGCCCTGCCAGGGTTCTGGTGTAAACACACCGATGTACTTGAGGATGCGCATGGACGGAATGCCGTACACGATCATCTGCCCGGACTGACCGCCCGAGCTGAACACGACGAAATCGTCGCGCTTGCCGGTCGGCACGTAGGTTTTGGACGCAGCCAGCAGATCCTGCTGCGACAGATTGCGGCGCTTCATCACATCTTGCAGCGATTCGGCCGAATACGCAGCGCCAGCTGCAGCGAAGCCGAGACCGGCTGCCAGCAGCATGGATGCGGTTTGCTTCATACGGACTTTCATCTCTATGACTCTCCCGTTGAACAATAAAAATTCTTTTTTCCCACCCTCATCACCCTGCGACGAAACGCCACTGCGGCAATATGTCGCACATTCTCAGCATAAGGCGCCACCGTTCATTTGACATAGATCAAGTTTGCCTAATGAACTTCTTCCGACAATGAGCGCCGACCATCGTCCAGGGTTGCAACGATGTCCGCAAAGCCAACAATGGCGGAAGGTTTCGGTCGATAATGGACAGCTCGCGCCTTACCTCTACGATATCAAGCCATGACCAAGAAATTGCTGCTCGACATCGCCATCCTGCTCGCACTCGCCGTACTGGGTGTCGCCGGCTACAAACTCGCGCCGCTTCTCAACCCGAAAACCGATATCACCCTGCCGCTATCGAGTTGCAATCTCGCCGTGCAGTCCTGCCTTACCGCACTCCCGGACGGCAGTCAGCTGGAGTTTTCGATTGAACCGCGCCCGATTCCATCACTCAAGCCGCTCAAGCTGCAGGCCACGCTGAGGGGCGGCGAAGCGCACAAGATCGAGGTCGATTTCGCCGGCACCGACATGAAGATGGGCTACAACCGTCCGTTGCTTGAAAGCAGCAACGGGCGCTTCAATGGACAGGCTCATCTGCCGGTGTGCGTTACTGGCAAAATGGAGTGGGATAGCACGGTACTCATAGAAACCGGCAAGGCTCGGATCGCCATTCCGTTCCGCTTCGAAACATTCGGCGAATGAAGCCGGCGCGATGAAAACGAAGGCACCCCTGATCGCCTTGATCGCCGCCCTGAGTGCGCTCCTGATCTGGCTCGCCGTATTCTGGGAACCGGTCGCCCCGCGGACGATCACTCACGGTCCGACGGAGAACCGGCCTCTGCTTGCTGAAGCGCCCAAAGGTGGCGATTTCACGCTGCAGGGAAAAGATGGCTCCGTCGCGCTCAGGGATTACCGTGGCAAGGTCGTCCTGCTTTATTTTGGTTACACCTTCTGCCCGGATGTCTGCCCGACCTCGCTGTCCCTGATGGCGCAGGCGCTTTCCGCACTCACCCCGGCCGAACGCGAGCGCGTGCAGGGCATCTTCGTTTCGCTCGACCCCGAGCGCGACACGCTGGAGCGACTGAAGGAATACGCCCCCTTTTTCCACCCGGCAATCGTCGGCATTACCGGCACGCCCGAGCAACTGGCCGCAGTCGCCGGACAGTACGGCGCCAGCTACATGAAACAAAAGCCCGACAGCAAAGGTCTGTATGCCGTCGACCACTCGTCGATTACCTACGTAATCGACCCGCAGGGGCAACTCGCAGCCAGCCTGCCGCACGCTTCGACGCCGCAACAGATCATCGAGGCCGTACGCCCGCTACTGGCCGGCAGCGGCAAATAAGCCCCCCGCCTTTCCGAACCACTTTCCGAGGACCACCTGCCATGACCATCCGACTTCGCCGCCTTGTCCTGCTGCTGACGGCAGCGGCCACATCAACGCTCTTGCAAGCAGCCGAGGCCGACATTTCGGTAAGCGATGCCTACGTCCGCATGGCGCCGCCAGGAACGCCGACCACCGGTGCGTTCATGACCATCAAGAACAGTGGCAGCGCCGATCGCAAGCTGCTCAGGGTCGATAGCCCGATTGCCAAGACCGTCGAACTGCACAACCACATCAACGACAACGGCGTGATGAAAATGCGCCCGGTCAAGGAAATCGACGTCAAATCCAACGGGCAAGCCGAACTCAAGCCGGGCAGCTACCACGTGATGCTGATCGACCTGAAGCAGGCGCTGCAGGAGGGCGAGAAAGTGCCGATGACGCTCTCGTTCGATGACGGCAGCACGAAAAACATCGACGCACCGGTGAAGAAGCCGCAGGCGATGCTGAAGATGACCGACGATCACAACCACGGCAAGATGAAGCATTGATTCAGCGTTCCATCAACAGAACCGAAGCCAGAAGAGAAAAAGCGCTCCCGCCTTTTTCAGGCGAGCAGTCCAAATGGCGGGGAACATCAAAAAACCAGCCTTCGCAGCAAAAAAAGCGTCAATGCAGCGGAAAGACGCGCATCCCTTCGTTTGCCGTGTGCCAGAAGGCGTACAGACGTTCACCACGCCACAACGCGCGCGGCTGGTCGGAAGGCCCCGCAGAAACGGCAAGATCGAGCGAGCGGAAGGTCTTCCCGCCATCCTCGGACAGTTCGGCCTGAAGTTTTGCCTGCGCACCGTCGAACGCTTTCCAGACCACCGCCACGCGCTTACCGGCAACCGCCAGATCGGCATGCTCGGCACGCGCATCACCCACGGTGCGCTGCCCATCGACAGCCCCTGCCGCGGCATCGGCGCTCAAGCGGCCATAAAAGACACGACCTTCGCCATCCTTCTGGTTGAACCACACCGCATGGCGAACCCCATCGCGATCGACGGCCAGCGATGGGCCGTGGTGCGGACAGCCGTCGATTTTCCAACGGTCGAAGGTGGCGCGCTGCAACATTTCCGGCGAGCCATCCGCCTTGACGCGAACGATGGCGTGATCACGCTCGTTCGGCGCGAAAACATGCCGCCACATGAAAAGCGGCGTGCCATCGGCATCGCTCGCCGAAGTCAGCCGGCAGCATTCGCAGGAATGATCGGCCAGTTTCCTTTCCGGCAGGAAGCTGCGCCCGCCATCGCTCGAAACGGCGGCGTAGATTGCCGCGCCGCGATACGCCTCCTTGCCGGCCTTGGCTTTCTCCAGATCGCGCTTGTCGATCCAGGCCAGCAGCACCCGACCATCCCCCGTCACCAGCATCGATTCGAAACGATGCGTGATTTCGGCACGGTCCTGATGCACGGTGATCGGTGCGGAAAAATGTTCGCCATCCGCCGCGCGTGCCAAGCGTATTTCGCCGGTATTGGGCTTGCTCAACGGCTTGGTCCATGAGACAAGCAGCGCCCCCTCACGCGTAAAAGCGAGTTTCGGACGATTCTCGCCATCGGCGGAGATCGCCTCGGGCTGCGCGTTGACCACCACCGGCGCCATCCAGCTGGCCCCTTCGTCAGGGCTGCGATAAAGCAGCAAATGCTCGCCCTGCCTGGCAACCGCATAGAGCTGGCCATCCGGGGCGAACGCGGCAGAAGCGCCGAGCTCGACTCTCGCTTTTTTTGCCTTCGCCAGCATGGCGGGCGTATCGGCGGACAGAGCCGGCCCCGAAAAAACGAGCAGCACGGTCGCTGCACACAACAAACGACGGGCAATGGAAGAGATGATCATCGGGCTTCCCGGGCGCAATGCGCGTGTCAATAGTCGAACTTCAGGCTGGCAAAGAAGGTTCGCTGTGCGTAAGGATACCAAGTGAAATACTTGGCGTTGCCGATGTTGTCGACACCGACCGATGCGGACCACTGCTTGGTGACCTTGTAGAGTACCTTGGCATCAAAAACATGGAAAGAACTCCGCCCGCCGTAAACGTTGGGATTGGGGTCCGGGTACTGCCGGGTCGTGGGGTTGAAAAGACCGCTATGCTGTCTTCCGCTGAAACGATAACCAAGGCTGTAGGAAAGCGCGTCCGACGCATGATAGGTACCGAGCAGCGACGCACGCCAGACGGGAACGAGCGGCAGTTCCGTATTCTCCAGACCGGGGGCCGCGACATCTTTCACGATACGCGAATGGATGTACGCAAGACTGCCGCTCAGATCCAGGCCACGCACCCACATATCGCTCGTTTGCAAAGCGGTTTCGACCCCGTAGGTGCGCACCTTATCGACGTTCTGGACACTGCTGATGCTGAAACCCGGCAGCGTCGCAATATCGCTCTGCGAGATGAGCGCATCCTTTTTCTCCTCCCCGAACAGCGAAGTGCGCCAGACGCCATTCTCGAGGAAACGCTCCATGGTGAGCTCCCACGCATCGGCAGTCTCCGGCTTGAGATTCGGATTATTGGTCAGCACCGAGTTATACGGCGCGGGGAACCCGGCGATTTGTGCAGGCGTGGCGTTCCCCCCGCCCACCGCCGTAATGCCGACGTTCTTGAACAGCTCGCCGACCGTCGGAAAGCGCGTGCCCCGGCCAAAAGAGCTCCGCAACGTCCAATCCCGGGCGGCCTGGTAGGAAAGCGAAGCTTTGGGCGAGAACGCATAAACCGTTTTGTCCTGATAGCTCACGTTGGCTCCGTTGGCGAAATTGCTCCCCCTGGACGCCTGCCATTTCTCGCCACGCCCCCCCAGCACCAGCTTCAGACTGGGGGAAAGTTGCCATGCATCCTGCGCATAGATCGCTTCGGTCGAGGTTTCCCCTCGGGAAGAGGTTCTCAGCGCACCGCTCGCGCTGCCCAGCCAGTTTCCTGCAGCGAGGGCATATTGATCCGACTTGGTCGTATAGGTATCGGTGTGGAAACCGAAGCTCAGCTGATGCCGGCTTTTTGCATGTCCATCGGGTCGCCAGATACCGCGCAGATCAAGGTTCTGCCAGCCGGTTCCGTCGGCAAAAGTGATGGTACCTGCCGTGGCTTCCGTGCTCGGTGTCATCCCAAAATTGCCCGAAGAAGCACGGGTAACATCCTTGTTCTGATTGAAAGCACTGGCATTGACCTCCCAATCCCATGCCCCGCCGCTATTCGACTTCACCGCCAGCCCATGCATGTGATATTCGCTGTCGGAGCGGCTGACACTCGGCGCGGTGACCGAGTAATCCTGGCCGTTGATCCGCACATACCGGAAGGGACCCGGTGTCGTACTGGTGCCATAGATCGTGTTGCCGGCGACGTCCTTCAGGTAGCTGTCTATCTGTTTGTCGGATGTATTCTGCCAAACGTTGAAGGTATAAGTGGCGCGCACCGTGGGTGAAAAATCATAGGCGACCTTGAGCGTGCCATCGTTCTTGACGGTATGGTCGATGCTGGTTGCCGCCGTGGTGACCCTGGCTTTGTTGGCGATATCCCGGTCGAACTGCGCGCCGCTGACCACGGTGTATTGTCCTGCGGCGGCAGCGGCACCTGTCTTGGCGCTAGCCGGCGTGAAATCGGTCGGATGGCTCTGGTTATCCAGATGGTCGGCGCTCAACCAGAACGACCAGTCGCCCACCTTGTCGCCCAGCGTTACCGCGCCATGCTTCCCGGTAAAGTTTTTGTCCGTGCCGTACAGCTTGAAATTTTCGCCGAAGACATCAACCTTCGCGTGCGCTTCAAACTTGCTCGGCATGTGCGTACTCATCAGCACGACACCGCCGATTGAATTTCCAGGATAAAGCGCAGAGAAAGGGCCATACATGACATCGACGCGGTCGATCGAGTCCTGCGATACCATGCCCCAGCGCGGGCCGGGGCAACAGCTGTTGTTGAGAAAGTTCGAGAGCAGCAGCCCATCCGCATAAACCATGGTTTGTGCGCTGGAATTGACGCCATACATGCGCATTGCCAAGCCGCCATTGACGTCGCCGATAAAGCGTTCGCGAACATGGACGCTTGGCAGATACAGCAGCGCACCAGCCGACGACACCGAATTGACACTTTCGGCGATTTGCTTGGCTGTCACACTTTCGACCGTATTGGGCGTGTTGGCCGGCACCGCGGGCTTGTCGGTCCCCGCTGAAATGTTCATTTCCTTGAGCTTGATTTCGCTTTCTTCGGCCCGGAGATTGCCGGCGCAGAAAACACCCAGTGCTGCCACGACGGCAAGGGATAACGGGCTACGTTGACAAATCGTGGCAACATCCAGGGGTTTGCGACTCATGATGCTTGACTCCATTTTCTGATTTAATCGAATTTCAAATACCCGGCAGCGATTAGCGCGCCGGCTCGGTCACAAACGCAATCTTCACAATCCCCGCCCGCTGCGCCTCGGCAAGCACTTCGGTGACCCGCTCGTAGCGCGTTCCCCGATCGGCGCGTAGGTGAAGTTCCGGCTGCAGGCCGTTGGCCGTGCTCGAGGCGAAACGGGCCGCCAGCGCAGCACGCGCGATCTCCAGGCCATCGACATAGACCCTGCCATCGGCGTCAACCGCCACGGAAACCACCAGCGGCTTGTCTTCCAGTTTCGTCGACGCCACCTGCGGCAGATCGACCGGTACGGCCTGCTGGAAAAGGGGGGCGGTAATGATGAAGATGACGAGCAGAACGAGCATCACGTCGACCAGCGGCGTGGTGTTGATTTCGGCCATCGGCTGCGCCGCGGCACTTTCGTTGAACGATCCGAACGACATGGCCGCCCCTTACGCGCTGCGCGCCGCGCGTGCCGAATCGAGGTCGACCAGCTTGTCGCCGGGGCGGCCGCGCAGGCCGGTGACGAGGTAGGCATGCAGATCGTGCGCAAAGCCGTCGAGACGGGCCAGCGTCAGCCGATTGCTGCGGGTAAAGGCGTTGTAGGCGAGAACGGCGGGGATGGCGACAAAAAGCCCGGCCGCCGTCATGATCAGCGCCTCGCCGACCGGGCCGGCCACCTTGTCGAGCACCACCTGCGTCGCGCCGGAGAGCCCGACCAGCGCGTGGTAGATGCCCCACACGGTGCCGAACAGGCCGATGAACGGGGCGGTCGAGCCAACCGAGGCGAGAAAGGTCAGCCCCGACTCGATCCTCGCCTGCGACTCGACGATCTGGTTGCGCAGGGCGCGCGTGACGAACTCGCTGGACGAAACCCCCGCGCCGATGCCGCGCGCCGCATGCTGGTCGTGCAACTGCGCCGCGTTGGCGCCTGAAATGGCCAGGCTGAGCAGGATGCCGGTCTTGTCCTCGAGACGAAGTGCGTCGATGGCCGCCGGCAGCGAGTCAGCGCCCCAGAAGGCGTTCAGCGCCCGCGCATGGCAGCGCCGCGCCTGCGCCATCGCCAGCACCTTGCCGGCCATCAGATACCAGCTGCCGATCGACAGCATGAAAAGGACCAGCGCCACCGAACGGCTGACTGCGTCACCCTGTGCCCAAAAATGCGTCAATCCAAGTTCCATGTGCATCGCAATTCCTTAGTTATCGAGGGTGAAGTTGAGGGGTACCAGTACCGAGGAGTCGACCGCATCGCTGCCCTGCCTGGCCGGCACGAAGCGCCATTTTTCAACAGCGGCGCGAGCCGCCTCGTCGAGCCGGGCAAAGCCGCTCGACTGCTTGATTTCAACCGAAAGCGAAGCCCCTTGTGCGCTGACCCGAACGCGCAGAACAACCTTGCCCTCCTCGCCCAGCCGACGCGACATGGCCGGATAGACAGGCTTCGGATTCTGCAGGTAATCGGCATCAAAACGCGCGGCAACGATCGCCGGCGGCGCGGGTGGCGCCGGGCGAATCTCGACCGGACGCGGTTCAGGCTGCGCGGCAACGACAAAACTGGGCGCCGCAACCGTGCTGGGCGCCGCCGTCATGATCGGCGGCGGTGCAAGCGACACCTTGCGCGGGACGGGAGGCGGCGGCTTGACTGGCTTGGGCGGCTCCGGCTTCGGTGGTGTCGGTGCGATTTCCAGCATGCGCATGGTCATTGTCTGCAGCGGCCGGGCCAGTTCCGGATTGGCAGCGAGGCCGACAAGCACGAGCAGCGCCACCAGATGCAGGCCGACCACGAAGGTCAGCGCGGCACTGCGTCGCCAGAACGGCAGGGGCTCGGCGGCAGGCAGTGAATAAAAAACGGCGCCCGGCGTCTGCTCCCCGGCGGTATTGAGCGGATCCAGCGAACTCATCGCAACTCGGCCTTCAGCCAGGCAAGCAGCTGCAGTTTCGGCACGACCCCGGAAACCGCCGTGATGCGGTGTTCACGATCGTAGAAATGGGTGCGCGGCAACTCCCCATGCCAGCGCCGATCAATCTCGAAACGCAGGCGCTCCGTCATCTCGTCGGCAAAAACCCATTGTTCGGCCTGGCCCAGACCGTACTTGATGGCCAGTTGTCGCGTACGCGGTGCCTCATCCGGGCTATCCGCAGCGACCAGGACAACGTCGAAATTCGGATGGCGCTTGCGAAGTTCGCCGAGCATCTTGAGCTCCGCCGGGCAATGGGTGCAAGAAACCGACCAGAAAGCGAGCACGAAGGGCCGCCCCTCTCTTTCGGCGACAATTTTGGCAAGACTGCCGGCGACGAATGGATGCACCGGACGAACGGCATCGGCAGCCGAAGCAAGCGGCGTAATGATTGCAAAAAGTGCCAGCAAAAAAATACGGAAGATATCCACGGGGAAATACACGACTTGCGCACCGATACAAAAAGAGGAAGAACAGTAAAAAATATCAGACTTCGGCATTTCGCCACAGAGACGACAATCGAGGCCGCATTTTACGGAAGGCGCCTCGATACATGGTGCGACATATCGTCGCACAGAGACGCACCCGGCAACGATTCGCTTGAGCAAAATCAAATCGGCGTGAAATTGATGCCGACCAACGAAGGAGAGGCCCGGCGGATGGT